>JAOPYC010000191.1 GCA_025964795.1 Marmoricola sp.
CGCCGCCCGTGCCGAACGTGAGGCGCGGGCCGCGGCCATCGCCCGTCGGGAGCAGCTGCTGCACGAGGGCCGCGTCGGTGAGGCGGTCGGTCGCGGGGCCGCCGTCGTGCTCGCCCGCCTCGAGGAGTCCGTCGCCCTGGCGGCGGCCGAGCGCACCCGCGTCGAGCAGGCGCGAGCCGGTCGCGAGACCGAGCTGCGCGAGACCCGCGAGCGCCTGCGCGACCTGGGCCGCGAGCTGGACGAGCTGGTCAGCTCGGTCCACCGCGACGAGATGGCCCGCACCCAGCAGCGGATGCGCATCGAGCAGCTCGAGGAGCGGGTGCTCGAGGAGCTCGGGCTCGACCTCGAGGCGCTGGTCGCCGACTACGGCCCCGACCAGCTGGTGCCCTTCACCGGCCAGGTGGCCGAGGGTGAGGAGGTGCCCGAGCCGGTGCCGTTCGACCCCGAGGAGCAGACCAAGCGGCTGCGCACCGCCGAGCGGGCGCTGGCCCAGCTCGGCCGGATCAACCCGCTGGCGCTCGAGGAGTTCTCGGCGCTCGAGGAGCGGCACAAGTTCCTGACCGAGCAGCTCGAGGACCTGCGCAGCACGCGCAAGGACCTGCTCGACATCGTCCGCGAGGTCGACGAGCGCGTCGAGCAGGTCTTCACCGAGGCGTACGCCGACGTGTCCACGGCCTTCGACTCCACCTTCGCCCGGCTGTTCCCGGGCGGTGAGGGGCGCCTGGTCCTGACCAGCCCGGACGACATGCTCAACACCGGCATCGAGGTCGAGGCCCGCCCGGCCGGCAAGCGGGTCAAGCGGCTCTCGCTGCTCTCCGGTGGCGAGCGCTCGCTGGTCGCCGTGGCCTTCCTGGTGGCCCTGTTCAAGGCCCGTCCGTCGCCGTTCTACATCCTCGACGAGGTGGAGGCCGCCCTGGACGACACCAACCTCGGCCGACTGCTGGAGATCTACGAAGAGCTGCGCGAGAACTCCCAGCTCCTGGTGATCACCCACCAGAAGCGGACGATGGAGGTCGGCGACGCGCTCTACGGCGTGACCATGCGCGGCGACGGCGTCTCCGCGGTGATCAGCCAGCGGCTGCGGGAGCAGGCCTCGGCCTGACGCCGGTGCGGGCAGTCCCTGGGGCGACGCGGCACAATGTCCCGCGTGACCGAGCGAGCAGCACGACCCCGCCGCAGTGACTACGTCGTCTGGCGCCAGGCCACCACCCGCTGGGCCGACGACGACGTCTACGGCCACATGAACAACGCCCGCTACTTCGAGCTGATCGACACCGCGGTGAACGCGCATCTCGCGGAGGCGACCGGGGTGGACATCCGCTCGCTGCCCGCGATCGGCGTGGTGGCGGAGGTGGGCTGCCGCTACTTCCGCGAGATGGGCTATCCCGCGCCGGTGGACATGGGCCTGGTCGTGGACAAGGTGGGCACGTCCTCGGTCGTCTACCGGATCGGGCTCTTCCAGGGCGATCCGGAGGGTGACGGCGCGGAGGCCGCCGCCGAGGGCCGGTTCGTGCACGTCTACGTCGACAACACTGCCGGGCCCGGTGGGGCGCGACCGGTCAGCCCGGTCCCGGAGCAGGTCCGCGCGGCCGTCGTACCCCTGCTGAGAGACTGACCACACCGCGAGCCCACACCGGGAGCCGGGCCTTGGATCGCCGTGGACACTGGGTCTCAACCCCGGACCGATCTCAGGACGAAGGAGCCCCATGGGTCTCATCGTGGTCGTGCTGGTGCTTGCGCTCGTGCTCGCACTCGCCGTCATCGTGTACGCCGCCTACCCCTACCGCGGCGAGGACACCCCGCTCGTGCCGTTCGTCGGCTCGGCCATGCGCCGCGGCGTACGGTCGCTGCCCACGCTGGATCTCGAGGAGCAGGACCGGCGGGCCACCGTCGACGCCGACGCACACCGCTGAGCGCTCCCGCCCCGAAGTTTGATTGGATCGCTCCATGAGCGGTATCCCCTTGTTCGTCATCCTCGTCTTCGCCCTCCTCGTGGTGGGACTCGTCGTCGGCCTGATCGCCCTGGTCAACGGGCGGCGGCAGCCTCCGCGACGTGACGTCCCCCCAGCGCCTCCGACCGGCACGATCAACCAGGAGCCCTCACCGCCGGCGTCCGCCGAACCGGCCGCTCCGGTCACCACCCTCGAGCGCCCGGAGGGTACGGCGGGCCGGCTGGTCCGGCTCCGCCAGCGGCTCTCCCGCTCCCAGGGCGGCCTGGGACGTGGACTGCTGGTGCTGCTGTCGCGCGACCGGCTCGACGAGGACACCTGGGAGGAGATCGAGGACACCCTGATCACCGCCGACGTGGGGGTGGCGCCGACCCAGGAGCTGGTCGGGCGGCTGCGCACGCGGATGCGGGTCGAGGGCGTGGGCGCCGCCCAGGCGGTGACCGTGCTCCGCGAGGAGCTCCTCGCGCTCGTCGACCCCGCCATGGACCGCTCCCTGTCGACGACCCCCAGCGACGGCAAGCCCGCGGTGGTGCTGGTGGTCGGGGTCAACGGCTCCGGGAAGACCACCTCGGTCGGCAAGCTGGCCCGGGTGCTCGTCGCGGAGGACAAGACGGTGGTGCTCGGCGCGGCCGACACGTTCCGGGCCGCGGCCACCGAGCAGCTCAGCACCTGGGGCGAGCGGGTGGGCGTCGACGTGGTCACCGGCCCCGAGGGCAGCGACCCCGCCAGCGTCGCGTTCGAGTCGGTCCGCACCGGCGTCGAGCGCGGGGTCGACGTCGTGGTCATCGACACCGCCGGCCGCCTGCAGAACAAGGCCGGGCTGATGGACGAGCTCGGCAAGGTCAAGCGCGTCGTGGAGAAGCAGGCCCCGGTCTCCGAGGTCCTGCTCGTGCTCGACGCGACCACCGGACAGAACGGGCTGGTGCAGGCCCGGGTGTTCCGCGAGGTCGTCGACGTCACCGGCATCGTGCTGACCAAGCTCGACGGGTCCGCCAAGGGCGGGATCGTCGTGGCCGTCCAGCGCGAGCTGGGCGTCCCGGTCAAGCTGGTCGGCGTCGGCGAGGGAGCCGACGACCTGGCGCCGTTCGACCCCGAGTCGTTCGTGGACGCCCTGCTCGACCAGGACTGAGCCGGACCGGGCTGGGCTCGGCGGCAGGCCGCTAGGCGCGGATGCCCTGGAGGACGAAGTCGACCATCTGGTCGAGGTCCTCCATCCCGGGCATGGGCTGCCCGGTGGTCGCCCGCATCGCGATGATGCCGCCCATCAGCTGGACGGCGATGTGCTTCGGGATGTCCGGGCGGACCTCTCCACGGGCGATGGCACGGTCGAACATCACCATGGAGCTCGCCTCCGTGCGCTCCGCGGCCTCGCGGTAGAGCGTGGCGATGCGGTCGTCGCGCATCGACTCCTTGATCGTGGTCCGCACGTAGTCGGTGCCGGTGGCGGAGTTGATGAAGGTGAGCGCCGAGGCGTAGGCCTGACGCAGGTCCTCGCGGATGGAGCCGGTGTCCGGGGTGGGCATCTCGCTGCGGTAGAGCTGCTCCATCGCGGCGACGGCCAGGTCTTCCTTGCGCGCCCAGCGGCGGTAGACCGTGGCCTTGCCGACGCCGGCACTGGTCGCCACCTCGTCGACGGTCATGCTGTCGAAGCCGCGCAGCAGGATCAGTGCCGAGGCGGCCGCGAGAATGCGACCATCCGCCTCGGGATCGCGAGGTCGGCCGCGCTTGCGGCGTACGTCTGGCACGGGTGAGTTGCTCACAGCAGCCCCCGCCCCCATGGTGCTGGCTTCCACGGAGTCGAGCATAGGTTCGTAAGCACCCGCTTGTACGGCTTTTCCGAAATAGGCGGATTTCACCCAGGCGTAACACAACTCGACGATGTGTGATCCTGCGGAAACAACGGTCGCAGACCCATGAAACCTACGCCGACGAGAGTGACCGCACCTGGGGGCAGCGACGTTCGACAAAGCGGTCATTGACGCGCGCGGCCCTGCACTGCTTTCTCACCACTGGAGGTTCCATGGATACCGGCGATACTGCCTGGGTGTTGGCGTCAGCGGCCCTCGTGCTGCTGATGACTCCCGGGCTGGCGCTGTTCTACGGCGGCATGGTCCGCGCGAAGACAGTCCTGAACATGATGATGATGAGCTTCGGGGCGCTGGCCCTGATCAGCGTCCTCTGGGTTCTCTACGGCTACTCGATGGCGTTCGGGAACGACGTGGGCGGTGGCCTCCTGGGCAGCCCCACCGAGTTCTTCGGCCTCAAGGGCCTGATGGGCACCGAGGGCATCGACAAGGGCTTCGCGGCGAGCAGCCTGGTCTTCACGATCCCGTCGATGGCCTTCGTGGCCTTCCAGGCCGTGTTCGCGATCATCACGGTCGCGCTGATCTCCGGTGCCATCGCCGACCGCGCCCGCTTCGGTCCGTGGATGCTGTTCTCCGGCATCTGGGCCACCATCGTCTACTTCCCCGTCGCCCACTGGGTCTTCGCGTTCGACGGTGCCGAGTCGGCGAAGGGTGGCTGGGTCGCCAACAAGCTGCTCGCCATCGACTTCGCCGGTGGAACCGCGGTGCACATCAACGCCGGTGCTGCAGGTCTGGCCCTGGCGATCGTCCTCGGCCGACGCGTCGGCTGGCAGAAGGACCCCATGCGGCCGCACAACCTGCCCCTGGTGATGCTCGGTGCCGGCCTGCTGTGGTTCGGCTGGTTCGGCTTCAACGCCGGCTCGGCCCTGTCCGCCAACGGCCAGGCCTCCGAGGTCTGGGTGACCACCATGGTCGCCACGGGTGCCGCGGCGCTCGGCTGGCTCGTGGTGGAGCGCTTCCGTGACGGACACGCCACCTCGCTGGGTGCTGCGTCCGGTGTCGTGGCCGGTCTGGTCGCCATCACGCCCTCCTGCTCCTCGGTCACCCCGCTCGGCGCCATCGCCGTGGGTGCCCTGGCCGGTGTGCTCTGCGCCCTGGCCGTGGGCCTGAAGTACAAGATGAACGTGGACGACTCGCTCGACGTCGTCGGCGTCCACCTCGTCGGCGGCATCTGGGGCACCATCGCCGTCGGCTTCTTCGCCTCGTCGTCGGCCACGGCCGGTGTCGACGGACTGTTCTACGGCGGCGGTGTCGACCAGCTGTGGCGCCAAGCCGTGGGTGCGGGTGCCGTGCTGGTCTACTCCTTCGTCCTGACCCTGATCATCGGCTACGCCATCTCCAAGACGATCGGCTTCCGGATCGAGGAGGAGGACGAGATCGAGGGCATCGACTTCACCGAGCACAGTGAGACGGCCTACGACTTCGTCTCCCGCACCGGTGGCTCGAGCCTGCTGTCGGGGAGCACTCCCTCGGCAACCATCCAGGCGGACGCTGAAGCGAGAGGAGTCAACGCATGAAGCTCGTGACTGCAGTCATCAAGCCACACAAGTGGGAAGAGGTTCGTGCAGCGCTGGAGGCTTTCGGGGTCACCGGCATGACCGTGAGCGAGGTCAGCGGCTACGGACGCCAGAAGGGCCACACCGAGGTCTACCGGGGCGCGGAGTACGACATCGCCCTGGTGCCGAAGATCCGCATCGAGATCGTCGTCGACGACGGCGATGTCGAGGACGTGGCCGGGATCGTCGTCAAGGCGGCGCAGACCGGGCGCATCGGCGACGGCAAGGTCTGGGTCTCGCCCGTCGAGAGCGTGGTCCGGGTCCGCACCGGCGACCGCGACGAAGCGGCGATCTGAGTCGAGCCCGCCGGGTCCCGACCCGGCAGTGACATCCGTCGTGGGTGCGTTCCCCTGTGCAGACGGGGGAGCGCACCCACGGTGGCGTTCCGGGCGGGTTCCGCGACCGAGGAGCCATCGATCTCGGTGATCCGCGGGCCGTTCGCCCCGCGGGGGTCCCGGGCCTGAGAGGCTGGGCCCATGAAGATCGTCACCGCAGTGATCAAGCCCCACAAGTGGGAAGACGTGCGCGCCGCCCTGGAGGCCGCGGGCATCACGGGCATGACCGTGAGCGAGGTCAGCGGCTACGGACGCCAGAAGGGCCACACCGAGGTCTACCGCGGCGCGGAGTACGACGTGGCGCTGGTGCCCAAGGTCAGGCTGGAGATCGTGCTCGACGACGCCGAGGTCGAGTCGGTCACCGAGGCCATCGTCGCTGCCGCCGCCACCGGCCGGATCGGCGACGGCAAGGTGTGGGTCGCGCCGATCGAGAGCGTCGTGCGCGTGCGCACCGGCGACCGTGACGAGTCGGCCGTCTGAGATGCCACCGGTCGAGCCGGTCGAGACCCCGCCGTCGACGGGCTGAGCTGAGGTGACCGCAGCCGAGCGCGCGGAGCGCACCCGTGAGGCCGACGAGCTGTGCGCCAAGGCCTTCGCCGACGCAGGCTGCCCGGACGTGGGGGTCGCCCTCGTGGCCGTAGGCGGCTACGGGCGGATGGAGCTGGCGCCGTTCAGCGACCTCGACGTCGTCCTGGTCCACGACGCTGCCGTCGCGATGGGGGAGTGGGCCGGCAAGGTCTGGTATCCCCTGTGGGACTCCGGGGCCACCATCGACCACTCGGTCCGCACGCTCGAGGAGGTGCTCGAGCGGTCCGCCGCCGACCTGCGGGTGGCGACCGGGATGCTCGACGCCCGGCACCTGGCCGGCGACCCCAACCTGACCCTGCGGCTGCGCAGCGCCGTGCTCACCCAGTGGCGGCGCGACGCCCGCACCCGGCTCGAAGAGCTCCACGAGCTGGTCTCCGAGCGCGGCCGGATGAGCGGTGAGCTGGCCCACGCCTCGGTCCCCGACCTCAAGGAGTCGGTGGGCGGCCTGCGGGACGCGACCGTGCTCAAGGCGCTGGTCGCGAGCTGGCTGGTCGACGTGCCCCACGGGGACCTGGAGCGGTGCCGGATCGCCCTGCTCGACGTCCGTGACGCACTGCACGCCGTCGCCGGTCGGGCCACCGACCGGGTGGCCCAGGAGTTCTGGGGGGACATCGCCACCGAGCTCGGCCTGCCCGACGGGAACGCCGCCCAGGTGCACACCCGCAGCCTGGCCCGGCGGCTGACGCACCTCTCCCGGCTGGCCTGGCGGCGCGCGGAGGCCGTCCAGCGTCGCCCCAACGTGGTCGGGCAGCGACGCCCGCGGCTGGAGCCGATCGCCCCCGGGCTCGCCGTCTCCTACGAGGAGGTCGTGCTCGACCGGGGGGCCAAGCCGGCCGAGGACCCGCTGCTCCTGCTGCGCGCGGCGGCCGAGGCGGCCGAACGCGACCTGGTGCTCGCGCCCACGGCCGCGGCCCGGCTGGTGCGGGAGAGCCCCGCGCTGCCCGACCCCTGGCCCCTCGGCGCCCGCGACCTGTTCGTCCGGCTGCTCGCGGCCGGACCCGGCCTGCTGGGCGTATGGGAGACCCTCGACGAGACCGGGGCCCTCGAGCTGATCCTGCCCGAGTGGGAGCGGGTGCGGCTGCTGCCGCACGCCTCGGTGGTGCACCGGTTCACCGTCGACCGGCACCTCGTCGAGAGCTGCATCGAGGCCTCGGCGATGATCCGTCGGGTGGCCCGGCCGGACGTGCTGATGGTCTCCGCCCTGCTCCACGACATCGGCAAGGGCCAGCTCACGGAGCACTGCGTCGCGGGAGCGCCGATCGCCCGCGAGATCGCGGAGCGGATCGGCTTCGACCCGCGCGAGGTGGAGCTGATCGGCCAGCTGGTCCGCTGGCACCTGCTGCTGCCGGAGACGGCGACGACCCGCGATCCGGACGACCCGGCCACGATCGAGCTGGTCACCGCCAAGGTGGCCGACCGCGAGGAGCTCGAGCTGCTCGCCGCGCTCACCGAGGCCGACGCGAGAGCGACCTCCGAGAAGGCCTGGACCCGGTGGCGGGCCTCGCTGGTCAAGAGCCTCGTCCGGCGGTCCGCGGCCGCCCTGGCCGACGAGCCGGTGCCCGCCGACGTCGCCACCGAGATCGAGCTCCCCGAGCGGATCCGCGCCGACCCGGAGGCCGTCTCCGTGGTGGCGGTCGACCTGCCCGACGGCTCCCAGATCACGGTGGTGGCCCGTGACCGGGTGGGGCTGCTGGCCGACGCCGCGGCCACGCTCGCGCTGCAGAAGGTCTCGGTGCGGGCGGCCCGGGCCTGGACCCAGGACGGGTTCGGGGTCTCGGTCTGGGACGTCGCGGAGACCGGCCTGGACGACATCTTGCTGCGCCAGCGGATGGAGGCCATCGTCGACGGCCGCATCGACGCGGCGGAGAAGCTGCGCCGGGTCAAGCCGGTCACCCTGGAGCCGACGGTCGCCGTACGCCCGGACGCCTCGCCGCGCGCCACGGTCATCGAGGTCCGCTCGGCCGACCGGCCCGGTCTGATCCACACCGTCTGCGCGGCCCTGGCCAAGATGGACGTCTCGGTGCGCTCGGCGCACGTGTCGACGCTGGGCCCGCAGGCGGTCGACGTCTTCTACGTGCAGGAGGCCTCGGCGGGGGCCCTGTCGGAGGAGCGGGCGGCCTCCGCGGCGCACGCCGTACGCCAGGCGCTGGTGGACACCTTCGCTCCGGAATGAGGAGCCGGGCACGGGGTGCGGCTAACCTTGCCCTCTGGCTCTGACCATCGGCACCCGAGGAACTCCACACGTGTTCGCCACGCTCTCTGATCGTCTCTCCGACACCTTCAAGAACCTCCGCGGCAAGGGGAAGCTCTCCGAGGCCGACATCGACGCCACCGGGCGCGAGATCCGGCTCGCCCTGCTCGAGGCCGACGTCGCCCTGCCCGTGGTCAAGGACTTCGTGGCCGCGGTCAAGGAGCGCGCCCGCGGCGCGGAGGTCAGCCAGGCGCTGAACCCCGCCCAGCAGGTCATCAAGATCGTCAACGAGGAGCTCGTCGGGATCCTCGGCGGGGAGACCCGCCGGCTGCGGTTCGCGAAGAACCCGCCGACCGTGATCATGCTCGCCGGCCTCCAGGGCGCCGGCAAGACCACGCTGGCCGC
>JAOPYC010000007.1 GCA_025964795.1 Marmoricola sp.
ACGGCCAGCAACGGCTCGCCCCCCATGGCGTAGACGTCCGACAGCGCGTTGGCCGCGGCGATCCGTCCCCAGTCGTAGGCGTCGTCGACGACCGGGGTGAAGAAGTCGGCGGTCGCGATCACCGCCCTCCCCTCGGGCCCGTCGTCGATGCGTACGGCGGCACCGTCGTCGCCGTGCTCGAGACCCACGATGAGCTCGCCGATGCCGGTGCCTCCCGCGCGACCCCCGGGCAGGTTCGCCAGCACCCGTTCGAGCTCGCCGGGCGGCACCTTGCAGGCGCAGCCACCACCGGCGGCGTACTGCGTGAGACGGAATTCCGGGAGCTGACTCATCATGGCCGCAAGGCTAGGCCCGAACCGAAGGTCCGGATGGCACGGCCAGGGGTGAGCCCCTGGCCCTAGAGTGGCCGCGGAGGCGTTCCTCGTCTGGTGACGGGCGCGGTCCTCAAAACCGTAGTGGCCGAGCATCTCGGTCAGGCGGGTTCGATTCCCGTCCGCCTCCGCCAGCTCCGCCTGCGGCCCGGTCCCCCGACCCGGGCCCCCGTCCTCGGGAGGTACGACGTGCCGGACCCACGACGGGCCACGCCCCGCACCGACGCCGTGCTGGCCGACCCGCGGCTGCACGAGGCCGTCGCCCGGCTCGGACCGGGCCTGGTCAAGCAGGCGGTCACCTCCGCGCTGGAGCGCTGCCGCGCCGGCGAGATCGCGCCCGCCGAGGTCGCCGACGCGGCGGCGGCTTCGCTGCCCCCGGTGGCCACGACGATGCGCCGGGTGCTCAACGCGACCGGGGTCGTCGTCCACACCAACCTGGGGCGGGCGCCGCTGTCCGCGGCCGCTCTCGAAGCCCTCCGCGTCGCCGCGGGGGCCACCGACGTGGAGCTCGACCTGGCCACGGGGCGCCGTGACCGGCGTGGACGCTCCGCGCTGTCGGCCCTGGCCGCGGCCGTCCCGGACGCCGGTGCCGTGCACGTGGTGAACAACGGGGCCGCCGCCCTCGCCCTGGTGACCTGCGCGCTCGCCCAGGGACGCGAGATCGTGGTCGCCCGGGGTGAGCTCGTGGAGATCGGCGACGGCTTCCGGATCCCTGAGCTGCTGGAGTCGATCGGCGCCCGGCTCCGCGAGGTCGGTACGACGAACCGGGTGCGGCTCTCCGACTACGCCGACGTGATCGGCGACCGGACGGCGTTCGTGCTCAAGGTCCACCCGTCGAACTTCCAGGTCTCCGGCTTCACCTCCTCGGTCGGCATCGAGGAGCTGGCCTCGCTGCCGACGACGGTCGTGGCCGACATCGGCTCGGGCCTGCTGGCGAACCACCCACGGCTGCCGGACGAGCCGAGCGCCGCCGCCGCCCTGCGGGCCGGTGCGGACCTCGTCACGGCGTCCGGCGACAAGCTCCTCGGCGGTCCCCAGTGCGGGCTGATGCTCGGCCGGGCTGACCTGGTCGAGGCGCTGCGCCGGCACCCGTTCGCCCGAGCCCTGCGGGTCGACAAGCTGACCCTGGCCGCGCTCGAGGCAACCCTGACCGGACCGACCGCACCGGTGGCCGCGGCCCTGGACTCCTCCCCGGCCGACCTGCTGCGGCGCGCGGAGAGGATCGCGGCCGCCCTGGGGCCGGAGGTCGAGGTCGCGGCCGTCGCGTCCACGGCAGCGGTCGGCGGCGGTGGTGCGCCCGGTGTGGCCATCGAGAGCGCAGCGGTGTCGCTTCCCGAGCACCTGGCTGTGGCGCTGCGGCTCGACGCCGCGCTGCCGGTCGTCGGTCGGGTCGAACGAGGCAGGCTGCTGCTGGACCTGATCGCCGTCGCGCCGGAGGACGACGAATCCTTGTCCGACGCCGTACGCCGAGCTGCCGCCCGACCGGCCGTGCAGGAGCGCTGATGCACGTGCTCGCCACCGCGGGGCACGTGGACCACGGCAAGTCGACGCTGGTCCAGGCGCTCACCGGCAGCGACCCCGACCGCCTCGAGGAGGAGCACCGCCGCGGCCTCTCGATCCAGCTCGGCTACGCCTGGACCGCACTGCCCGAGGTCGGGGACGTGGCCTTCGTCGACGTGCCGGGCCACGAGCGCTTCATCGCCACCATGCTGGCCGGGATCGGACCGGTGCCGGCCGTGCTGTTCATCGTCGCTGCGGATGACCCCTGGATGCCCCAGGCCGCCGAGCACCTCGCCGCGCTCGATGCCCTGGGCGTGCAGCACGGCGTCGTGGCCGTCACCCGATCCGACCTCGCCGACCCCGCTCCAGCGGCAGCGCGAGCGTCCGCAGAGCTGGGACGGACGTCGCTGCGTGGCTCTCCGGTCGTGGCCGTCAGCGCCCGCACGGGGCTCGGTCTCGACGAGCTCCGCGCCCGGCTGGTCGACCTGGTGATAGGCCTGCCGACACCGGATCCATACGCCGACGTACGGCTCTGGGTGGACCGCCGGTTCACGATCAGCGGCGCCGGCACCGTCGTCACCGGGACCCTGCCCGCCGGGACCATCGCGCGCGGCGACACCCTGAGCACCGGCACAGGGACGGTGCGCGTGCGCGGCGTGGAGTCGTTGGAGCAGCCGCAGGCGTCGGTCTCGGGGGTGGCCCGGGTCGCGCTCAACCTCACCGGCGACCTGGCCGGCCTGGAGGACTCCGGCACCCTGACCACACCCACCGCCTACGAGTGGACGCAGGTCGTCGACGTCCGGGTCACCGGCGACCCCTCGTTGCTGCCGGCGCTGCCCATGCTGCACGTCGGCGCCCACTCGCTGCAAACGCGGTGCCGGCCGCTGGCGGGTGACCTGGTGCGGCTCACCCTGTCGCGCCCGCTGCCGCTGCGAGTGGGTGACCGCGCCCTGCTGCGCGATCCCGGCAGCCGCGCGGTCTGGGGCGTGCACGTGCTCGACCCGATGCCGCCGGCGCTGCGTCGGCGGGGCGCCGCCGCGGACCGCGCCGAGATCCTGCGGACGGCGACCGGGGAGCCAGACCTGGTCTCGGAGGTCGATCGGCGCGAGGTCGTCGAGCTGGACGTGCTGCGCCGGATCGGCGTACCCGACTCCCCGACGGCGGGGGTGGTCAGGGCTGGGCCGTGGCTGGTCAGCAACGCCCGCGCCGAGCGGGCCGGGGACGAGATCCTGCAGGCCGTCACCGAGCACGACGAGGGGCGCCCGCTCGACCCAGGGCTGTCGCTCACCGTCCTGGCCGAACGACTCCGGCTGCCCGCACCCGAGGTCGTCGAGGCCGTGCTGCGCGAGCCCCTGCGGCTGGTGGACGGCCGGGTGCTCGCACCTGGCCGGGAAGCGCTGCCCGAGCAGGTCGAGCAGGCACTGCGCGGGCTCGCCGAGGACCTGGCCCTGAACCCGTTCGCCGCGCCGACGGCCGACCGGCTGCGGGAGCTCGGCCTCGACGCGACCCGGGTGGCGGCCGCGGCCAAGGCCGGTCGGCTGCTGCGACTCGCACCGGGCATCGTGCTGCTGCCCGGCGCGGACGAGGCTGCGGTCGGGCTGCTCAGCGAGCTCCCGCAGCCGTTCACGACCAGCGAGGCACGATCCCGGTTGGCGACCAGCCGACGCGTCGTACTGCCCCTGCTGGCGCACCTGGACCGCGCCCGGCTCACCCGCCGGCTGCCGGACGACCGGCGGCTCGTCGTCTAGTGCTCGGCTGCGCTCGGCGTTGATGGAACGGGCTGGTCCTTGAGGAAGAGGTACCAGTAGGACGTCGCGACGAAGATCACCGCACCGACCAGGTTGCCCACACCGGCGAGCAACCAGTTCAGCAGGACGTCGCCCCAGCCCAGTCCGGGAACGCCGGCGAAGATCGCGGCTGGCAGGAAGAACATGTTGGCCACGACGTGGTCGAAGCCCATGGCCACGAAGGCCATGATCGGGAAGAAGATGGCGAGGATCTTGCCCGAGACCGAGGTCGCGGCCAGCGACATCCACACCGCCAGGCACACCAGCCAGTTGCAGCCGACCGCGCGCAGGAAGGTCTGCCACGCGGACTCCCCCGTCGTCTTGCCCGTGGCGATCGCCGCGAGCCGCTCGTGGGTCATGCCGGCCGCACTCCCCGGGTCGGCCCCGGCCCCGCCGATGACACCGGTCTGGACGGCCAGGAAGAACGCGACGAACAGGGCGCCGAGGAGGTTGCCGATCAGCACGAGGACGAGGTTCCGAGCCACGTCACCGAGCCCGATCCTGCCGCGCATGGCGCTGAGCGGCACCAGCATCATGTTGCCGGTGGCCAGGTCCGAGCCGGCGATCACCACGAGCACCAGGCCGAGGGTGAACGCCGCCCCGGTGAACAGGGTCGGCAACGTGCCCCAGGTCTTGGGGTCCAGGCCGGAGGAGACGGTGATGGCCACCAGCCCTCCGAAGGCGATGTAGGCACCGGCCAGGAACGAGCTCACCAGCACCCGGTCCCAGGTCCGCTGGACCTTCTTGGTCCCGGCCTCGACGGCTACCTGGGCGGTCTCTTGCGGTTCTCGAGCAGACATGGGGCCTCCTAGTGGTGCAGCGGGGGTACCCCTCAGGACGGGCGCGAAACCCGCAGCCACCCCTGGTAGCCACCCACGAGGTCGGTGGCCCGCACCAGGCCGAGCTCGCGCAGCGTGGCCGCGGCGAGGCTCGAGCTGAACCCCTCGTTGCACACGATGATGACCCGGCGCTCCCGATCGGTGGCCTCGGGGATCCGGTGCGGACTCGTCGGGTCGAGACGCCACTCGAGCACGTTGCGGTCCACCACCACGGCGCCGGGCAGCTCGCCGTCGCGGTCGCGCTGCACTACGGGACGGGTGTCGACCAGCAGCGCGCCGGCCGCGAGCTCCGCTGCCAGCTCCTCGACCTGGACACGGTCCAGGCCTGCGCGCGCCCGTGCGAGCACCTGGTCGATCGCCACCGTGCTCCCGTCCTCGGTCGTCGAGTCACTCACGGGCCTGGGGTACCCGACGGTCGCTCGCCCATGCGCACTCGCCGGCCAGGGGCGTTAGCCCGGCGTACGTCCGGGTAATGGCCGCAGCAGTCGAGCAGAGGCTGACGTCGACGCATCACCACCTGGAGCCACCATGAACACTCTCGCGCACGAGTCCACTGATCCGCAGAGCCAGCACGGCCAGCCCGACACCGAGGGCGAGCAGCTGCCGGGGCCCGGCCACCAGGAGTCCGTCACCGCACGGATGGGCGAGCAGCCCGACCACGGCGAGTCGAGCTATCGCGGCACCGGAAGGCTCCAGGACCGGGTGGCCGTCGTCACCGGCGGAGACTCCGGCATCGGTCGGGCGGTCGCCCTCGCGTTCGCCCGCGAGGGCGCCGACGTGGTCCTGGCCTACCTGGAGGAGGAGGACGAAGACGGCCGCCGGACCGCGGAGCTGGTCGAGGAGTCCGGCCGCAGGGCGGTGAGGGTTCCCGGTGACCTCACCTCGGAGAGGGCGTGCCGGGCACTGGTGGACCGCGCGGTCGAGGAGTTCGGTCGGATCGACGTCCTGGTGAACAACGCGGCCTACCAGATGGTGCAGCCCGGCGGCATCGCCGACATCACGACCGAGCAGTTCGACCGCGTCCTGAAGACGAACCTGTACGCGATGTTCTGGCTGTGCAAGATGGCGCTGCCGCACCTGCCCCGCGGTGGCGTCATCATCAACACCTCCTCGGTGCAGGCATCAGCGCCCACGCCGGAGCTGCTCGACTACGCAACCACCAAGGCCGGCATCGTGAACTTCACCCGAGCGCTGGCCGCCATGACCGCGCCGGACGGCATCCGGGTCAACGCCGTGGCCCCTGGACCCATCTGGACGCCGCTCATCCCAGCCACGATGCCGGAGGACATGGTGGAGTCCTTCGGCACCCAGACGCCGTTGGGGCGCGCCGGCCAACCGGCAGAAGTGGCGCCGGCCTACGTCTTCCTCGCCTCGGGCGAGGCGAGCTACATCACCGGCGAAGTCATCGCCGTGACCGGTGGTCAACCCGTCCACGCGTGACCTCGCCGTCCGGCTCGCGCTCGCATCCGTCCACCGACTCGAGCTGCACCGCGAACAGCGGCGCGCGGGCTGCCCCCGCGGTACACGCGGCACGGAGAGCAGCATTCCGCGCGCAGCGCGGGTATACATCAGGGATGTCGATGAGCGTGGACGACCAGGCGGTGACGCAGCTCGTCCGCGCCCTCGACCTCACCGGGGTGCTGGGCAACGCGCTCCTCGGCGGCGTGATCGCCCGCCGGGAGAAGCTCGACCCGGTCGGCTTCGTCGTCCTGGCCGTGCTGTCCGGCCTCGGTGGCGGCATGATCCGCGACACCTTGCTGCAGCAGGGCACCCCGGTCGCGCTGACCGACCCTGCCTACCTGCTCACCGCCCTGGCGGGCGCCGGCCTGGCGTACCTGATCCGAGTCGAGGGCCGGGCCTGGGACCGCCTGTGGCCGGTCGTCGACGCGCTGGCACTCGGGTGCTGGGCCTCGGTCGGGGCGCAGAAGACCCTCGACGTCGGACTCGGCTGGGTGCCCGCGGTGCTGCTGGGCACGATCACTGCCGTGGGTGGAGGGGCGGTGCGCGACGTCGTCCTGCGTCGAGTACCGGGCATCCTGGGCGGCAACACCCTCTACGCCACGTGCGCGGCCGCGGCCAGCGGTGCCCTGGTCCTGCTCTCGACGCACGGCCACCCCACGGCAGGATCCCTGGCAGCTCTGGTCCTCGGCGCCGCCCTCTGCCTCGTGGCCCGTTGGCGCGGGTGGGTGCTCCCTGATGCCGATGCCTGGTCGCGGGTCAGGGCGTTGCCGGCTCGTCGCCGGCGGCGCAGGGACACGCACTCCCCGCACAGCTCCGAGGAGGAGACCCGTGAGTGAGAGTCCAGCAACCGTCCTGGCCGGGTTGGGCGAGACCCGCACCTGGCAGGAGGAGTTCTACCGTCAGCTCCACCAGCACCCCGAGCTCGCCCACCAGGAGCAGCGGACCGCTCGCGGAGTCGCGGAGCGGCTGCGCAGCTTCGGCTACGACGTCCACGAAGGCGTCGGGGGCACCGGCGTCGTGGCCCTGCTGCACAACGGCGACGGACCGACGGTTCTGCTGCGCGCCGACATGGACGCCTTGCCGGTGCGGGAGCAGACCGGGCTCTCCTACGCCAGCACCGAGACCAGCGCCGACCAGGACGGCCACCAGGTCTCCGTCATGCATGCCTGCGGCCACGACGTCCACGTCACCTGCCTCCTCGGAGCAGCAGAGCTCCTCGCGGCCGTGACCGGGCAGTGGAGCGGCACCCTGGTGACCTTGTTCCAACCGGCCGAGGAGCTGGGCGACGGGGCACGGGGAATGGTCGAGGACGGCCTGGCGAAGATCGTCGGGCCCGTCGACGTGGCCCTGGCCCAGCACGTGCTGCCCTTCCCGGCGGGCCAGGTCAGGACGCGGCCCGGGCCGGTGCTGTCCGCGGCCGACAGCATGCGGATCACCCTCCACGGGCGGGGCTCCCACGGCTCCATGCCGCAGGCGGCGGTCGACCCGGTGGTGCTGGCGGCCATGGTCGTGGTGCGGCTGCAGGGCATCGTCTCCCGGGAGATCGCGCCGACCGACCCGGCGGTGCTCACCGTGGGCAGCATCAGGGCGGGGACCAAGAGCAACGTCATCGACGACCACGCCGTCCTGGAGCTCAACATCCGCAGCTACAGCGAGGAGACACGGCAGACGATCCTCGACGCCGTACGCCGCATCGTCACCGCCGAGTGCCAGGCCTCCGACTCCCCTCGAGAACCTGAGTTCGAGCTGTTCGACCGGTTCCCGGCCACCCACAACGACCCCGCGATCACCGAACGCGTCCGGGCCTGCTTCGACGACTTCTTCGGCGACCGGGCTGCGGATCTCGACCTCCAGTCCGCCAGCGAGGACTTCGGCGACCTCCCTACGGCCCTCGGGGTCCCCTACAGCTACTGGGGCATCGGCGGCGTCGACCCCGACACCTTCGAGGCCGCACGACGAGCCGGCCGGGTCTCCCAGGACGTCCCCGTCAACCACTCGCCCTACTTCGCACCCGTCGTGCAACCGACCCTGGACACCGGGACCCAGGCCCTGGTCGTCGCGGCCCTCGGGTGGCTGCAGCACTGACCGCTGCGACCCACGAGACCTCGTCGAGCGTGACCCTCACCCCAGGGACGCGACCACCAGGTCGGCCACGGCCCGCATCCCGGTCGCGTTGGGGTGGAAGGCCAGCGGGTGCCCCGGCAGCGGCCAGGCGGCCCCCGTCGTCCACGGCTCCTCTGACCAGGCGTGGTGGTCGGCGCTGGCCGCAGCCGCGGAGACGAGGAGGCACTCCTCGGCCTCGGCCGCCAGCGCCGTCTCCGCACGGAGCCGGGCGGCGATCCGACGAACGCGTCGGCGTGCTCGGAGGACAACGGGGGTGCAGGGACCCCGGCCGGGGGCAGCACCGTCAAGTAGTCGACCACCACGACTCGAGCCTCCGGCGAGCGTTCCCGGATCGCTCGGGTCACCTCGCGGAGCGAGGCGCCGACGCCTGCCAGGGCTGGCTCGTACGCCGCTGGGACGAAGGCGGCGGCCACCCGGGACCTGATGACCGGGAGGCCGCGTGCCCAGGCGGGCAGGCCGGCGAGCATCGTGCGCATCGACATCCCCACGTCGTTGCCGGCGATCGTCACGGTCACCAGCTCCTCGGAACCGTCGAGCGCCCCGATCTGCGGAGGCCGGCGCCCCTGGGCAGCACGCAGCACGTGCGCGGTGGTGGCCCCCGACCGCGAGACGTCCTGCAGGTCGAGCCCAAGGCGGTCGGCCACGAGGTGGGGGTAGCCCGCCCCGGCCCCCAACCCCGGACCGGACGCGAACGAGCTGCCGAGCGCGACGTACCGCCTCATCCCTGACTCACGTCCTGGAAACTACTCCCGCCGCGTCGAGCCGGCCGTGGACAGGTGACCCGGCCAAGCACCGGCGATCGGTCAGCGGTACTCGGGGTTCTGGTAGTCGAAACGGCAGCCCGCGTCCCACTCCGACCTCTGGTTCCCGTACGCCGGGACTCCCCCGGCGTCCTTGAGCAGCCGGGCCAGGTGCATCAGGTTCCACGTCATGAACGCCGTGTTGCGGTTGGTGAAGTCGTTGTCCGGGCCGCCTGAGCCCGGGTCGAGGTACGACGGGCCGGGCCCCGCCTCGCCGATCCAGCCCGCGTCGGCCTGGGGCGGGATGGTGTAGCCGATGTGCTGCAACGTGTAGAGCACGTTGTGCGCGCAGTGCTTGATGCCGTCCTCGTTCCCGGTGATCAGGCAGCCGCCGACCCGGCCGTAGTAGAGGTACTGGCCCCGATCGTTGAGCAGGTGCGATCCGCCGTACAGCCGCTCGTGCACCTGCTTCATGATCGAGCTGTTGTCGCCCAGCCAGATCGGCCCGGCCAGCACGAGGATCTCGGCCGCCTTGACCTTCTCGAAGATGGCCGGCCAGTCGTCGGTCGGCCAACCGTGCTCGGTCATGTCCGGCCACACCCCGGTCGCGATGTCGTGGTCGATCGCGCGGACGACGTCGACCTGCACACCGTGCGCCTCCATGATGCGCCGGCTCGCATCGACCAGCCCCTGGGTGTTGCTCGGCTCGGGTGACTTCTTCAGCGTGCAGTTGATGAACAACGCCCTCAGGTCGGCGTAGCTGGTCTCCGTCGGGGCGGTCGAGGATGAGGTCACGGGCGTCTCCTTGGACGAGTTCGGCCAGGACGACGTACGCCGTCCGACTCATCAGTGTCCGGAAGGATCCCGGCCTTACGTGAGACTGGCCGGTAAGACCCCGCTAGCCGACGACACACACCCTGCATGGAGACGCGGACGAGTCGCCCGGGATGGTGGCCCCACTTCCAGAGCCCGCTGCGGTCGACCGCGGTCACTGCCCGGCTGGGTCGCGCCGTGGGGATCTGCTTCGCCGTGTGCTTCGTGACCGGGATGCTCAGCCACTACCAGTACCACCCGTGGACGTGGTTGCCCGAGCCTGCGCACCCGGCGCAGGCCTACCGGGTGACGCAGGGCCTCCACGTGGCCACCGGTGTGGCCACCATCCCACTGCTCCTCGTCAAGCTCTGGTCGGTCTACCCGAGCCTGTTCCGCTGGCCGCCCGTCCGGTCCCTCAGGCACGGCCTCGAGCGCCTCTCGGTCCTCGTGCTCGTCTCCTCGGCGCTGGTCCAGCTCACGACCGGGTTCCTCAACACCCTGAACTGGTACCCGTGGCCGTGGTCCTTCCCGTCGACCCACCGCTATCTGGGCTACGTCGTCATCGGTTCGATCCTGCTCCACGTCGCGATGAAGCTGCCCGACATCAAGTACGGGCTCCAGGCCAAGCTGGTCGACGCCGACGTACTGACCGAGATCCCGTGGGACGAGAACCCCCTGGCGCACAGCAACGCGGGAACGGTGCCGCCGCCGGAGATGCCGGCGCTGGACCGTCGTGGCCTGCTCGTCGCCGCGGGCACCGGGGTCGGAGCCATCGTGCTCACCACGATCGGGCAGACCGTCACCCCCCTGGCGGGGCTCGGCCTGCTCGCGACACGGCAGGCCTCGAAGGGACCCCAGGGTGTGCCGGTGAACAAGACCGCGAGGTCGGCGCGGGTGCTCACGTCGGCCCGGGCTGCTGACTGGACTCTCGAGGTGGTGGGCCCGAGACCGTTCACCCTCACCCTGGCCGACCTGGAGTCGATCGAGTCGGTGTCGCGAGACTTCCCACTGAGCTGCGTCGAGGGGTGGAGCGTCGGAGCACAGTGGGCCGGCATCCCCTTGATCGACCTCGTCCGCCGCGCCGGTGGGGACGCGTCCTCCCGCGTCGACGTCTCCTCCCTGCAACCCGGGGGTGCCTACAACCACAGCACGCTGCAGGGACCCCAGGTCGAAGCGGCCCTGTTCGCCACCCACCTCAACGGCCAGCGGCTCGATCTCGACCACGGCTACCCGTTGCGGCTGATCGCACCCAACCGGCCCGGAGTCCTCAACACCAAGTGGCTACGCCGGGTGGAGGTGAGCTGACGTGCTCAAGTACCGGATCGCGCTCGCCGTGCCAGGAGCGGCGCTGCTGGCGTTCGGCGTCTTCCGACTGGTCACCCAGCTCGAGGGAGGTGACCTCTTCGCGCTCGCGATCTGGCTGGCCGTTGCCGTGGCGCTCCACGACGGCGTGGTCGCGCCGGTCACTGCCGGCACCGGACTGCTGCTGACCCGGGTGGCGCCCGCACCTCGCCGCTACCTGCAGGGCGCGCTTCTCGCGGGCGGGCTGATCACCGTCATCGCCATCCCGCTCATCGGACGCGAGGGCACCCAGCCGCGGTCCAAGGCGATCCTGCTGCGCGACTACGGGGGAAACCTCATGCTGCTGCTGGGCCTGACCGCCGCCGTCGCCCTGGTCCTCTACGGGTTCCGTGTGGTCCGGGACCACCGGCAGGGAGAGGGACCGTAGATACACTCGCGCTTGTGGACCAGGCCCCTGACGACCACCGGGGAGACCCAGAGGACTCACGGGTCGACGCGGTCTCGGCCGCATGGGTCAACGGCTTGAGAGGGACCGTCGTCGAGCGGGAAGACTCGATCGCCCGGCTGCACGCGCTGTTGCTGCGGGTGGCGCACGTCGAAGCAGCCCGCCGGGCCGGTGTCAACGGCATCATCGGCCCGGAGCTCGAGGACCTCGCACACCAGGCCGCCACGGACGCCTGCCTGTCCATCGTCCGCAAGGTCGAGGATTTCCGTGGGGACAGCAAGTTCACCACCTGGGCCTACAAGTTCGTCATCTACGAGGTCTCCACCAAGTTCTCGCGGCACGCCTGGCGTCGCCACGACGTGACGCTCGACGACGCTGGGTGGGAACGCCTACCAGGTCGCCTCGGGACCGATCCCGAGGACGTCGTCGGGTCGCGGGAGCTCGTCCTCGCCGTACGCCGGGCCGTCGAGGAGGAGCTGACCCCTCATCAACGCCGCGTCTTCGTGGCCATCGTGCTCGACGCGACTCCGCTCGACGTCCTGGCGGCGGAGCTGGAGTCGAACCGCAACGCGATCTACAAGAGCCTGTTCGACGCCCGACGTAAGTTGCGTGCGCACCTGGTCACTCATGGGTACATCACCGACAAGACAACGGCGAGGACCGCGCCCGGAAAGGGAGCAGAGACATGAGCGCCTTCGACGCCCTCCAGTCACTTCTCGCCACCGATCCGCGCGACGCCGGCTGCGGCGAGACCTTCGAGCTGATCCACGCCTACGCGGAGATCGCCGCAGCAGGCCGCGACCCCGAGAGCTCCATGCCCGGCATCACGATCCACCTGGCGACCTGCGGCCCGTGCGCCGAGGACTACCTCGCTCTTCTCGCCGCCGTACGGGCCGAGGGGGAGGCTGGCGTCGCCGGCTGAAGCACGACTCGCCGATCCCCTTCCATCCGGCTCGTGCATTTCACATGGATGACGGGGTACCGAGGTTGCACAGCGATTTGCGCATCGTCAGAGAGCGAGATGAAGACCCATGATCCGTCAACGCTGGTTTCGAGCGAGCACCGGTGATGAGGCAGAGCAGTACCACCTCCGCATCCGGGTCCGAGTTGAGTGCGCGGTTCCGCGCGGGCGTGCCCCACGGGGGTCGCGATGAAAGCCATGACCTACCGCGGTCCCTACCGAGTCCGCGTCGAGGAGAAGGACCGACCGAGGATCGAGCACCCGAACGACGCGATCGTCCGAGTCGCCCTCGCGGCGATCTGCGGTTCGGACCTGCACCTCTACCACGGGATGATGCCTGACACCCGGGTCGGTCACACGTTCGGGCACGAGTTCATCGGCGTGGTCGACGAGGTGGGTCCGTCCGTGGAGAACCTGCAGGTCGGTGACCGGGTGATGGTGCCGTTCAACGTCTTCTGCGGAACCTGCTTCTTCTGCGCCCGGGGTCTCTACAGCAACTGTCACAACGTGAACCCCAACGCGACCGCGGTAGGAGGCATCTACGGCTACTCCCACACCACCGGCGGGTACGACGGGGGCCAGGCCGAGTTCGTCCGCGTGCCGTTCGCCGATGTCGGACCCAGCAAGATCCCCGACTGGATGGAGGACGAGGACGCCGTACTCCTCACCGATGCGTTGGCCACGGGATACTTCGGCGCCCAGCTGGGTGACATCGTCGAGGGTGACGTCGTCATCGTCTTCGGATCCGGACCGGTCGGCCTGTTCGCCGCGAAGTCAGCGTGGCTGATGGGCGCGGGCCGGGTCATCGTGATCGACCATCTCGAGCACCGGCTGGAGAAGGCGCGCACCTTCGCCCAGGCGGAGACCTACAACTTCACCGAGCACGACGACATCGTCGTGAAGATGAAGAAGATCACCGACTTCCTCGGGGCCGACGTCGCCATCGATGCCGTCGGGGCAGAGGCAGACGGCAATCTCATCCAGCACGTGACCTCGGCGAAGCTGAAGCTGCAGGGCGGATCGCCGGTCGCACTGAACTGGGCCATCGACTCCGTCCGCAAAGGCGGCACCGTCTCGGTGATGGGTGCCTACGGGCCACTGTTCAGCGCCGTGAAATTCGGCGACGCCATGAACAAGGGCCTCACGCTGCGGATGAACCAGTGCCCGGTCAAGCGGCAGTGGCCACGGCTCTTCGAGCACGTGCACAACGGCCACCTCAAGCCCAGCGACATCGTCACGCACCGCATCCCCTTGGAACACATCGCCGAGGGCTACCACATGTTCTCCGCCAAGCTCGACGGCATGATCAAGCCGCTGATCACCGTCTCGGCGACGAGCTGACCGGACGAAGGAGACGTCATGACAGATCACTACGGCTATACCGCTGCCAAGCCACCGCTTCGCGAGTCCAGCGAGCAGCTTCGAGCCCGCGTCCCCGGTTGGGGAGTCGACCTCGACCCACAGGACCGGCCCTCAGTACCAAAGCTGCAGCTGGACCCCGACGCCACGGGCGCACACTGGGAGTTCCCGGAGCGCCAGCCCGAGCACTGGCCCCGCGAACGCTCGATCGAGCACCAGTTCCTCACTCCGGTCTTCGGCACCGCACAACCCCCCAGAGGCCTGTCCGGGGCGATCCGCAAGCTGGCCTACGCCCGCTACAGCGAGGGGCGCGCCGCGCACTGGCTGCTGCTCATGGCCGCGGACCGGGTCGACACCGTGGGCAGCACCCTGACCTCGCTGGCCAGCCCCCACCCCGACAACCTGCTCGCCGAGACCGGAGTCCTCAGTGAGTTCAAGGCTCACGGTCTCCGCTCGCGCCTGGGAGAACGGCGTACCGATGTCGTGCACCACCCCCTCGACCCGATCATCGTCGCCGGGCCCTGGCTCCTGCTCGGCGTGGTGGCCTACCGCACCGCGAAACGAGTCGCGTCCCGCCTGCGCGGGTAACAGCGGCGCGCGTCGGCTCGTCAGAGCCGCAGCACCTGAGCAGGTCCGGCGACAGAGGAGCTCCATGGTTGCGGCGCGACCAGCACAGGCGTGCCCTCCTCGACGGCACGGTGCATGGCGAGTGCTATCGCCTGGTCCTGGCAGGCGTCGGCCAGGGGGTACGGCGCGGGGCCTTCCTCGGCGGCCCAGCGTCCCGTGGCCTCCAAGCACGAAGCGATGGCGATCTCCTCATCCGAGAGCCGTGCTCCGCGGAAGGGGTTGCGGTAGATGATCGTTCCCTCGTGGGCGATCGACTCGAGGTCGAATCCCTCAAGGTTTCCGTCCTCACCGAGGTTGCGTCGTTCGATCGTCGAGCATCCGACGTCCATGCCGCCCAGGTTGCGGACGACATCACCGTCCGTGACAGCACCTCGGCTCGCACGGACGACCAAGGAACGTGGACGCAGCGGGTTGAACCACTGTCCGTCGCTGAAGTCGTAGGTGCCAGTCACCTCGCCGAAGTCGATGATGGCGCTCAGGTGCCGGGTGGCTGTCTCCACCGACCTGGTCCACCCCGTTCGTTCGGGTCCGGACATCATCGGGCCGTCATGGCTGACGGCATGGACGCGGGCGGTGGGCCCGTTCGCACCGAGCACGCTGCGAAGAATCGCCACCCCGTGGTAGTCGTGCGTCCACGACACGGCCGCAGAGGTCGCGACCCCTATCCGTCCGGACCGAAGGATCTCGCGCACCGCGGCGATACGCGGGAGGAAGGGATGCTGCTCTGCCACCTGCACGCGGTCCTGCCGCCCCACGAGTGTCCAGAGCTCACGCAGCTCCTGTGAGGTGCCGGCTGGTGGGGTCTCGGACAGAACGCGAGCACCTTTCCCCACGAGGTGGGACACAACCGCCGGGTTCGCTGACGGAGCGACGCTGGTGACGACCACATCAGGAGCTGTGCGCGCCAGCATCGCGTCGATGTCGCGGTAGGTGTCGAGGTTCCAGCGGTCCTCGAGCTCCCTGCCCGCCTGCTCGTCGCGGGTGACCACACCCGTGCAGGTGAACCTGCTGGGAACGCGACTGGCGATCCGGAGGTAGTGCTCCGCTCGCCAGCCGCGTCCCACGACCGCGAACCGCAAGGGCACCCGGCTCACGGAACCAGCACCGCCCTGGCCTCGACCTGACCGGTGTCGAGTCGGGCAAGGACCTCGTTGACCTCGTCGAGCGCGTGGTCGGTGTGCACGATCCGAATCATCGCGCGGGCCGCGAGGTCGAGCACCTGGACGACGTCCCACCTGCTGCCGAGCACCGTCGTGAGGACCAGCTTCTCGTCCCCGACGTCGAGCGGGCCCAGTGGCGCGGGGACACCGAGGACGATGCGTCCACCCGGCTTGGTGACGCGAACCGCCTCGGCGACGGCTGCAGCCGACGGAGCGAACACGATGGTGGAGTCCAGGACTCCGTCGGGCAGTGCCGGTCCCTGCCCGCTGGGCGCGACCACCCGACGGGCACCGACCTCCTCGGCCAGGGCACGGTGAGCGGGCGTGGCGGTGATGGCAGTGACCTCGGCGCCGGCGAGTGCTGCCAGCTGGATGACCACGTGACCCACTCCCCCGATCCCGATGACGCCCACCCGCTGACCTGGTGACACAGCAGCCTTGCGGACGGCGCCGAGAGCGGTGACGCCGGGGCAGAGCAACGGTGCCGCTTCGGTGTCGCTGAGGCTGTCCGGGATCGGGAACGCGAAGCGCGCGTCTGCCACCATCAGCTCGGCAAACCCGCCATCGCGTGTCTCCCCGGTGATCTGCCGATGCCGACAACGCTGTTCGACTCCAGTCAGGCAGTGCTCGCAGCTCCCGCAGGTGGACCACAGCGGTTGCACACCGACGCGGTCACCGACCTGCAGGTTGCTCACGCCGGCGCCGAGCTCGACCACCTCACCTACGACCTCGTGCCCAGGGATGATCGGCAGCAGGGCGGGCGAGGCAGGCATCCACTCCCCCTGCACCATGTGCAGGTTGGATCGGCAGACACCGCAGGCGCGGACCCGGATGAGCACCTCGGCCGAGACCGCCACCGGGTCGGGGACCTCCTCCAGCACCAGTGGCCGCGCGGCGATCGGCGCGGGTTGGTGGAGTACAGCTGCTCTCACGTCTCTCCTTGTTCACTGGTCATCGGTTGAGGCCTGTGCGCGTCAGCTCGAGGGCGGCGTCAGCACTCCTCGCCGGACCAGCGCTTCGATGTTGCCAGCGCGCCGCGCTTCCTCTCGGGCCAGCCATCCCTCCTGCGGCAGCTCCTGGGCGTACTGGTTCTTGGCATAGATCTCCTCCTTGTAGATCGCCGCGTACTGGTCGGTCCTCAGGTCCTTGAACCAGTTCGTCACCCCGTTGGCGATCCGCGAACGCCGGATGGCCTCGATGTCGACGACCGCACTGACGAACGAGTCGCCGGGTGACACGCCCTCCTGCCTGGACAGGATGTGGCCCTTGTGGTCGACGATCATGGAGCGCCCGCCGAAGAGGTCGTACATGTGGCCGCTGGCATCGACCTGCGGACCGAGGTTGGGTGACACCACGACGACTTGGTTGAACACGGCGTGCGCTCGGTTCTGCAGCTCCCACATCCCGCTGCTGGTCTGGGGGTCGATCAGGGTGGCCCGGATGATGATCTCAGCGCCGTTCATCGCCAGGCCGCGGGAGATCTCGGGGTAGGCGCCTTCGTGGCAGATGATGTAGCCGATGTTCCCGATGTCGGTCTTGGCGACCGGGAAGATCGCGTCGAGCGCGTTGCCGTTGCCCTTCTTCTCCACCCACTCGTCATAGATGTCGTGCGGGTTCGTGGTTCCGAGGGCTCCGCCTTCATAGGCGTCGCTGGTCGCCTTGGCGCGCTTGTAGACCACCTCACCCTGCGGAGAGATCAGGAACGCCACGTTGAACAGGTGGCCGGGGAAGTCGTCGTCACGCACCATCAGGAGCTCTGCGGCGATGTAGCTGTTCAGCTGCTTGGCCTTCTCGCCCAGCAGCTCGGTCTCAGGGCCGGGGATGTCCATGGCGAACTGCTCGTGCGCCTCACGGTTCCCGGCGCGGAAGTCCATCGGCATGCCCTGGATGGCCATCTCCGGAAGGACGACCAGCTTGACGGGGGCGCCGTCGGTCGATGCGACCATGACGGCGGGATCCATGAAGTCGCAGATGCGCTTGGTGTTCTCCAGCGCGTCCTCGCGCTTCTTGACGGTCACCGTTCGCGGGGAGAGGGCGACGATGGCGTAAGGGTCGGTCATGGGTGAACCTCCGGTTCTGTCGGGCACCGTTGTGGTGCGGTGGAGCGCTTTGCTCCTGGGTTGTTCCGGGCCGTGCCCGGGTGGAGCGAGTTGCGATCAGGTGGGTGGGATCAGGCCGACTCTCCGGCCGGCTCCCCTTGACTGTGTGCGGTACGACGCCCCCGGACGAGGGTCCACAGGCGTCGGATCCCCTCACGTCCGCGGCCCGTGGTGAACAGGACCGCGAGGACGATCACGGCGCCCTTGACGATGAGCTGTGTCTGCGCCTGTACGCCGAGCAGGTCCATGATGTTCAGGATCATCGCGATGATGAGGCCGCCCACCACGGCACTGATCGGGTCACCGGAGCCGCCGAAGAGGGAGGCACCACCGACCACGACAGCGGCGATGGAGTTCAGCTCGTACTCGTTGCCGATGATCGCGCTGCCCTCGGTGAGCTGGGCGGCGATCATCATGCCGCCGAGACCAGCCAGCGTCGAGGACAAGAAGTAGGCCCGGAGCACGTCACGGCGTACGGGGAGCCCGGAGAGGCGCGCCGCCTCGGGGTTGGAGCCGATGGCATACAACCGGCGCCCGAACGGCATGAGGGCGAGCGCGCCGGCCGCCACCACGGTGACCACCAGGGCGATCAGCACCGGCGAGGGGACCCCGGCCACGTCTCCGTTGAAGACCGACATGAACGAGTCGTTCTCGATGGGGACGAAGCGGCCGGTCTGGATGAGGTAGGCGAGTCCCCGCGCGACGCTGAGCATGGCGAGCGTGACGATGAACGGGGTGATCCCGCCGTACACGATGAGGATGCCGTTGAACAGACCGACCACACCCCCGACGACCAACCCGATCACGACCGCGAGCACCATGGGCACCCCGTTCTGCAGGGCCAGCGCACTGACCACCGAGGACAGTGCTGCCACCGACCCCACCGAGAGGTCGATGCCTCCGGTCACGATGACCATGAACTGACCTACCGCCAGGATCGAGACGACCGACGCCGTGATGAGGACGGCAACCAGGTTCCGACTGGTCAAGAAGTAGGGCGACAACCCCCAGCCGGCCAGCACCACCAGCGCGCCGACGGAGAACAGGTAGGCCTTGGTGCCCAGTGCGTCCCAGAGCGTGCGCACACGACCGGGCGGGCGGCGGTCGCCTCCGGAGTGCTCAGACTGCGTCACGGCGGTGCTGGTTGGTGCTGACACGACATTTCCTTCCTGTTGCGCTGTCGAGTGGACCGGGCTCACGAGAAGAGGTCCATCACGGCGTCCTCGCCGCGGTCCTCGATGGCGTCGCGATCGACCTCTCCCACCAGGGCGCCGCGACGCATCACGAGCACCCGGTCGCACATCAGGGCCTCGCTGATCTCCGAGGTGAGCACGATGACGCTCCCCCCGGCCCGGACGAACTCACCGATGAGCCCGTAGATCTCCGCCTTCGCTCCGACGTCGACCCCCCTGGTCGGCTCGGCGAAGATCAGGATCTGGACCCCGCTCACGAGCCACTTGGCGAGGGCCACCTTCTGCTGGTTTCCCCCACTGAGGGTGGCCACCGGTTGCTGGGTCGAGGACGCCTTGATGGCCAGGGACGTCCGCATCCGTGCCGCTGCACGACGTTCCGCCCCCCGTTGCAGCAACCCGGACCGCGTGAACGACCCGAGCGCGGCCATCGTCACGTTGCTCGTCACCGACATCGAGAGCACCAAGCCCTGGGACTTGCGTTCCTCCGGGAGCAGACCGATTCCCAGTGCGATGGCCTCGGCCGGGTGACGAGGGTGCCGGCTCCTGCCGTTGACCACGAACTCGGAGCTCCGTGCCTCGGTCGCGCCGAAGAGGGCAGCGGACAGCTCACTCTGACCGTTGCCGAGCAGACCGGAGACGCCCAGCACCTCACCGCGCCGCAAGCTCAGGCTCACGTCCCGGAGCACGTCACTGCGGAGGTCCTTCACCTGCAGCACCACCTCGTCCGACGCCGCGCCCTCGCCGATGCGGGACACGCCCGCAGTGCTGTTCAGCCGCAGTGTCGACTCACCCTTCTTGCCCAGCATCGCGCGCAGGATGGAGTTGTGCTCGCCGACCTCGGCCGGGTGCTCCGCGACCTTGCGACCGTCGCGAAAGACCGAGATCCGGTCACAGATCTCATACATCTCGTCGAAGTGGTGCGAGATGTAGACGATCGCGATCCCACGCTCCTTCAGCGTCTCGACGAGCGTGAACAGCCGATGTGCCTCGTGCGCCGGCAACGTGGCGGTCGGTTCGTCGAGCAGCAGCACTCGCGCGTCCCGACGTACTGCCTTGGCGATCTCGACCAGCTGGCGGTGACCGATCGGCAGCGAGGACACCGGTCGTCGGACATCGATGTCGATTCCGAGCTCGCGGAGACCCTCGCTCGCCTCCCGGCGCACAGCCGCCCAGTCGACCCACCGCCCAGGGCGCAGCTTCAAATCACCCATGAAGATGTTCTCGGCCACGCTCAACGGTGCCATCAGGCTCAGCTCCTGGTGCACCGTGTAGATCTGCGCGCGCTGAGCGTCCTGGGGAGAGTCGAAGCGAACCCGTGCACCGTCGATGACGATGGAGCCCGTGTCCGGCTTCTCGACACCGGACATGATCCGCACGAGAGTCGACTTGCCCGCGCCGTTCTGGCCCGCGATCCCGTGCACCTCACCGGCCACGAGGTCGAGGTCGAGGTCGGCGAGGGCACGGGTGCCGGGGTAGCTCTTTCCGAGGCCCCGAACGGCGAACTGCACCGGCCCCGGCTCCCTGGCCACTGACGAGGTCATCAACGAGGCTCAGAGCGATCCGGCGAACTGGAGCTTGTCGTTGACGAACTTGGAGGCGTTCTCGGGTGTCACGATCTGCGGCGGCAGGACCCGGGTCGCAGGTGACCCCTTGCACTCGCCGGTCGACTTGCCCTTGATCGCCGCGATGGCCTCCTGCACGGCGTAACCGGACTGCTTGGCGGGCTGGTTGAGCCCGGAGGCCACGATCGGGTTGTCCTTCTGGGTCGCCATGCCCTTGATGACGTCCATCCCGCCGTCGAAGCCGGCGATGATGACCTTCGAGCTCCCGGTGCTCGACATCAGGTTGGCCGCGCGCAGGGCCTCGGTGACAGATCCCATGACGACGTCGGTCTGGTTGAAGATGACGTTGATGTCGGGGTTGGCGCTGACGACGTTGCGCATCGCGTCGAGCGTCTTGTCGGGCAGCGCCTCACCGTAGTTGTTGGGGACGCGCACCGTCTTGTACCCCGGGTGGGCGGCGAAGTAGTCGTTCCACCCCTTCATGAACCCGGTCTCACGCTGCTCGGTGACGAGCTCCTGGGGGAAGAGCGCCTGGATGTAGAGCTTGATCGGCTTCGACTTGCCGAGCTTCGCTGCGGCCACGGCCGCGGCGCGCGCACCCACCTGCTTCGCCGTCTCGTAGCCGTTGTCGTAGACGTTGCACGCGACCTCCTTGGCCAGCTCAGGCGTCACCCGGTCATTGACGACCACGACCGGAACGCCGGCCTTCTTGGCGGCCTCGATCCCCGCGGCGACGTTGCGGTCGCCGACCGGCTCGATGATGATCGCCTTGGCACCCTTGTTGATGAAGGTCTTCATCTGCTGGATCTGGGTGCTGGCGTCTCCCTGGGCATCGGCGGTCTCGACCCGATACCCCTCGGCCTTCGCCGTGGTGACTGCACCCTTCGCCAGGGTGGAGAGCCAGGAGTTCCCAGCGATGAACCGGACTGAAACCCCGATCAGCGGCTTGTCCGACGACGAGCTGTCGCCTGGTCGGCTGCAGCCGCTCAGCACGAGGCAGATGGCAGCGAGGACGATGGTGCCCGCCGTGGCCTTGTTGGATCTCATATCAGTTCGATTCCTTCCGGGTGACCGTCAGGTCAGACGACCTGTCGGGGTGAGGGTGAGTCAGGGGGTGACTGGCAGGATCACGGGCTCGATCAGTGGCCGCTCCCGGTCGATGCGCGGGTGCACGACGGCACGAGAGCTGTGCCGAGCAGAGGAGATGGTGCCTTCGTGCTGCACCGCAGCTCCCGCCCACTGCAGCGCCGTGGTCAAGGCCTCGAGCCCGATCGTGCCGACCGAGAGGAACCCGGCAAGAAGGGCATCACCGGCACCGACGGCGCTCACGACCGATTCCACGACCGACTCGCCGTGTGTTGCTCCGGTGTCGTCGACGAGTACGGCGCCGTCCGGGCCCAGGCTGGCGAGCACGGCTCGAGCACCCCGCTCGCGCAGGATCTCGGCGCCGTCGAGCGCGTCGCCGAACGTGAAGATGGACGTGCCCACGGCATCGGCCAGCTCGTGCGCGTTCGGTGCCACGAGATCCGGTGCGTGGGTCAACGCCTTGTGCAGGGGATCGCCCCAGGTGTCGATGGCGAAGGAGACACCGCGTTCGCGGCAGACGTCGACCAACCGCGCGTAGAGGTCTTCGGGCATCCCGTCCGGGAGGCTTCCGCAGCCGGCCAGCCAGTCGGCCTCGCCGAGGTGCGCGCAGGTGGTCTGGAAGATTCGCTCGGTCTCCTCGAGGGTGAGGACAGGACCGGGCTCGTTGATCTTGGTGACCGCGCCCCACGGTTCCACCACCGAGATGTTGCTACGCACGTCCCCCGCGATCGGAACAGCGACGTGGTCCACTCCCGCGCGACGCAGCATGTCCTGGATCTGCAAGCCCGGGTATCCCCCTGCAGGGAACACCGCGCGAGTGCTGTGCCCGTGGCCAGCCAGGGCGAGAGAGACGTTCACGCCTTTTCCGCTGGGTTCACTGCGCGCACGGTCGCTACGGGTGATGTCGCCGACCGTGAGCACCGGGACGAACAGGGTCCGGTCGACACTGGGATTCGGAGTCAGGGTGAGGATCACGCGAGCTCCACCGTCAGTCCCGTGGCTCGCAGTGCCTTCAGCTCCGCGGCGGGCACGCCGTCGTCGGTGATGAGCAGGTCGATGTCGGCGAGGTCAGCGTGCTTGCAGAGGCTGACGCGACCGAGCTTGGTGTGGTCGGCGAGGAGTATCCGCCTCTGGGCGCTGTGCAGCATCAGCCGCTTGATCGCCGCTTCCGCGTTGTCGGGCGTGGTCAGCCCACGGTCGATCGAGATGGCGTTGGCCCCGAGGAACGCGACATCGACGTTGATCTCACTGAGTGCTCGGGCCGCCCAGTCGTCGACACCTGCCATCGTGAGGGGACGCACGCGTCCGCCGAGCAACATCACCGTGGTCCGGGGACGGTGGACGAGCCCCACCGCGATCGTGAGGGTGTTGGTGTAGACCGTCAGCTCTCGATCGTCGGGTAGGACGTCGACCAGCTCGGCGGTGGTCGATCCCGCGTCGATCAGCACGGTTCCGCCCTCAGGGAGGTGAGCCAGGGCAGCTGTGGCGATGCGGCGCTTCTCCGCCTGGTGGTCGATTCTCGACGAGACCGACGGCTCATAGGTGAGCTGACCGACGGGGACCGCGCCCCCATGCACCCGCCGGAGCAGCCCTTGGCGCTCCAGCTCGATCAGGTCCTTGCGGATCGTCTCGTTGGTGACACCGATGTCCGTCATCATGTCGGCCACGTCGACGCGCCCCGCCACCCTGAGACGGTCCAAGATGACCTGGTGACGCTGAGTCGGATACAGCGCCTTGGCATCACTGGACGCCTGGCGCTTCTCGGATCTGGGTCTGCGTTCGGTCATGCTGAATCGCCGCCTCGCGTGTCGTGGACGTTCCGGGTGGATTCGTGGACGGACTCGTGGATGCCGGCAGCAACACCTGCGAAACGCGCCGCGCCGCGGGCACCCGCCTCCGGCGTACCCACGAGCTCGAGGGGCCCGAACGCCTCTTCCTTGGTGGCCATCAGGGCAGTACTCGCGGCCCATCCCCCCGTCACCACGAACCGGGCGTGAGGACCCGCTACCTCCGACATGGCCGCGTTGATCCGCTTGCTGCGGGCGGTCACCGCCTTCAATGCGGCATGCCAGAGCTCGGGAGGGCCGGCGCCCTCGGCCACACCCGCGATGGTCAAGGTGTCGTCGTCGACTCCACCCATGACGAGCTCGGTGGGTGCTGTCGGGCTCGCGTCGAGGCGAGGGATGTCACCGGTGTCGAGCCCGAGCAGTGCGAGCACCCGCCGCAACGCGAGGCCCCCCTGTGTCCCGCCGAGCAAGCACCACCGACCCGGTTCGGCGTGCCAGCCGGTCGTGATCCCCGCCTCGGCGAGGATGGCGATCGCGTGCCGGTCAAGGCCCGGGTCGATGGTTCGAACCAGCGCCTCCGCGGTGCCGCACGAGTCGAGCACCGTGCCCACCTGGGTCGCCTCCGCGCCGACTGCCGCCGTCTGGTGGTCGTGGCCGGCGACGGTCAGGGTGGCACCGAGGAGGGCGCTCGGCGCCTCGGCCCGGGTCACTCGCCCCGTCGGGCTGCCGGCCCCGACCAGAGGTGGAAGAGCCTGCGACGCCAAGCCGGACCAGGCCAGGGCTTCGTCCCACCACGCGCGTTCGTGCAGCTTGAGCCAACCTGTGCGTGAGGCGAGCGACTGCTCGCTGACCTCCTCGCCACCGAGTGATCGCACGACCCACTCCGCTACCCCCAGGCGCGTCGTCGCTGCTGCCACGCGCGGGTCACGTCTGGTCTGCCACCGGTGCTTGGTCAGCGACCACTGCGTCCTGAACGGCAAGCCGGTCTCGGTGATGAAAGTCTTCTGACCGATCTGCCTGTCGAGCTCTTCCAGCTCATCGAGGTCGCGGACGTCGTGCCAGGCAATGACCGGTGCCACCGGTCGACCTGAGGAATCGAGAAGCACGCTGGACTCGCCCATGCTGGCCACCCCCAGACCGATCACGTCTCGGGCGCCGCTGTTCTCGAGGGCCATCCCCAGGGCCGAGATGCTCGCGTCGACCAGCTGCTGGGCGTCGATCTCGACGCCGAAGTCCGAGCGGTGCCACGTCAGCGGTGCGCGACCGGCTCCCAGCACCTTGCCGTCAGCGGTCGTCGCCACGGCCTTGGCCGACGTCGTCCCGACATCGAGGCCGACCAGGACACCGTTCACGCTGACCGACCTCGTTTCGGGTGGATGTTGGATCTGAGTGGACATGATTGTGTTTGATTGGGACGATTGTCAATGGCCAGTTACCTAGATGTTTCGGAGAGATCACGTGCCGCACGCGAAGACCGGCTACTTGCTGGAGACTGCTCGATCCCACCGCCACGGCGTGGGTGCTTTCAACGTGATCACCCTCGAGCACGCCGAGGCCGTCGTGCTGGGTGCCGAGCGGGCACGGCGTCCGGTGATCGTGCAGATCAGCGAGAACGCCATCGCGTTCCACGCCGGCGCCGCTGCCCCGATCGCGGCCGCGTGCCTGGAGTTGGCCCGCGCAGCCAGCGTTCCTGTCGCCCTGCACCTCGACCACGTGAAGCAGCGACGACTGATCGACGGGTCGGAGAAGTCGGGTGTGTCGTCGGTGATGTTCGACGCCTCAGAGCTCCCCTACGACCAGAACGTCGCAGCGACCCGCGAGGTCGTTCACTGGGCCCGCGCCCACGGTGTGCACGTCGAGGCCGAGCTCGGCGAGGTCGGCGGGAAGGACGGCGCCCACGCCCCCGGAGCGCGGACCGACCCTGGCGAGGCGGCCGACTTCGTGGCCCGTACGTGCGTGGATTCACTTGCTGTCGCCGTCGGCTCCTCGCACGCCATGCGCGACCAGACGGCCGCCCTCGACCTGCCTCTGATCGCCGACCTGGCGGCCGCCGTCAGCGTGCCGCTCGTGCTGCACGGCTCGTCCGGAGTCAGTGACGAATCACTTCGAGAGGCCGTGGCTGCGGGCATGGTGAAGATCAACATCGGGACCGCCCTGAACATCGCCTACACCCGAAGCGTCCGGACGGCCCTCGAGGACCCGGCCGTCATCGATCCGCGCTCGTTCCTCACCGAGGCCCGGGAGTCGATGGCAGCGCGGGTCGAGCATCTCCTGGGCGTGGTGGCTCTGCAGAAATAGGTCGCACCCACCGCTGAGCGACCCGGCGCGCCACGGGCGCGATGTCGACGTGACAACCTGTTGACAGAATCCCAACCGATTGCAACGATCTCCATCAAACCCCAACCGAACGTCGACGGCGTGCTCCGTCGTCACGCGATGCTAGGGAGAAGCGTGCAGCAAGACCGCGACCAAGTGGCCGACGTGGTGATCGTCGGTGGCGGAACCGCAGCGGGCATCGCGGCTCTCGAGCTCAGCTCGGCGGGGTTCGACGTCGTGATCCTCGAGCAGGGCCAGTGGACGGACCCTGCCCTCCTCCCGGGCAACACCGCGGAGTACGAGATCGCCGGCGCCACGCACTGGCACCCCGATCCCAACGTCCGGGCGAAGCCGGAGGACTATCCCCTGGACATCTCCAGGTCCGACCTGCCCGTGTGGCTGTACAACGGGGTCGGTGGGTCCAGCGTCCTGTACGGCGGCATCTGGGCCCGGGCGCTCCCCTCGGACTTCGCGGTTCGCACCCTGGACGGTGTCGCCGACGACTGGCCGCTGACCTACCGCGACCTGGTGCCCTTCTACGAAGCCGTGGAGAAGGAGATGGGCGTGGCGGGAATGGCGGGAAATCCCGCCTACCCGCCGGGGTTCGAACCCCCGCTGCCCCCCGCTCCGATCCACCTGCCCGGGCGCACGATGGCTGAGGGGATGAACCGTCTTGGTTGGCACTGGTGGCCCGGGACCAATGCGATCCCCACCAGGGCCTACCGCCACCAGAGTCAGTGCGTCCGGTACGGAATCTGTCGCATGGGCTGTCCCGAGGGCGCGAAGGCCTCGGTGGACATCACCCATCTCCCCGAAGCCGTGAACAACGGTGCTCGCCTGATCAAGGGCGCCCGGGTGGCCGAGATTCCCCTGGACAGCCGCGGGCAGGCAACTGGTGCCGTCTACATCAAGGACGGGCAGCGCCACCTCCAACGGGCGTCGGTGGTCCTGATGGCGGCTGGCGGCATCGGCACGCCACGGATCCTGCTCATGTCCACCTCCGCCCGCTTCCCTGACGGCTTGGCCAACACGTCAGGACTGGTCGGTCGCAGACTGATGTTGCATCCCTACGGCTCAGCAGTCGGCGTCTACGAGGACGACCTCGAGGACTGGCTGGGGCCGGCGGGCGAGTACATCGCTTCGATGCAGTTCTACGAGTCCGATCCCGATCGAGGTTTCGTCCGCGGCGCGAAGTGGTCCCTGTTGCCGATCGCCGGACCGATGGAGGCGGTGGGGAAGTGGACGGGGCACGGAGTGGAAGGCCGCGGCACCTTCTACGGTCCAGGGTCTGCAGAGCGCATGCGCAGCGTCATGGGCCACATGATGCAGTGGCACGTCGTGCCCGAGGACCTGCCTGAGGAGAGCAACCGAGTGGAGCTCCACCCGACGCTGACCGACTCCGACGGCCTCCCGGCGGCGGCCATCCACTACCGGGTCTCGGAGAACACCGAGCGGATCGTCGAGTTCAACCTCGCCCGGGCGCTCGAAGCGCACCAGGCGGCGGGAGCGACCGATGCGTGGGTCGCCGGACGCAGGCTGAGCACCGGGCACAACACCGGAACCACGAAGATGGGCCACGACCCGGAGACCTCGGTGGTCGACAGCTACGGCCGCGCGCACGGCGTCTCGAACCTCTACGTCATCGACGGCAGCCTGTTCCCCACGTCCACGGGCGTCAATGTCACAGCGACGATCTGCGCGCTGGCCAAGCGGACGGCACGGCACCTGATCGAGGGCGACCCGGCTGTGGAGGTTCCCGCATGACCCCGGAGACGTTCCCCGTGCTGCTGGGCGAGAGCCAGAGGACACGTCTGACGGACATCGCTGACCTGCTCATTCCAGGCGGAGAGGGCTTGCCCTCGGCGTCCGAGGTGAACACGCTCGGCCAACCCCTCGACCGCGTACTCGCAGCCGACCCGGGCCTGCTCACGACACTGGTCGAGGTCGAGGCGCGCCCCGGCTCTCCGGACGAGGTCGTGAGCCATCTACGCCTCCATGACCCAGAGGCCTACGAACGCCTCGTCTTCGCCGTGTCCAGCGCCTACTTCATGGTTCCTCGCGTCCGCAAGGCCCTGGGCTATCCGGGCTCCGCTCCCCGCCGGTCCCCCGCCGCCGACGACGAGTCCGACTTCTACCTCGAGGGCGACGTTCTTCAGCCCGTCATCAGTCGCGGAGCGATCTATCGGGCAGCCCCCTGACCCGCTGGCGTGGGTCTCGCGAACCCGTGTTTCCCGCCCCGCGCGGCGGGTACCGGAACGCATGAAGCCGACCCGCGTGGGACTCGTGGCCGATCCGGCCGCGCCGACCGACATCGCACGGAGGATGGACGATCTCGGCCCGTTCGACGGCGGCGGTGCGTGGGACATCAGCATCGTGAGTGAGCCGTTCACCACGGGCTCCGAGGACGTCGACGCCGCGGTGGCACGGCTGCAGGACCGGGCCCACGAGCATGGCTGGGACGTCGTCGTAGGCCTGACCGAGCTGCCACTGCATGATGACGAGGGCAGGCACCTGTTGGTCGAAGCCGATGCGGAACGACGGACTGCCGTGCTGTCGCTGCCTGCGCTGGGCGGGCTGCGCATGCATGCCCGGGCACGTCGCACGGTGCGCCTGCTGGTCAGCGGCATGACGGACACGAACTCCGAGGCGGACTACCGCGTTCCTCTGTCGCGGGGTCACGGAGTTGGTCGCGGAGGCGGCCGCCTGCTGCTGGGCATGGTGCTGGCCAACCGTCCGTGGAAGCTGGTGCCTGGCCTGAAGTCCGCGCTGGTGGCTGCGCTGGCCACCGGGGCGGTGGCGACGATCAACTCCACGGTGTGGCTGCTCGCCGGCTCCCTGTCGTGGTGGCGCCTGTCGGCCGCGAGCTTCATCTCCGTCGCTCTCGCTGTCGCCTGGCTCGTCATCGACGGCGAGCTGTGGGACCGCCCGGACGACGACTCGTTGCAGGCGCGCGAGAGATCGCGCCTCTACAACGCCTCGACGGTCGTGACCGTGACCGCCGGCGTCCTGATCTGCTACGTGGCGCTCTACATCGTGAGCCTCGCGTGGGCGTTCTTCATCCTGGACCCCAGGCTGATGGGCAGCTACCTCCACGCCACGCGCGACTACGGGGACCTCTTCGTCCTGGCCTGGTTCGTGGCGTCGGCTGCCACCGTGGGCGGGGGCCTGGGGTCAGGTCTGGAGTCCGACGAGGCCATTCGCGCCGCCGCCTACTCCAAACGGGAGGAGGACCGACGCAACCGGCTCGCGGATTCATGACGCACGTGCACGTCTGGCGGGACCCCGGTCACGACCGTCTCGTCGGCCGAGACCTCGAGGTCGATCCGGCCGCCTCCCAGCGCGACCCCCTCGACCCGCAGGGGCATGAAGCGAGGTGGCAGCACCGGGTCCACCCACAGCTCGTCCCTGGGAAGCTGGGGGTCGAACCGCAGCAGCGTGCGGATCACGTGGATCGGGGCGGCGGCCGCCCATGCCTGGGGCGAGCACGAGGTCGGGTACGGCACCGGCTGGGGGTACTCCTGGGTGTCGAATCCGCAGAACAGCTCGGGTAGCCGGCCACCGAAGTACTCGGCCGCCTCCAGCAGCGCCTCGCTGACCCGCTGCGCCTCCTGGACGAAGCCGTAGCGCATCAGGCCGGCAACGATCAGGGCGTTGTCGTGGGGCCACACCGAGCCGTTGTGGTAGCTGACCGGGTCGTAGGCGCCCATCTCGTTGCTGAGCGTGCGCACGCCCCAGCCGCTGAACATCGAGGGTGACAGCAGGCGTTCAGCAACCATCGGGGCCTTGTCCTCGTCGATGATGCCGCTCCACAGGCAGTGCCCCATGTTGGAGGCACAGGCGTCGACCGGCCTCCCGTCGTGATCCAGCGCCAGAGCGAACCAGCCCGGTCCCGGCAACCAGAACTGCTCGTTGAAAGCCTGCTTGAGCACCGAGGCACGATCGTCCCACGTGCGGGCCACGTCACCCTCCCCCAGCATCCGGGCGAGCTCGGCACGCGTGCGGTAGGCGTCGTAGACGTAACCCTGGACCTCGCAGAGCGCGAGGGGCGCCTCGGCGGGGCGGCCGTCGCGGTAGGTGATCCCGTCCCAGGAGTCCTTCCACCCCTGGTTGGCCAGACCACGGTCCGTGGCGCGCTGGTACTCCACGAACCCGTCGCCGTTCCGATCTCCGGGACCACGGACCCACTCCAACGCGCGATCGGCATGCGGCAGCAGCTCCACGACCTCCTGCGGTTCGGCACCCCATCGGGCCAGCTCCCCCAGCAGCACCACGAACAGCGGCGTGGCGTCCACGGTGCCGTAGTACGTGCTGCCACCTCCCAGGGAGAGTCCCGACTCCACACCCAGGCGGACCTCGTGCAGAATCCGCCCCGGCTCCTCCTCGGTGAGCGCGTCAGTCGTCTCGCCCTGGTGGCGTGCGAGCGTTCGCAGGGTGCCCAGGGCCAGACCCCGGTCGACCGGCAGCGCCATGTACGCCGTCAACAGCGAGTCGCGACCGAACAACGCCATGAACCAGGGCGCACCCGCCGCCACCGCAGCCAGGGCCGGATCGCTGGGATCGAAGATGCGCAACGCACCGAGGTCCTGCTGGCTGCGCCGCAGCACCCGTTGCAACGCGTCGTGGCCCGTCGTCGCGATCGGCGTGCTCTCCCGCCACCGTTGCAGTCGCGACGCCGGCAGTGACTCATACGGCGGCCGATCCAACGGGAACGATGCCTCGACGGCTTCGCCGTCCACCAGGGGCTGCACGAGTATGGAGGTCAGCCATTGGCCCCGGGCGGGGATCACTGTCTCGTACCGCAGCGTGCCCGCGCTGTGCCCGACGCTCTGGCCGGCGTGCATCGACCCGCCGGACGCCCAGACCACGGCGCCCCGGTGCCGGTCACGCCAATGCTGATCGAGCACCAGGGTCTCGCCCTGCCTCTGCGCACGGAGCTCGCCACGGTTGACGACCCGGCCGTCCTTGACCTCGAAGAGGTCCGCGAAATCGGCCTCGACGGAGATCGTGACCGTGCACGCCACCGGCTCGTTGGCGAAGTTGCGGAGGACGACGTCTTCCCTCAGACCGCTGCCCACGCGGCGTTCCCGCTGCACGAGCAGGTTGGCGTCCGTCCGGCCCCCGCGCCGGGGCAGCCGACCGACGAAGATCCCGCGATAGGGGTCCGGTGTCATGGCCGCCAGTGGGTCAGGCGCCTCGCCGTCGACCCGCAGATCCCACCGCGACAGGATCCGGGTGTCCTGGAAGAACACCCCGTACGGGCCGGAACCGGTCAGGTCCCCGCCCGGCGTGCAGACGCAGAAGGATGATCCCTCGACCAGGGTCACCGCCCCGCCGGCGATGCTGGCGGGCTCCATCTCCGGCGTCCAGGCACCCATCTCGGCTGTCCCTCCACTCACTGCCGCTTCCACCTGCTGACCGCTGTCGGCTCTCTCCGCGTGGCCACCCACGCACGTGGGGAACTCCACGTTGCTGGTGTCGCAGGACACCACGCAATCGGTCGTCCTGCCGATGGATGTCACGAGGTCGCCGGGCTTGGCTTGACCAGGACACATCGGCCGTCCCCGGCCGGCCATCACATCCTCGGGAGCACATGTGGGACTCACCGCGAAACAAGCACCAAGCCTCGAAGACGGGCGGAGTGCCCCCGGCGTACGGAGAGATCCGGCGTCGGAGGACCGCCGGTCTCGGACGCACGAGCTGTTCCTGTCGATGTTGTCCACCGACTCGGCAGAGGACCGGCGTTCGCTGATGCACACCGTGATCGAGATGCACCTGAGGACGGCCTACCGCGAAGCCGCGCGCTTCCGCAACCGCGGCATTCCTCTCGAGGACCTGCGCCAGGTGGCCGCCAAGGCACTGACCGCAGCCGCCCAAAGGTACGACGTGACATCGGGGCATGACTTCCTCTCGTTCGCGGGACCCACCATCCGCGGCGAGCTGCGCAAGCACTTCCGCGACCACGGCTGGATGATCAGACCCCCGCGACGAGTCCAAGAGCTGCAGACCCGCATCCACCTCGCTCAGGAAGAACTCTCCGCCACCCTGTGCCGCTCGCCCCGACCCAGCGATATCGCGCTCCACCTGGACGAGCCGCTCGAGTCGGTCATCGAGGCACTGACCAGCGACGGTTGCTACGAGCCGGTGTCCCTGGACCAACCTCTTGGCGAAGACCGGGGCGACACCCTGGGTGAGTTGCTGTCCTGTGGTGACGCGGACTTCGACTTGGCCGAGACGCGCATGTTCGTAGGCCCGCTCGTGCTGCAGCTGCCTGCAGACGACCGGGACATCGTCCGACTGCGGTTCTACGAGGGGCTCACCCAAACGGAGATCGGGGAGCGGATCGGGATGAGCCAGATGCAGGTCTCCCGGAGGCTCGCTCGCATCCTGAGCCAGCTGCATCACCTGGTCGGAGAGGTCGACCGCTCCTGACACGGGGCGCCTGACTGGACGACACCCGTGATCCATCGCCTCAGTGGTGAAGCGTCTCCGAAGGCGTCTCGGCGAACATGGCCCGGTAGCTGGACGCGAACCGGCCCTGGTGCACGAGACCCAGGCCCAGCGCAACTGCACGAACAGTGGTCTCGGTCGGGCTCGCCTCGCGGAGCGCGGCCCGGGCACGACGCATGCGCACCAGGCGCAGGTAGGCCATGGGCGCCATGCCCAGCTCGCGTTTGAAGCCGGCCTGAAGAGCTCGCACGCTCAGATGGAGCTCGGCGGCCAGACCCACGACGGTCCACGGCTCGCCGGGCCTCTCCTCCATCAGGTCGACAGCCCGTGTGATGAGCCCTCCCCGCGCCCCTCCGGAGGGTCCGATGGTCGCTTCGGTGTAGTTGTGCTGCTGGCCCAGGAGCAGTCCGTCGAGCACCAGACCTTCGAGATGACGAGCAGCGACGTCACTCGTGCTCAAGCCAGAAGGCAGGTCCAGCTCCTGCGCCACCAGACCCAGCACCGTTCGGAGTCGCCCCGCGTCGCGATCCGGCGCGACGGCGAACTCGAAGCGCAACCGTGCGCGAAGCGAGCGGCCGAGCAGTCGTTCGAGCTCTGCTTCCAAGCCAGCCCGGGGAATCATCAGGCACAGCTGTGCGCAGTCCGCCGACCACGTGATCTCCGCCGGCGCCTCCGGAGAGAAGACCAGGCTCTGGCCCGCGGCCGTGCCCACCACCTCGCTACCCCCGCACCTGGATGCGGCCCGTCCACGGAGCGGCATGTTGACGTGGAAGTTCTGCGCCTCGTCGGTCACCTGCCTCAGGTGGCGACCGTAGGACAGTCTCCCGGCGGTGAGGCCACCGATGCACAGCCCGGCCAGGTCCATCTCCAGCGACGAGCCGGGAAGGTGAAGCCGATTCGGGAGGTAGTGCTCGGCGATGATCCCCTCAGCCTGATCCGGGACCGTGGCCTGGACGCGGGTGTAGCTCCTACTGGTAGGACCACCCAGACCCCGAACCCCTCCCGCAGACCTCGCGGACAGCCCGCGGTCCCGCGATCTCGGGTCACTGACAACCACGTATTCCATCTCCACAGCGATCTCGGCGGCGCGTTGGCCGCGCAGCGCACCCATGTATCCACAGCGCGCGGCTCAGTGGCCGCGTCCATCTGCTCTCTCGACCCGACGTTCATGCTGGTCTCGTGATCCAGAATACGGTCCGAACCGGCCTCAACGCACATCGCTGCTCCACCCCCAGGCACACACGTCGACAACGGGACCCCGCATGACGCCGAGCGGGAAGAAGATCTCTGGCCCGATCCCGCCCGTCGACCCGGCGGCGCTCCAAGCACTCGTGTGTCGCGCAGGGCTGGCCGTCGCGATCCTCGACAGCGATGGGCGACTGGCGATGTTGAGTCCGGGACTTGAGCGTCTGCTGCATCGGCAGTTCGAAGAGGTGGAGGCCGCGTCGTTGGCGAACATGTTCCACCTCTACACCGAGGGTGGCGCGCGCCTCCTGCAGCCCCACGAGGTGCCCATCGTGCGGGCCTTGCGCGGAGAGCTCATCGAGGACGCCACCGTCACGGTCAAGGCGCCCGGGCAGCCCGTCCGCCACCTACGCGTCAACGCCACCCCCATGCAGGGGCCCCAGGGTGAGCCCCAAGGCGCCTGGGCCGTGATGACCGACGTCACCAGCCTGGTCGCCGCTGCGCGTGGCGAGCTGAACCGATCGCTGGCCGAGACCGTCAACCACAACCTCCGTACCCCGCTCACCACGATGCTCGGGCACGCCGAGCTGCTGCTCGAACAAGCAGCCGAGCTGCCCCCAGGAGCCAGTCGTTCGGTAGAAGCGGTATGGCGGGCCAGCCAACGCCTGAACGACGTGGTGACCTGGATCTCGGAATGGATCGACCTGGCCTACACCCCCGAGGTCGAAGGCAAGGGAACCGACCTCGCTGACTACCTCGCTCGAAGTCAGCGCCCCTGACCGTCCCGAGGCGCCCGGCCTGGGCCGACCCGGCGAGTAGCGGAAACGCTGTCGGTCCAGTCGGGCGTTTGGCAGCCGGAGCGTCGGGTACCGAACCCGACACCGTTCGTTGGGACCAGGCCATGACGACGCTTGCAGCCACTTCTGACCGTCCCCATGGTCGCGTGCTCTCGGCTCGCCGAGCGCTGATCAGCTTGTCAGCCGGTCTCGCCGTGGGCGTCCTCGTCGCAGTTCTCTCGACGCCGAAACTGCTACCTCTGGTGACGTGGACCGTGACCGTCGCCGTCTTCCTCACCTGGGTGTGGTCGATGAGCTGGCCGCAGGGTTCCGAAGGAACCAAGCGACTGGCGGAGCAGGAGAGCTCCATCAGGTCCACCGACGTGTGGTTGATAGCGGCGGCCGTCGCGAGCCTGGCCGCCGTGGTGGTGGCCCTGGTGCAGTCCAGCAACCGGCGAGACGGCACGGCCGTGGCCTCCGTTCTCCTCAGCGTTCTCGGCGTCGTGCTGTCATGGGCCTTGGTCAACACCGTCTATGCGTTCAAGTACGCGCGGCTCTACTACTTCGACGAGCCGGACGCCGGTGGCATCGACTTCAAGCAGAAGGCACCTCCGACCTACAGCGACTTCGCCTACCTGGCGTTCACCGTCGGCATGACCTTCGCCGTGTCCGAGACAGAGCCGACCGCTAACCACATCCGCAAGGTCGCGCTCTGTCACAGTCTGCTCTCCTATGCCTTCGGCACCGGCGTTCTGGCCGTCGCCATCAACCTGGTGACGAATCTCGGCCAGTGACTCCCCCGCCCGGGAAGCCAACGCCTGCCTCATCTCCGACGGGAATGCTCCCGGCTCGAGCGGGTACCGCGGTGTGTCCTTCAGTCGTGCAGGGGCCTCGATGATCGCGAGCTCGCGATCTCCTCCGGACCTCCTACGCCTCTGATGCCGTCGTGGGGAGGGAGTCCCGATGAGGGACGATGCGCCAATCGCCGAGATGATGGAGATCGCTGTGTCCACCGCCTCGCTGCGCGAACGAGCGCAGGGGCTCGTGCAGGAGCTGGACCGTTGGGTGCCGGTGGACGCCGCCTGGTTGGCGCTGACAGATCCCGGGTCGACCGCCTACGCGAGGGTGGCCAGCACGGGGCTGGACCCCTCCACCCTCGACTACCTGGACCGTCCGGCAGTGGCACTCGAGATCGAGTTGGCCGGACTCAACCGCAATCAGCAGCCGGTCAGCATGACCGAGCTCCCGGTCACGGTGGAGGAGCTTGCTACCTGGGCGGAGTGCCTCATTCCGGCGGGCTTCCGGGACGCACTCGCTGTGCCGCTCTTCGAGCGCAGCGGGCTCCAGGTTGGGATCCTGAGCCTGTTGTCCTCGGATCGCGAGCCGCCTCCGCGTGCTGTGCGCGACCGCCTCGGGCAGCTGTCGCCGCTGATGGCGGAGGCCCTGTCCCCGACGCGCTCGCTGCTGGCAACCGCCCGACTGGTGCAGGGCGCCACGGCGGGCATCGTCCTGCTCCAGGACGACCAGACCCGACGCCTCCCCGGGCTGGAGAACCACGCGCTCCTGACGGCGGACTCCCCGGTCGTGGCGATAGCGCGCGCCACGTTGCTCACGGGACAGGTCTACCGGTCGTTCATGTGGCCCACGCCAGACCGTCGGCGAGCTACCGGCCACGCACGCCTGACCGTGCTGGCCGCGACCGAGCTGCCTCCCTTCGTGCTGGGCGCGGTGCTGGTGACACCCGACGCCGGCGTCCGAGGCCTCACCCCTCGCGAGCTGGAGGTGCTCGGCCTGTTGGTGGAGGGTTGCTCGAACCAACAGATCGCCAGGCGCCTGTCCGTCGCTCCACGCACGGTGGCCGCGCACGTCGAGCACCTGTTGGAGAAGCTCAGGACCCCGACCAGGACCCTGGCCGCGGTCCGTGCCGAGCGTGAGGGGTGCTACGTGCCTCCGCCACCCGCTTGATCGCGGGGCCTCACCGCCACAGCGCCGGTGGGACGTAGAGCCCCTCGCGAGCCGCGTGCTGGACGAGCGCTCCCGTCGTCGTCAGCCCGAGATGACGAGCCAGCTCCTGCGCACGGCGTGCGGGGTCGGAGAGCCTCAGCACGGCCTGGGCTCGTTCGTCGTCCCAGCCCTCGACCAGTGCGCCGAGCAGCCGCAGGTCGGAGTGCCCCAGGTGGGCAGCATGCGCGGCCGATCGGACCAGCACCAGCGAGTGCAGGTGATCGGCGCTGTCGTCGCGGCAGTCCAGCACGCTGACCCGCACGACCCCTCCTCCCCACGGGCTGAGGAACGTGGACATGACTCCCGGCGCGACCGCGTGCCGGCGCGCCTCGGCGAGAGTGGCAGAACCCTCGAGCAGCAGTGGATGACTGGGCATGCCGGGAACGGGCACGCAGCGGCCCGCCCGGGTGAGCGCGACGCCACCCAGAGCATCACCGGTGAGATGAGCCATCGCACCGAACGAGGGCAGCCGGTCCATGGCCCGGGCGATGATCGGGCGGAGGCCGGCCAGGAGCGCGCTGTACGACGCGATCCCAGGCCTCGAGTCACAGGTCAGCAGGCTCAAGAAGCCGAGATGACGCCCATCGTCGGTGTAGAGGGCCATCGCCACGCCGTCGTTGAAGCCGGCGGGCAGGAGGTACTCGCCCCAGGCGCGCGTCTCGGCCAGGTCTACCGGAAGGGCGGAGGCGGGCACTGGCGGCTGGAACCGGTTCAGCCCCAGGGCCTCGACCTCGTCGTCGGCCTCCGGGAGCGCGAAGTAGCGCGCCAAGGACTCGATGTCACCGTCTGAGCCCACCCGGTGGTGGGTGCGTGTCTCCGGATCGCGCAGCCCGATCCACGCAGCGGCGTACGGCACCACGCCGCGCAGCGACTCCAGCAACGCGTCGGCCCTGTGCTCGACGCTCCCGGCCACCGCCGCTGTATGCGCCATCTCCGCACGAAGAGATGCCGTTGCACTCATGGCGGCGTGAGCGGGCGAGCCCTCAGGCACCCGGGCGGAACACGGCGCGGACGCATCCGTCCTCCTTGTCCTTGAACATGCGGTAGCCCTCGGGTCCGTCCTCGTTCGACATCACGTGCGTGGCCAGGTGCTCGGTCTGCAGCTCCCCCCGACTCATGTGCTCGAGGATCTCCGGGATGTAGCGGTGCCCGTGCTGCTGGGCGCCGCGCAGGGTGAGAGCCTTGTTCATGACGGCACCCAGCGGGAACTTGTCCACGAGTCCGGCGAAGACGCCGAGCGTGAACACCGTCCCACCCTTGCGGCAGGCGTAGATCGCCTCGCGCACGGCAGCGGGTCGATCGGTCTGCAACCGCATCTGCTGCTTGATCTGGTCGTAGAGGTACTGCGGACCAGGGCTGTGCGCCCCCATGCCCACCGCCTCGATGCAGACGTCCGGCCCCCGCCCACCAGTCATCTCGCGCAGCTCGGCAAGGACGTCGACCTCCTCGTAGTCCAGGGTCTCCGCGCCGATGTGGGTGCGGACCTGCTCGAGCCGGTTGTCGTACCGATCGATGACCACGACCGCCTCGACCCCCATCAGCATGGCGGCGCGGGCAGCCATCTGGCCCACCCCGCCGGCACCCCACACCGCGACGATGTCGCCCGGCTCGACCTCGGCCTGGTGAGCCCCCTGTCCAACCGGTGAGAGCCGCGTCGGAGGCGAACAGGGCGCGCTCGTCGGAGACGTCACCGGGGATGGCGAAGGCCCCCTGGTCGGCGTACGGCACCCGGATGTAGCGGGCGTGGCTGCCCGCCCATCCGCCCAGCGCGTGCGAGTAGCCGTAGCAGCCCCCGATCGACTGACCCCACAACGCCTCGGTGATCCCCGGGTTGGGGTTGCCGTTGGCGCACAACGACCACAGTCCGTGTCGGCAGTACCAGCAGTGACCACAGCTGGTGAACGAGACCACGACCACGCGGTCGCCCACCGGTGCTTCGCCACCCCCGGGCCCACGTCGGCCACGGTGCCCATGAACTCGTGCCCGAGCACGTCACCTGCGCGCATGGCCGGGATGCAGCCGCCGACCAGGTGCAGGTCCGAGCCGCAGGTCGCACTCAGCCCCACCTCGAGGATGAGGTCGTGATCGTTGAGGATCTTCGGCTCCGGGACGTCCTCGACACCGATCTCGTTCACCCCGCGCCACGTCACCGCTCTCATCGCACACCTCCCTTGGGAGCCGCCTTGGTCCATGCCTCCAGGAGGGCTCCTCCGGGGGACGCGGTCCGCTTGCCGTGCGGTGCCGGGTCCACCGCCAGGACCTCGCCCACCTCGATGATCTGCTTGGCCTCGCGGAGTGCCGAGCGAAGGTCGGACTGCGCGTCCTTCCCGCTCAGTCGGGTCGGGGCGCCTTCCCTCGGCGCTCGCCCACGCGGCCGGGCCGACAGCTCGGTGCCCTTGCCGTCGGCGGCCGCGCGGACGCGGACCTCGATGTCGTCACCGAACTCCGCCAGCGGAGCCGGCAGGTCCGCGGCGTCGATCTCGGACGCCTCGCGGAACACGGTCACCACCAGCCACCCGGACGTCGGCTCGCCCGCGTAGGCAGGCTGCGAGGCGGACGGCGCCATGGCCGATCGCACCTGGCGGACCACCGACCCTCCGGCGCGGGCGGCCCGAGAAGCCACGTGGCCCACCGTCGAGGTCATGATCCACCGCCACCCACGCCTGCGGACTGCGAGGCGTCGGCGAACTCCTGCACGATGCGCTCGCAGAAGGCGGGCAGGTCATCCGGTGAGCGGCTCGTCGTGATGTCCCCGTCGGTGACGACCTGCTCGTCGACCACCTCGGCACCGGCGTTTCGCAAGTCCGTCCGCACGCTGGGCCACGAGGTCAGGCGACGACCACGCGCGACGTCCGCCTCGACGAAGCTCCACGGTCCGTGACAGATCGAGGCCACCGGCTTCCCCGACTCGACGAACTGCCGGACGAACTGCACCGCTGAGGGCTCCATCCGCAGCTTGTCCGGGTTCACCGTCCCTCCCGGCAGCAGCAGTGCGTCGTAGTCGTCGTCCGTGACGGCGTCGACCAGGCGGTCGACCGCGAAGGTGCCGGCGTCCTCCAGGTCGTGGTCGCGCGCCTGGATCTCGCCGCGGGCGAGGGAGACCACCTCGGTGCGCGCCCCGGCCTCCGTCAGCGCCTGTCGTGGTCGCTCCAGCTCGACCCGCTCCACTCCGTCGGCAGCCAGGATGGCGACCCGGCGTCCGTCCAGCTCTCCCGACATCTCAGGCACCTGCCTGTGCCATCGCAGGGTGGAGGACGACCTTCGTCCAGCCGTCGTCGCGCTTGTCGAAGTGCTCGTAGGCCTCCGGCGCCCGGTCGAGGGGCAGCTCGTGGCTCACGATGAACGACGGCTCGGCCTTGCCTCCGGCGACCAGGTCGCGGAGCTGCCGGTTGTACTTCTTCACCGGCGCCTGACCACTGCCGATGTGCTGGCCCTTGAACCAGAACATGCCGTAGTCGAAGGCGAGCTTGCCCTGCTTCGCCAGCTCGTCCTTGCCTCCGGGATCCTCGGGCACGAAGACGCCGACGTTGCCGATCTTCCCGGTGAACCGGACCGAGGCCACGAGCCGGTTCATCGTCAGGTTCGGCTGCTCCTCCCCACTGGGCTCGTGCGCCTGGTAACCGACGCACTCGCAGCCGTTGTCCGCACCCAGGCCCATCGTCTCGTCCAGGACCGCCTGCACCGGATCGACCTTCGAGTCGTCGATCGCGATCGCGCCGATCGACTCGGCCAGTCGCAACCGGTCGGGGTGCCGGTCGACCACCATGACCTTGCCGGCGCCGCGGATGGTCGCCGACAGGGCCGCCATCAGCCCGACCGGACCGGCGCCGTAGATGACCGTCTGGTCGCCCGGCTGCACACCGGCGAGCTCAGTGGCGTGATAGCCCGTCGGGAAGATGTCGGCGAGCATCACGTAGTCGGTCTGGCGCTCCTCGGCGTCCTCGCCCAGCCGCAGGCAGTTGAAGTCACCCCAGGGCACCCGGAGGAGCTCGGCCTGGCCACCGCCGTACGGGCCCATGTCGGCGAAGCCGTACGCCGCACCGGCCATGCTGGGCTCGGGCTGGGCGGTCAGGCAGTAGTTCGTGAGCTGGCGCTCGCAGTTCTTGCAGTGCCCGCACGCGATGTTGAACGGCAGGACGACCCAGTCGCCCACCTGCACCTTGTCGACCCCAGCGCCCACCTCGACGACCTGACCGAGGTTCTCGTGCCCGAACCACCGACCGGTCTCGAAGTCGGTGCGGCCCTCGTACATGTGCAGGTCCGAGCCACAGATGTTCGCCGAGGTGATCCTCACCAAGACGTCGGTAGCTCGCTCGATCCGCGCGTCCGGCACGTCCTTGACACTGACCTGCCCCGGGCCTTCGTACACCACTGCCTTCATGTCGCCTCCTCGTCGTGGACGCGGCCCACCAAGCTGGGTCGCCTTTCGATTACACCCAGCACGGAGAGGCGATGGGTATCGGCAGAAATGCCGAGGCGCCCGCGAGCAGGTCCCGGCATCGGTCGCTCTGCCAATGGCAGACGCCGGGCACGGCCTGCTGCCATGGCCACAGCTGCTGGCCGCGAACACCGCTCGTGCCACACCTCGAGGAAGGACATGCACATGCGCATCGGTCTCATCGCTCCTCCCGGCGTTCCGGTGCCTCCTCCGGCCTACGGGGGCACGGAGGCCGTCGTCGATCGCCTGGCTCGCGGGCTGACCTGCGCCGGTCACGACGTGCTGCTCGCCGCCGCGGCCAACAGTTCCTGCCCGGTGCCACGCGTCCCGGGCACCGCCGAGGCTGGCGACGCGACGCCTGTGTGCACCGACTCGATCACCGAGCTGCGGCATGTCGTCCGGAGCTACGCCGCGATGACGGACGTGGACGTCGTGCACGACCACACGCTGGTCGGCCCCCTGTGCGGTCGGGCCCCGGCGGGGACCCCGGTGGTGACGACCGCGCATGGTCCGTTCGACGGGACCCTCGGTCCCATCTACCGAGCGATGCGAGGCGTCGCCGTGGTGGCCATCTCCCACCACCAGGCGACCACGGCCCACGGAGTACAGCTCGCCGCCGTGATCCACCACGGACTGGACGTGGGCTCGGTCCCCCCGGGCCTGGGGAACGGAGGGTACGTCAGCTTCCTCGGCCGGATGTCCCCGGAGAAGGGGGCCCGCGAGGCCGCTCTCGTGGCCCGAGCCGCGGGTGTCCCGCTCCGCATGGCCGCCAAGCTCCGGGAACCGGCCGAACGTGAGTACTTCGACGCTGAGGTCAGGCCGCTGTTGTGCTCGGACGTCGAATTCCTGGGGGAGCTGGGCTGGGCCGAGAAGCTGGAGCTCGTCGGCAGCTCCTTCGCACTGCTGAACCCCCTGCAGTGGGCCGAGCCCTTCGGCCTGGCGATGATCGAGGCACTGATGACAGGAACCCCTGTGGTCGCCACGCCGGTCGGCTCGGCCCCGGAGCTGATCGACGACGGCGTCACCGGGTTCCTCCGCACGAGCCTTCCCTCCCTGGCCACCGCGCTCCCGGACGCGGCGCGGCTCGATCGCGCGACCTGCCGGGCGGTGGCGGCCCGGCGCTTCAGCAGTGAGCGGATGGTCGCCGAGCACGTCCGGCTCTACCAGGAGCTCGAGCGGCGTTCGGCGCCACGCCGTCTCGCGATCACGCGACCCCGAGTCCCCACCGCCTCTCTGGCGCCGTAGGGGACCCGGTGACCGGACAACCGGTGTGCGCCTATGTGTGTCCGAGATGCGCCGAATATTAGTCGGGAAGGGGAAATGCGAATTCCAGTGCGCGGGCGGCGCTGAGGATGTCCTTGGTCGCGAACGCGACCGTGCTCGCACGAGGAGATGGCATGAGAACCGACCGCGCAGCCGGGCCCGCCCCAGACCCCGTTCGGACCGCCGCCACCCGCCGCAGACGTCGCGGGCTGGCCCTGCTCAGCACCGGCACGGCGGTCGGCCTGGCCACCGTGGCGAGCCTGGCTGCGTGGAACGACGAGGAGTGGGTCTTCGGTGGTGGAGGCAGCGGTACGCCGGGTGTGGGCACCAGCTCCTTCAACGTCCAGCAGGACACCTGGTCGGGCCCTGCAGCGCCCACTGTTG
>JAOPYC010000027.1 GCA_025964795.1 Marmoricola sp.
CCCCGTGGCTAAGGCGAAGTTCGAGCGGACCAAGCCGCACGTCAACATCGGAACCATCGGTCACATCGACCACGGCAAGACGACGTTGACCGCAGCGATCACCAAGGTGCTGCACGACAAGTACCCCAACCTGAACGCTGCCTCGGCCTTCGACGAGATCGACAAGGCCCCCGAGGAGCGTCAGCGCGGTATCACCATCTCGATCGCACACGTCGAGTACCAGACCGAGCAGCGCCACTACGCGCACGTCGACTGCCCCGGTCACGCGGACTACATCAAGAACATGATCACCGGTGCCGCGCAGATGGACGGCGCGATCCTGGTCGTCGCCGCCACCGACGGCCCGATGCCGCAGACGCGTGAGCACGTGCTGCTCGCCCGCCAGGTCGGCGTGCCCGCCCTGGTCGTGGCGCTGAACAAGTGCGACATGGTGGACGACGAGGAGCTCATCGAGCTCGTCGAGATGGAGGTGCGCGAGCTCCTCAGCGAGTACGAGTTCCCCGGCGACGACGTTCCCGTCGTCAAGGTTGCCGCGTTCCCGGCCCTGCAGGGTGACGAGAAGTGGGGCGAGTCGATCATCGAGCTGATGGACGCGGTCGACGAGTTCATCCCGCAGCCCGAGCGCGACACCGAGAAGCCCTTCCTGATGCCCGTCGAGGACGTCTTCACGATCACCGGTCGTGGAACCGTCATCACCGGTCGCATCGAGCGCGGCATCGTCAAGGTCAACGAGACCGTCGACATCATCGGCATCCGCGACGCCAAGCAGACCTCGACCGTCACCGGCATCGAGATGTTCCGCAAGCTCCTCGACGAGGGCCAGGCGGGCGAGAACGTCGGCCTGCTGCTGCGCGGCACCAAGCGTGAGGACGTCGAGCGCGGCATGGTCGTGATCAAGCCGGGGACCACCACCCCGCACACGAACTTCGAGGCGTCGGTCTACATCCTCTCCAAGGAGGAGGGCGGCCGTCACACGCCGTTCTTCAACAACTACCGGCCGCAGTTCTACTTCCGTACGACGGACGTGACCGGCGTTGTGACCCTCCCCGAGGGCCGCGAGATGGTGATGCCCGGTGACAACACGGACATGATCGTCGAGCTGATCCAGCCCATCGCCATGGAGGACGGCCTCCGTTTCGCGATCCGCGAGGGCGGCCGCACCGTGGGTGCCGGTCGGGTCACCAAGATCACCAAGTAACAACGCGAAGGGCCCCCAAGACCGCGAGGTCTTGGGGGCCCTTTCTCGTTTTGACGCCTGACCTCAGCGGTCCCTGGGCGCAAGATGCGACGCCTCAGCGGAGGAGGGCGGCGACCGCCTCCCCGAAGACCTGCGTGTGCCGGTCGACGTCGCTCTCGGTGTGGTGGGGGCTGAACAGGGCCATGTTGTGGAACGGCGTCAGCAGCACGCCGCGGTTGAGCGACCACAGGTGCAGGAAGCCCTCGAGCTCCTCGTCGGCGGCGGCCGCCGCGGCCGCGCCGTCGCGGGGCGGCGGGCCGAACCAGTACTCCGCGCGGCACCCCAGCCGCTGCACGTGCCACGGCAGGTCGTGGCGGGCGATCACCTCGGTGACCCCGTCGGTGAACCGCTCGGCCAGGGGTACGGCGACCGCGAAGTCCTCGTCGCGCAGGCACGTCGAGAGCGTCGCCCGGATCGCGGCGAGCGCCAGGGCGTTGGCGGTCAGCGTGCCGCCCACCCCGGCGACGTCGATCTCGTGCCCGAGCATCGGCCCGGAGAGCCGGTCGGCCACCTCCGCGCTCATCCCGTACGCCGCGGATGGCACCCCGCCCCCGATCGGCTTCCCGGCCACCACGAAGTCGGGCTCGAGGTCCCACGCGCGGGTGCACCCGCCCGGGCCGGCGCACAGCGTGTGCGTCTCGTCGATGACCAGGAGCACCCCGTGCCGCCGGGTGACCTCCCGAACCCCTGCGAGGTAGCCGTCCTCGGGCAGCACGATGCCGATATTGGTCAGGGCCGGCTCCATCAGCAGGCACGCGACGTCTCCCTCGGCCAGCCGCCGGTCGAGGGCGTCGAGGTCGTTGAACGGCACCACGGCGGTCGTCTGGGCGACGTCGACCTGGGGACCCAGCGCTCCCGGCCGGGGCACGACACGACCGTCCTCGAGCACGGCCAGCGTCTCGTCGACCGTGCCGTGGTAGCACCAGTCCATCACCGCGATCCGTGGCCGGCCGGTGAGGTGCCGGGCGAAGCGGAGCACGAACCGGTTGGCGTCGGTGGCCGACATCGCCAGCTGCCACGTGGGCAGCCCGAAGCGCCGGGCCAGCTCCTCGCCGACCCAGACGGCGTCGGCGCCCGGCAGCATCGTGGTGATCCCCGTCGCCGCCTGCCGGGCGACGGCGTCGGCGACCTGGGGGAGGGCGTGCCCGGTCATCGCGCCGGTGTCGCCCAGGCACAGGTCGACGTACTCGATGCCGTCGACGTCCACCAGCCGCGCGCCGGAGGCCGACGCGCAGAAGACCGGGAAGCCGCCCGGCCACCGCGTCATCCACGGCATCGGCACCCCGGCGAGCAGGGACCCACGCGCCTGCGCGGCCAGCTCGGCCGAGCGCGGGTGGAGGTCGATGAAGAGCTGCTCCTCGGTGCTGCGGAGCCGGGCGAGGTGCTGGCGATCGATCATCCCCGCAATCTAGGGCCGGGCGTGCGCCGTCCGCATCCGCTCGGACACAATGGCCCGCGTGGACAACGCCCTTCCCGCCGCTCGGCCGCGCCAGATGTACACCGAGGACGGCCTCCGGATGCGCGAGGTGCTCAGCTACTCGCGTCGCGGGGGGCGGTTCACCCCGTCGCAGCAGGAGTCGTGGGACGCCCACCACGAGGACTGGGTGGTGCCCGACGACGCGGTCGACGACCCGTCGTTCAGCTGGACGGAGGTCTTCGGCCGTGACGCCGCGCGGATCGTGGAGATCGGGTCGGGCATCGGGGAGGCGACCGCGGTGCTGGCGGCCCAACGTCCGGCGTACGACGTGGTGGCGCTGGAGGTCTGGCGTCCCGGCGTCGCGCACAGCCTCGGCCTGATCGCCGACGCCGGCGCGGAGAACGTCCGGCTGCTCTCCGTCGACGCGGTGTGGTGCCTCGAGCACCTCTTCGGACCCGGCGAGATCGAGGAGGTGTGGACGTTCTTCCCGGACCCGTGGCCGAAGAAGAGGCACCACAAGCGACGCCTGGTGACGCCGGAGTTCGCCGAGCTCGTGGCGTCGCGGCTGCGCCCCGGTGGGGTGTGGCGGCTGGCGACCGACTGGGCGGCGTACGCCGTGCAGATGCGCGCCGTGCTGGACTGGGAGCCGGCCTTCGAGGGCGGACCGGTCGAGCGCTGGGCGGACCGTCCCGTCACCAAGTTCGAGCGCAAGGGGATCGAGGCCCAGCGCGCCATCACGGACCTCGCCTACCGCCGGGTCTGACCCGGCGACGGGCGCTCAGGTGCGCTTGACCTGCCAGGTGAGGCCGGCGACCTCGAGGGCGTGCTCGAGCCGCAGCCGCTCGGCCTCGCGATCGATGCCGTCCACCAGCTCCGCCATCGTGGTGTCGATCTCCAGGGCCTTGGCCGTGCTGACCAGGACGTTGTCGTAGGCCGCGACGATGCCGCGCTGGCGGGCCATCGCGATGCCCGGCCGCGGGGTGCGCACCTCCGGGCGAAGCCGGCGCAGGTCGGCCGCGAGCTTCTCCAGAGGGGGCCCGGCGGGGGGCGGCAGCGGGGTGGGGAGCAGGTGCACCCGGCGCCCGATCGTCTGGCCCTTGTCGATGAGGTAGCGGGCGTGCAGGCCGGCCCCGAACAGCGCCACCGGCACCAGGGAGATGCCGATGACCTTGGCGAAGCCCATGACGATGTTGCCGTCCATGGACTGACGCTAGGCGCGATCAGCCACCCGGGCAAGGCATGGTGGCGGGAACCCGACGCAATCGGGCAGCCACCACGAGGGCCAGCGAGCCCGGCGGTTCCTAGACTCGGCCCGTGAGTGAAGCCGTGGTGCACGAGGTGCGCAGCAGCGTACGAGCCTGGTGGGTCGCCGCGGCGACGATGGCAGCCCTGGTGGCGGCCGCCGGGTTCCGGTCCTCGACCGGCGCCCTGCTGGAGCCGCTGGAGCACGAGTTCGGCTGGTCCAGGGGGATCACGTCGGGGGCCGCCAGCCTCAACCTCGTCCTCTACGGGCTCACCGCTCCCTTCGCCGCCGCGCTGATGGAGCGCTTCGGCGTACGTCGGGTGGCCGGCGCGGCCCTCGCCCTGATCTCGCTCGGGTCCGGACTGACCTTGGTGATGACCCAGCCGTGGCAGCTGTGGCTCCTGTGGGGCATCCCGGTCGGGATGGGGACGGGCGCGATGGCCCTGGTCTTCGGCGCGATCATCGCCAACCGGTGGTTCTACCGGCGGCGTGGCGTGGTCACCGGACTGTTCTCCGCGGCGAGCTCGACCGGTCAGCTGATCTTCCTGCCGGTGATCGCCCAGCTCGCCCACGGCCCGGGCTGGCGCTGGGCTGCCGGCGTGGTCGCGGTGTTCGCGCTGCTGCTCGTCCCGGTGGTGCTGCTGGTGCTGCGCGACCACCCCTCCGACGTGGGGCAGATCCCCTACGGCGCCCCCGCGTCGTACGTCGAACCGCCCGTCGTGCGCGATGGCCCGGGCCCGGCGCGGGTCGCCGTGACCACCCTGCGCCAGGTCAGCCGGAGCTGGACCTTCTGGGCGCTGTTCCTGACCTTCTGGGTCTGCGGGTGGTCGACCAACGGCCTCATCGGCACCCACTTCATCCCGGCGGCGCACGACCACGGCATGCCCGAGACGACCTCCGCCAACCTGCTGGCGCTGGTCGGCATCTTCGACATCGTCGGCACCATCGCCTCGGGGTGGCTCACCGACAAGGTCGACTCGCGCTACCTGCTGTTCGGCTACTACTTCCTGCGCGGGCTCTCGTTGCTCGTGGTGCCGGTCCTGCTCGGGCCGAACGTGGAGCCGAGCCTGTTCGTGTTCATCGTGTTCTACGGCCTCGACTGGGTGGCGACGGTGCCGCCGACGGTGGCGCTGTGCCGAGCCCACTTCGGGCTGGAGCGCTCAGGCGTCGTCTTCGGCTGGGTGTTCGCCTCGCACATGGTCGGGGCCGGGGTGGCCGCGTCGTACGCCGGCTGGATCCGGCAGGGGACCGGTGACTACTTCATCGCGTGGATGACGGCCGGGGTGATGTGCCTGCTGGCCGCGCTGATGTGCCTGTCGATCCCTCGCGTGCGGGCCGCTCCTGGCGACGCCCTCGAGCGGGTCGGCCAGGAGACGCCTCAGATCTGACGCCGGGTCAGCCGCCGGCGCAGGTCGGCCTCGCGCCAGAGCCGGTGCTCGTCGCGGCGACGGCGCTCGGCGGCCACGGCGGCCAGGAAGTGCTCCGGATGCGTGCCCGGGGGCGGTGGCGGGGAGACGTGTCGCCGGACCCGGTCGGCGAGGTCGAGGACCAGCAGCTGTCGGGCCTCCGGAGCCAGCGTGCCGACCCGGCCCAGCAGCTGCCGCAGCGCCACGGCCAGCGAGTCGGGGAGCGGCGCGATGTCGGCGTGCGCGGCCCAGTGGGCCAGGTGCGGGGGCATCTGCACCGGCCACGGCAGCTGCAGCCGGTAGCGGTCGCGGACGACGTAGGTGCCGGCGACGTGGTCCCCGAGCCGCTTGCCCTTGGAGCTGACCAGGGCGCTGACCAGGGCGGGTACGCCGCTGAGCACCCAGATCTCGATCACCGAGAGCAGGTGGCGCACGAACGCGTGCTGGAAGGAGATCGGTCCCGCGTCGTCGCGGACCGTGCGGATGCCCATCACCAGCTTGCCGAGGGTGCGGCCCAGCGTCATCCGCTCCAGGACCGCCGGCCCCAGGACCAGGGTGAAGGCCAGCACGAGCACGCTGGCGACGCCGAACAGGGCGTCGTCGGAGGCGATCAGCCCCGCGAGCACGAAGCCGATGACCAGCACCACGACCTGGAGAGCCAGGTCGATCACCCCGGAGACGACGTGGATCCCGAGCGAGGCCGGCGGCAGCTCGAGGGCGACCGCCTCGCCGGTGACGAGCTGGTCGGCGTCGGCCCAGGAGCGCCCGCCGGTCGGTGTCGTCGTCACCCCACGAGAGTAGGTCGTTCCCGTCGGGCGGGAGGCCCGATCGCCGTACCCTGAACCGCATGGACCTCGACGCCTACGTGGGTGCGCACCAGCCCACCTGGGACCGTCTTGACCAGATGACCCGGCGGCGGCCGCGCAGCGGGGCCGAGGCCGACGAGCTGGTCGACCTCTACCAGGAGGTCGCCACCCACCTGAGCGTGATCCGCTCGAGCGCCCCCGACCCGGCCGTCGTGACCTACCTGAGCGGGCTGCTGGCCCGGGCGCGCACGCGGGCGGCCGGGACGACCACCGCCGGGTGGAGCGGCGTGGCCGACTTCTTCGCGCGTCGGTTCCCGGCCTCGCTCTACCGGACCAGGCGCTGGTGGCTGACCACGATGTCGGTGAGCTACGCGCTCACCGGCGTGGCGATCTGGTGGCTGCTGCAGCACCCCCAGGCCGAGTCGAGGCTGCTGGACCCCGAGCAGGTCCGGCAGCTGGTCGACTCCGACTTCGAGAGCTACTACTCCGAGTCGGCGGCCTCGCACTTCGCCGCCCAGGTGTGGACCAACAACGCGTGGGTCACCGCGATCTGCATCGCCTTCGGGGTCCTGGGCGCCCCCGTCGTCTACGTGCTCTGGCAGAACATGCTCAACCTCGCGCTGGTCGGCTCGATCATGATCCGGCACGACCGGGGCGACCTGTTCTTCGGGCTGATCCTGCCACACGGCCTGCTCGAGCTGACCGCGGTGTTCGTGTCCGCCGGGGTGGGACTGCGGCTGTTCTGGTCGTGGGTGGCGCCGGGGGAGCAGTCCCGCGGCCGCTCGCTCGCGGCCGAGGGCAGGAGCGCCGGCGGGGTGGCGATGGGCCTGGCCGTCGTGCTCCTCGTGTCGGGGATCATCGAGGGCTTCGTGACCCCCTCGGGGCTGCCCACCTGGGCCAGGATCGGCATCGGGATCGCCGCCGAGGTCGCCTTCCTGGTCTACGTCTTCGTCCCCGGGCGGCGGGCGAGCCGGTCGGGGTGGACGGGTGACATCGACGCGTCCCTGCTCGAGGCCAGGGTCGCGACCGCGGGCTAGAGGAGCCCGCGCGCCTTCAGCGCCAGGTAGTGGTCGGCCAGCCGGACCGGCAGCACGTCGGCGTCGGCGTCGATCACCTCGACCCCGAGGGCCGAGAGCAGCCGGGCCGTGCCGTCCCGCTGGGCGGCGGCCTGCTCGGCGGCCGCGGCGTCGTAGGTCGCCCGGGTGTCCGCCCGGCCGCGGGCCAGCCGATCGATCTCGGGGTCGCGCACGGACGCGATCAGCACCCGGTGCCGCGAGGTGAGCGGGCCGACCAGCGGCAGCAGGCCGCTCTGCACGGCCGAGGGCTCCAACGCCGTCAGGAGCACGACCAGCGCCCGGCGCCGACCGAGCGAGTCCACGGCCCCGACGAGCCGGCGCCAGTTGGTCTCGGCCAGCACCGGCTGGAGCCCGGCCATGGCGTTCTGCAGGTCCTCCACGACGTCGCGGCGGTGGGTGCCCTGCAGCCGGCTGCGCACGTCCAGGTCGCCGGCCACGAACGAGACCCGGTCACCGGCCCGGGCCGCCAGGGCGGCGAGCAGGAGCGCGGCGTCCATGGCCGCGTCGAGCCGGGGAGCGTCGTCGACCCGACCCGCCGAGGTCCGCCCGGTGTCCAGGACGAGGACGACGCGGCGGTCGCGCTCCGGCTGCCAGGTGCGTACGACGACGGACCGGCTCCGAGCGCTGGCCCGCCAGTCGACGCTGCGGACGTCGTCGCCGCTGACGTACTCCCGCAGCGAGTCGAACTCCGTCCCCTGGCCGCGCACCCGCACGGCGGCCCGACCGTCGAGCTCGCGCAGCCGGGCCAGCCGGCTCGGCAGGTGCTTGATCGAGGGGAAGGCCGGCAGCACGCGCAGCGTCCCAGGCACCTCGACGGCGCCCTGGCGACCGGCCAGGCGCAGCGGCCCCAGCGTGCGCACGGTGACCCGGTCGGCCTGCAGGTCGCCGCGTCGGACCGGTCGCAGGTCGGTGGCGAGGTCCGCCCGGCCACCGGGGGAGACGTGCAGGCGGTGCCGGTTGCCGGTCGCCCCGGCCGACGGCTGCCACGCGTCGCGGACGATGCCAGTCACCGCGCGGGTCGAGGTGACCTCCAGCGTCGTACGGCCCGGCTCGTGCTGGCGGACCCGGCCCACGGGGCGTCGTACGACGTGGAGCGCGGAGCGCGGTGGGGCGAGGACCACGTCGACGACGACCAGCAGCAGCACCAGCCCGACCCAGGCCCAGACCGTGCTGCCCTCGGGGCGCAGCAGCACCGGCACGATGCCGAGCAGCACCAGCAACGGGACCCGCCAGGTGATCGCCATCAGCGGGGGACGGGCACCGACCCGAGGGCGGTGGCCAGGACCTGGCCGACGGCGACACCCTCGAGCTCCGCCTCCGGGCGCAGCGTGAGCCGGTGGGCGAGCGTCCCGTAGGCCAGCGACTTCACGTCGTCCGGCGTCACGAAGTCGCGGCCGCTGAGCCAGGCCCAGGCCCGGGAGGTGCGCAGCAGGGCGGTGGCACCGCGCGGGCTGACGCCGAGGCTGAGCGAGGGCGACTGCCGGGTGGCGCGGGCGATGTCGACGATGTAGGCGGCCACCTCGTCGGAGACGCGCACGGTGCGGACGGCCGCGGCGCCGGCTGCCAGGTGGCCGGCGTCGGCCACCTTCGTGACGCCGGCCGCTGCGATGTCCTGCGGGTCGAAGCCGTCGGCGTGGCGTCGTACGATCGCGAACTCGTCGTTGCGCTCGGGCAGGGGCAGCGTGACCTTGAGCAGGAAGCGATCGAGCTGGGCCTCGGGCAGCGGGTAGGTCCCCTCGTACTCCACCGGGTTCTGGGTGGCGGCGACGAGGAACGGCGTGGGCAGGGTGTGGGTGCGCCCGTCCGCGGAGACCTGGCCCTCCTCCATGGCCTCGAGCAGGGCCGACTGGGTCTTGGGCGGCGTCCGGTTGATCTCGTCGGCCAGCAGCAGGTTGGTGAACACCGGACCCGGCCGGAAGGTGAGCTCGCGGTCGCCCCCCTCGATCACCATCGACCCGGTGATGTCGCCCGGCATCAGGTCCGGGGTGAACTGCACGCGCCGCGTCTCCACATCGAGCGCGGTGGCGAGCGTGCGGACGAGCAGGGTCTTGGCCACGCCGGGCACTCCCTCCATCAGCACGTGCCCGCGGGAGAGCAGGGCGACGAGCAGGCCGGAGACGGCGGCGTCCTGCCCGACGACGGCCTTCGCGACCTCGGTCCGGACCCGGGAGAGGGCCTCGCGGGCCTCGTCGCCGGAGGCGGCGGGCGCCGCAGCGACGGTGTCGGTCGGTTCTTCGGTCATGGGGCGCTTACCTCGTTCTCGAGTCGGAGCAGGCGCTGGCCGAGCTCGACCAGCTGGGAGTCCTTGTCGACCGGCGGTCCGGCCAGGAGGTCGTACACCTCGCGCGGGTCGCGTCCGGTGCGGGCCGCGGCGGTGCCGGCCAGGGTCTGGAGGGAGGTCTCTCGCGGGAGCTGCAACGACTCCACGAGCCGGCGCCGAGTGGCGCCGACCAGGATGGCGGCGGCATGGTGCTGGTCGCCCGTACGCCGGTAGATCCGGCCGCGGCTCTGCGTCGACTCCGCCGCACGCACCCTGACGGGCAACGGCTCCGTGACGAGCGGGCCGAGCCGGCGTCCGCGCCACAGCACCAGCGCCAGCGCCGCGGCCACCACCAGGTAGAGGCCCGGCACCAGCCAGCCGGGCAGCAGGGTGGCGAGGCCGACGCCGTCGGTGGCCGCGGTGTCGTCGAGGTCCGCGACGTACCAGACCAGTCGCGGCTGCTGGCCGAGCAGGCGCAGCGCCAGGGCGGCGTTGTCGCTGTCCAGCACGTGCTCGTTGGTGAGGGAGAGCGGTGAGGCCATCAGCCACAGGGCGTCGCGGTGCACCAGCACCGCTGCGCCGTCCGACCCGAAGCAGCCGGGGGAGTCGAGGCCGCTGCTCCCATAGGTGCGGACGACGAGACCGCGGGCCAGCGACTCGTCGCACGCCGCCGGTCTCCGACCCGTGACCGAGGCCGTCGCGCCGCCGCCGAACTGCTCGGCGACCACCTCGGCGCGGCCGACCACGACCAGGGAACCGGCCCTCGCGGCGTGCTGCCGGAGCCGCTTCACGGTGCTGTCGCCCAGGGCCCCGGGGTTGGTCACCACCACCGAGGTCGCGGGGTCGACGGACGTGTCGAGGAACGCCGCCTGCCCGCGGACGACCTCGACGTCGACGCCCTGCCGGTCCAGCACCCGGGCCACCGCCTGGGCGCCGTCCCGCTTGGGGTTGCGCGGGTCCAGGGGGTCGCCGAAGGTCGCGTCGTCACGGGTCAGGATCGAGATCACCACGAGGGCGAGCAGCATGCCGAGCCCGATCAGGACCGGCGTACGTCGTGAGGAGCGGTGCGAGGCAGGGGCGGCAGTGGGCGCCGAGGTCATCGCGGCACCGCGCTGACCGGTCCACGGGCGGCGTCGCTCGTCGGGCGTCCGGCGCCGACGGCGCGTTCGAGGTCCACCACGTCCCGGGCCTGCTCCTCGCCGGCCGGGCGCGCCCCGTAGCGGGTCGAGTCGAAGACGAGGGACATCTCCTCCAGGCGCTCGTGGAAGGCAGGGAAGAGCACGCACGCCCGCTGGCTGATCTCGTGGACCGTCACCCCCGACTGCTCCGCCATCAGGCCACGCTCGACGAGGCCGGCGGCCAGGGCGCGCACGGCCTCCACCACGGCCTCGCCCCACCGCTCGGCCGCGAGCGCGGCGTCGGCGCGCCGACGGTGCTCGCCGGAGGTCAGCCGCGCCTCGGCGAAGACCGCGCCCGGCGGGGCGCCGGAGTCGGGGTTGGCGCGCAGCCGGGAGAGGGCGAACGCGAGGCCGGCGGCAAGCACGGCGAGCAGCACCAGCCCGGCGACCGGGCCCAGGCCCCCGCTGGTCGACGAGCTGACGGTGCCCAGCAGATGGTCGAACCAGCGCGAGAAGCGCTCGGCGAACGACTCCTGGTAGTCCGCGCGGGACAGTTCCCGCTGCAGCCAGTCGTGCGCGGTGCCGGGGTCGGGGAGCAGTGCCCCGGGTGCCACCGCGAGGAGCACGGTCACCGGGGCCCGTCCTGGAGCGTCTGCTGGAGCAGCTGGATGTCCAGGCCCTCCTTGCGGAACCGCTGGTCGTAGTACTGCAGCGCCGCGATCCCGGCGCTGAACGGCCCGACGAGCGCCCCGGTGAGCACGGTGGAGAGGTTCGAGGTGAGCAGGACTCCCACGAGCGACCAGCTGCTCGGCAGCAGGAACCCGGCCACCGCGCCGGCGATCGCGAACGGGATCGCGATCACCTGGCTGACCAGGCCGGTCGCGAGGCTGGCCAGCAGGTAGGTCCCGAGCAGCCGCCAGAACTGGCCCTGCGCGAGCTGACCGGCGCGCCTCAGCGACGCGAACACCCCGTGGCCCTCCAGGACCAGGGCTGGAGCCGAGAGCAGCACGAAGCGCGTGTAGACGAAGGCGGCACCGACCACGCCCACCAGGGCCCCGAGCAGGCCGAGCACCACGGTCAGCGCGGTGCTGCCGGCGCTCAGCCCGGCGGCGACGCCGAGGCCGATCGGGACCGCGAAGACGAGGCCCACGCCCAGGCCGACGACCAGGGTGAGGCCGAGCAGCTGCAGCAGCCGCCCGCGACTGCGTCGCCAGGCGTCCCCGGCGGTGGCCCTGCGCCCCACCAGCGCGCCCTCGACGACACCGACGATCAGGCCGGTCACCACGATCGAGGAGAGCAGACTGAAGACGCCGCTCACCACGGTGGCGACGACCAGCGCGGCGTCGCCGGTCGCGACGGTGGCCGAGTCGTCGGTCGTGAAGTCGAAGGAGGCCATGTCCCCGCTCGCGCCGAGCACCACCGTGGCGACGGTGGGGATCACCATGAACGCGAAGGTGACGATCGCGGCGAGGCCGAGCGTCGCCTGCGGGTTGCGGCGAACGGTCGAGATGGCCCCTCCGAAGATGTCGCCGAGGGTCAGCGGCCGCAGCGGCACGACCCCCGGCTGGTGCACCGGGGGTCCCCAGGGAGGTACGCCGGCAGCCGCGGGGACCGCCGGGGCGGCCCAGTAGCCTGGTGGGGGATCCGGTGGTGGCATGCCGTCGGCACCCGGAGGTGGGTACTGCGTCATGGTGCCCCCGAGGTCGGCTCTCGTCGGTGGGGCGCGGCCCCGGAACGGACATCCTCCCACCCGATTTGGCGCATCGCGTGGGTCTCTGACAAGATAGTCAGGTTGCTCCGGCGGGATTGCCGGGGCGCGGACATTGACCACTGAACAGGTTTTCCTGAGCTGCTGATCGGCAGCAGAAGTGGTCGCGCGTTCGCGCCGCACCAGGAGATCCCGTTCAGCCCGGCCCCCCGGGCGCCACTCCAGACAACGACCCGCACGATTTGTGTGTGCCATGCGCTCGTCACGAGCCACGACACGCCCGACCGCGGGGGTCGGAGTCCCAGGCGGTGGGAGCAGGGCGGACAGCCTCACCGAGGGTGTCCGAGACCAGCGCGAGGACTACGAAGTAAGGACGTTGTTTGATGGCGGGACAGAAGATCCGCATCAGGCTCAAGGCCTATGACCACGAGGTGATCGACACCTCGGCGCGGAAGATCGTGGACACCGTCACCCGCACGGGTGCGAAGGTCGCCGGCCCGGTGCCGTTGCCGACCGAGAAGAACGTCTACTGCGTCATTCGCTCGCCGCACAAGTACAAGGACTCCCGCGAGCACTTCGAGATGCGCACCCACAAGCGCCTCATCGACATCATTGACCCCACGCCGAAGACAGTCGACTCGCTGATGCGCCTCGACCTGCCTGCCGGTGTCGACATCGAGATCAAGCTCTGAGGTTCCCGTGAGCACTTTCGAACGCAACGTCAAGGGCCTGCTGGGCACCAAGCTCGGCATGAGCCAGACCTGGGACGAGAACAACCGCATCGTCCCCGTGACCGTGATCGCAGCCGGCACCAACGTGGTGACGCAGGTCCGCACGCCCGAGAAGGACGGCTACAACGCCATCCAGGTCGGGTTCGGCGAGATCGACGGCTCCAAGGTGAACAAGCCCACCGCCGGCCACTTCGGCAAGGCCGGGGTCACCCCCCGTCGCCACGTCGTCGAGATCCGCACCAGTGACGCCCCCTCCTACGAGGTCGGCCAGGAGCTCAGCCCCGAGCTGTTCGCCGCCGGCCAGGAGGTCGACGTCACCGGCACCAGCAAGGGCAAGGGCTACGCCGGCGTCATGAAGCTGCACGGCTTCCACGGTGTCGGTGCCTCCCACGGTGCCCACAAGAACCACCGCAAGCCGGGTTCCATCGGCGCCTGCGCGACCCCCGGCCGTGTCTTCAAGGGCACGCGCATGGCCGGTCGCATGGGTAGCGACACCGTGACCACGCAGAACGTCACCGTGCACGCCGTGGACGTCGAGAAGGGCCTGATCCTGCTGAAGGGCGCCGTTCCCGGACCCAAGGGTGGCCTCATCGTCATCCGCTCGGCTGCCAAGAGGACCGAGGAGACCAGCGCATGACCGCCAAGACCGTCAAGGTTGATCTTCCCGCCGAGATCTTCGACGTCGAGACCAACATCCCGCTGATCCACCAGGTCGTCGTGGCCCAGCAGGCCGCGGCCCGCCAGGGCACCCACGCGACCAAGACC
>JAOPYC010000107.1 GCA_025964795.1 Marmoricola sp.
CGGCAGGCAGATGGGCTCCCAGCTGGGCGTCGGGGAGTCAACCGGCCTGCTCCTGCTGCGCAACTACATCGCCTACCGCGGCGCCTGGTGGATCTTCGTCAGCGGCTTCCTGGAGCCACTCTTCTACCTGTTCTCGATCGGGGTCGGGGTCGGCCGGCTGGTGACCGGTTTCGAGTTCAACGGGCAGGTCATCCCGTACGCCGAGTTCGTGGCGCCGGGGATGCTCGCGGCCTCGGCGATGAACGGGTCGGTGCTCGACTCCACGTTCAACTTCTTCTTCAAGCTCAAGTACAACAAGCTGTTCGACCAGATGCTGGCCACGCCGCTGACCACCACCGACGTGGCCCGAGGCGAGCTCTCTTGGTCGCTGCTGCGCGGCGAGGTCTACTCGCTGGCCTTCCTGCTCGTGATGGTGGCGATGGGGCTGGTGCACTCGTGGTGGGCGCTGCTGGTCGCCCCGGCCGCGCTGCTCATCGGGTTCGCCTTCGGCGGGGCGGCGATGGCCCTCACGACGTACATGCGCTCCTGGCAGGACTTCGACTACGTCACCCTCGGCACGCTGCCGCTGTTCCTGTTCTCGGCGACGTTCTTCCCGGTCACCGCCTTCCCCACGTGGCTGCAGTGGGTCGTCGAGCTCACCCCGCTCTACCGCGGTGTCGTGCTGGTCCGTGAGCTGACCACCGGCGCCCTCACCTGGGGGGCCGGGTTCTCCGTGGTCTACCTGCTGGCGATGGGGCTGGGCGGGCTCGTCATCGTCGGCCGGCGCCTCGAGCGACTGCTGCTGACGTGAGCCCGCACCCGCCCGGCCGACGCCCACGTCCCCTGGCGCGCTGGCAGACTGCGCCCCATGACTGATGCGGCTACCCAGCACCCGCGCGTGGCCGTGATCGGCGGCAGTGGCTTCTACGAGTTCCTCGAGAACCCGACCAGCGTCGAGGTGTCCACGCCGTACGGCGACCCCTCCTCGGCGATCGCGGTCGGTGACGTCGACGGCACCCCGGTCGCGTTCCTGCCCCGGCACGGGGCGGGCCACGAGTTCCCGCCGCACAGGATCAACTACCGCGCGAACCTGTGGGCGCTGAAGAGCCTCGGCGTGCAGCAGGTGCTCGCCCCCTGCGCCGTGGGCGGCCTGCAGCCCGAGACGCAGCCGAGCACGCTGGTCGTGCCAGACCAGCTCGTCGACCGCACCACCGGCCGAGTGCAGACCTACATCGACACCGGTGCGGCGCACGCGCCGTTCGCCGACCCCTACTGCCCGGACCTGCGGTCGGCGCTGGTCGACGCGGCCGGCGACGACGTGATCGACGGCGGCACGATGGTGGTGATCGAAGGGCCGCGGTTCTCCACCCGGGCGGAGTCGCAGAGCTATGCCGAGGCCGGCTGGACCGTGGTGAACATGACGGGCCACCCCGAGGCCGTGCTCGCCCGGGAGCTCGGGGTCTGCTACGCCACGATCGCGCTGGTCACCGACCTGGACGCCGGGGTCAGTGCCGAGGACTCGGTCGACCAGGCCCAGGTCTTCGCCCTGTTCGAGAAGCACATCGGCAGGCTCAAGGAGCTGCTCGGCACCGTCGTCGCGGGGCTCCCCGAGAAGAGCGACTGCGGCTGCGCCGACTGGCTCGCCGACGTGACCCTGCCCTTCGAGCTCCCCGGTCCCACCTCGTGAAGGTCCTGCTGACCGGGTCGAGCGGCTTCATCGGCGCCCAGATCGACGAGCAGCTGAGCAAGCGGGGCGACGAGGTCGTCCGGGTCGACGCCCTCATCCCGGAGGCGCACGGCGCCCACCGCTACGCCGACGAGGGGCTGCACGTGGTCGACGTACGTGACGCGGCCCGGTGGGGCGACCTGCTCGACGGCGTCGACGTCGTCTGCCACCAGGCGGCCATGGTCGGTGCGGGCGTCACGGTGGCCGACCTCCCGCTCTACGCCGGCCACAACGACCTCGGCACCGCCGCCCTGCTGGCCGCCATGCACGAGCGCGGCGTGGACGCCCTGGTGCTGGCCAGCTCGATGGTCGTCTACGGCGAGGGCCGCTACGCCTGCCCCGACCACGGCGAGCAGCAGCCACCGGCGCGCAGCCGCTCCGCCCTCGACGCCGGCGACTTCGAGAACCACTGCGCCCTCTGCGACCGGCCGCTGACGTGGGAGCTCGTCCCGGAGGACGCCCGGCTCGACCCGCGCAGCAGCTATGCCGCGAGCAAGCTCGCGCAGGAGCACTACACGTTGGCCTGGGCCCGGCAGGCCGGAACGCGAGCCATCGGGCTGAGGTACCACAACGTCTACGGGCCCGGCATGCCCCGCGACACCCCCTACTCCGGCGTGGCCGCGATCTTCCGCTCCTCGCTGGAGGCCGGCCGGGCGCCGCAGGTCTTCGAGGACGGCGGACAGATGCGCGACTTCGTGCACGTCCACGACGTAGCGCGTGCCAACGTGCTGTCCATCGACGCCGTCCGCGAGCGGCCGGCGGAGTCGTGGACCACCTACAACGTGGCCTCCGGCACGCCCGTCCCGATCCTGCGCGTCGCCGCGGTCCTCGCCGAGACCTCGGGCGGCCCGGCTCCCGAGGTGACCGGGGACTACCGCCCCGGCGACGTACGCCACGTGGTGGCCTCCCCGGAGCGCGCCTCCGCCGAGCTCGGCTTCACCGCCGCCATCGCCCCCGACCAGGGGATCGCCGACTTCGCCACGGCCCCGCTCCGGGCCTCGGTGCGCTGAGGAAACCGCCGGCGCTCACCACCCGGTGAACAGCAGGTGCTGGACCACCAGGGCGACGAGCACCTGGACACCCAGGCCGACGCGACGCCAGCGCTGCGGGAGCAGCGAACAGGAGACCAGCAGCCAGGGGACGAACGGCAGCCAGATGCGCTCGACCTCGGCCTTGCTCATCTGGGAGAGGTCCGCGGACAGCACCATCAGCACGGCCGCGACGACCAGCCACCTCACCACGCGCACGGCGTCGGGGTCGATGTCGAGGTCGCGGGCCCGGCGGCCGAGGGTGGTGAGCCCGGCACCGACCAGCGGGCCGGCGCTGAAGGCGAGGGCGGCGAGGTTGCCCCACATCCAGTACTCCTTGGGCCGGTTCCGCGCGACCCCGGCCCAGTAGCGGTCGTGCAGCGCCGGCAGGGCCTCCAGGTAGTTGAAGCCCAACGCCGCGTAGGTGCCCACCACGGCCAGCGCGCCGAGAACCGCCCAGGGCAACGGTCGCCAGTTGCGGGCGACGACCAGCACCGCGACGGCGAGCAGGCCGAGCAGCGGCAGGCCGTAGGACAGCATCACGGCGTACCCGAGCAGCAGGCCGGCGACCAGAGCCCACCCCGTGCTCCGGCGTACGGCGGCGGCCGCCAGCGCCGCGATGCCCCACGCCGCGAAGGCCGCGAACATGGCGTCCGCGCTGACGCACTGCCAGATGGCCGCCGGGCCGAAGACCAGGAACGGCGCCGCGCGACGAGCGGCCACCTCGGCCCCGAGCACCCGCAGGGTCACCAGGACGGCGACGGCGGTGGAGGCCGCGACCAGCGTCACCACGATGCCGGCCTGCAGCCCGCCACCGAGCCCGACCCGGTCCAGCAGCACGAAGAAGCTCAGCGCCCCCGGCGGGTGGCCCGCGACGTGGACCGGCCAGTTCGCGTGCGGGATGTCGTCGGGCAGACCGTCGTAGGGGATCCGCGAGACCCACTCCCGCAGCGCTGCCGGCAGGTCGCTGGTCGCGCGCGCGGTGCGGAGGTACTCGTACTCGTCGCCGAGGATCGTGCCGATGCCCTTCCCGGGCCCGTCGACGAGGGCGAGGCTGAACAACCACGCCACCCCGCCGGCGTACGACGAGAGCAGCAGCGTCCGCCACGGCAACCGCTCCGCGAGCCCGACCGCCTGCCAGACCGCCAGTGCCCCGACGAGCAGGGAGGGCAAGGTCCCCATTCCCGTCCGCGGGTCCCACTCGGCGTGCAACGGTGGGAAATACCGGACGTGGACGTCCCAGCCGGTGAGGGCAGGCAGCGCCATCGCCAATCCAGCGAGGCCGACAGTTACGAATACCCCGACGAAGGGCACTGCACTGGGTCGGCCGGGAAGGGTCATGGGCCCCAACAGTAGGAGTTCACATCGCTTTCTCAAGCAACGCGGCGCCGCAGGGGCCACACCAGTCCCAGGGCGAGCGACGAACAGCCAGGTCCTCGTGCGACGTGGTGATCCCGTGTCGCGACGAGGCTCCGGCCCTGCCGGACCTGCTCGCGCGGATCCCTGAGGGGTTCCACCCGATCGTGGTCGACAACGGTTCGCGCGACGACACGGCCGGGGTGGCCCGACGGCTGGGCGCGACCGTGGTCAGCGAGCCGCAGCCGGGGTACGGCGCGGCCGTCCACGCCGGGGTGTTCGCGGCCACCGCGGACTACGTGGCCGTGCTCGACGGCGACGGGTCGATGGACCCCGCCGACCTGGTGATGCTGCTGGCCGAGGTCACCGAGGGGCACGCGGACCTTGCCGCCGGCCGCCGTCGTCCGGTCTCCCGAGGAGTCTGGCCGTGGCACGCCCGGGCTGGGAACTCCGTGGTGCTGTGGTGGCTGCGCCGCCGCATCGGGATGCCGCTGCACGACATCGCCCCGATGCGGGTCACCCGCCGCGACGAGCTGCTCGCCCTCTGCGTCGAGGACCGGCGCTTCGGCTACCCGGTGGAGCTGCTGCAGCGCGCCGCCTCCGCCAACTGGCGGTTCGTGGAGCGCGACATCGACTACCACCCCCGTGCCGCCGGCACGAGGTCCAAGGTCTCCGGCTCCGTGCTCGGCACCATCCGGGCAGCGCGCGACTTCGCACGGGTGCTGTCGTGAGGCCGGCCGTCGCGCTGGTCGTGGCCAAGTCCCCGGTGACCGGCAGGGTGAAGACCCGCCTCGGACGTGAGGTGGGCATGGAACGCGCCGCCGACCTCGCTGCCGCCGCGCTGCTCGACACCGTGGCCGCCTGTGCCGAGGCGTACGGCGCCGCCCGGTGCCACCTCGCCCTCGACGGCATCCTGGCCCACGGCCGGCTCGCCGACGAGCTCCTCGAGGCCACCGCCGAGTGGACCTTCCACCCGCAGCGGGGCGACGGGTTCGCCGAGCGGCTGGTGCACGCCCACGAGGACGCCGCCTCGTTCTCCGGGGCACCCGTCGTGCAGGTCGGCATGGACACGCCGCACCTCCACGTCGACGCCCTCGTCGAAGCCGCCTCGCTGCTGACCGACCGGGACACGGCGGTCCTCGGCCCGGCGTACGACGGAGGCTGGTGGCTGCTCGGGGTGGGCGCACCGCACCTGGTCACCCACCTGCCCGACGTCCCCATGTCGACCGCCGAGACCGGTGAGCTGACCCGGCAGGCGTTGGTCCGTGCCGGCGCGCGCGTGACGGAGATCGGTGCCCTGCGCGACGTCGACGAGGTGCTCGACGCCGAGCTCGTCGCCGAGGCCGCCCCGGACACCCGCTTCGCCCGGAGCTGGCGATGAGCACCGCCGAGTCCGTCGACGGCCTGGCCGGCTTCGAGCCGGTCGCGACCGGCGAGCCCCGGCACGGGTCCTTCAGCGAGGTGTTCAGCGACGCCCTGCGTGGCATCCCGGTGTCCGTCCGTGGGATCGCCCCGTCCGACCAGCCGATGCCGGTGCACGAGTGGCTGTGCCCGGCGAGCCCGTCCGACCAGCTGCTCCTCGACCACTGCCGAGGGGCGACCATCGACCTCGGCTGCGGGCCCGGGCGCATGTGTGCCCACCTCGCACTGCAGGGCCACTTCGTGCTGGGTGTCGACATCGTGCCTGAGGCCGTCGAGCAGACCCGTCGTCGCGGGGTCCCGGCCCTGCGCCGCAACATCTTCACCCCGCTGCCCGGCGAGGGCAGCTGGGACACCGTGCTGCTGGCGGACGGCAACATCGGCATCGGCGGCGCCCCGCTGGCCCTGCTCCGCCGCGCCCGAGAGCTCCTCGACGACGGCGGGCGGGTGGTCTGCGACCTCGCCGAGCCCGGCACGGGACTGAGCCTGCACGCGGCCCGGCTGGTCTCGCACCTACGCAGGTCCGGGACGTTCCCGTGGGCCAAGGTCGGTCCCGACGCCATCGAGACGCTGGCCGGCGGAGCCGACCTCGACGTGCTGCACGTCGGCGAGTGCGACGGACGATGGTTCGCGGTGCTCACGACGTGAAGCGCCCACCGCTCCCGACGGAGGCCTCGTTCACCTCCCCGTTGCGGGACGAGCGGCTCACGGCACGGATCGGCACCTGGCTGGGCATCGCCTTCGGCCTGTGCTTCCTGACGGGCCTGCTCAGCCACTGGTACTACCTCTACGACGCCCCGTTCTTCCCGCCCGTGCGGCCCGTCTGGGGCTACCGGGTCACCCAGGGCGTGCACGTGCTCTCCGGCACGGCCGCCATCCCGCTGCTGCTGGTCAAGCTCTGGAGCGTCTACCCGAAGCTGTTCGGCGAGGTGCCGGTCGGCCACCTGCGCGCACTCGCGATCAACCTGGCGGAGAAGGCCTCGATCGCCGTGCTGGTCGCCGCCTCGATCTTCGAGCTCGTCACCGGGCTGGCCAACTCCGCCCAGTGGTACCCCTGGTCGTTCTCGTTCCGTCCCACCCACTACGCCGTCGCGTGGATCGCGATCGGCTCGCTGATCGTGCACATCGCGGTGAAGCTGCCGATCATCAGGGGGGCGTACGCCGCCCCGCTGCCCGAGCCCGACGCGGAGTCCTCCGGGCTCCTGCTCGAGCCACGGGTGGAGCCTGGCGGCCAGGAGGCCTCGAACCCGCTGCCGGGCCAGCCCCGGCGCGGCCCCAGCCGTCGCACGATCCTGCGCACCGCCTTCCTCGCCTCCGGGGTGGCCGTGCTCGCCGCCGCCGGGAACACGGTGCCCTTCCTGCGCAGGATCTCGGTCTTCGCGGTCCGCACCGGTGAGGGCCCCCAGGGCGTCCCGATCAACCGGTCCGCACAGGCAGCCGGCGTGACCAGCAGCGTCACCGACACGACGTTCCGTCTCACCCTGGCCCACGGCGACAAGGAGGTCACGCTGAGCCGAGCCGACCTCGAGGCGATGACCCAGCGCACGCACCACCTCCCGATCGCCTGCGTCGAGGGCTGGAGCGCCTCGGCGACGTGGACCGGCGTACGACTGAGCGAGCTGCTGGGCCTGGTCGACGCGCCCACGGACGCGAACGTGAAGGTGCGCTCGCTGCAGAAGCGGGGTGCCTTCGGGGTGACCGAGATCCCGGCGTCCTTCGCCCAGGACTCCCTGACCCTGCTCGCCCTCAAGCTCAACGGCGATGACCTCACCCTCGACCACGGCTTCCCGTGCCGGCTGATCGCCCCCAACCGGCCCGGCGTCTTCCAGACCAAGTGGGTCACCCGGATGGAGGTGCTGGCATGAGGACGCGACTGCTCCTCGGTGCCGTGGGCGTGCTGGCGGGTGCCTTCGGCGCCCTGCGCTTCCTGCAGCTCGACTTCCCGGACATCGTCAACGCCGTGCTCTGGCTGGCCGGTGGCGTGGCGCTGCACGACGCGGTCATCGCGCCGCTCACCGTGGGGCTCACCGTGCTGGCCACCCGCGTGGTGCCCGAGGAGTGGCGGACCCGCGTGACGGTGGCCCTGATCGTGCTCGTCACCGTCACGGTGACCGCGATCCCGGTGCTGGGCAGGTTCGGGGCGCGCCCCGACAACCCCACGATCCTCCCGCGCGACTACCTGGCGGGATGGCTGGTGTTCGCGGCCGTGGTGGCGGTGTGCACCCTCCTGGCCCGCCCGGTGTCCCAACGGCTCCACGGCGGACGGCGGAAGCGGGTCAGCCGGTCACCAGGGTGAGCAGCAGCCCCAGCGCACCGAGGGTGATGCCACCGACGGAGAGCAGGATCGGGGTGCGCGGGGCAGGTCCGTCCTCGTTCCTCGACCGCTTCGGCACCAGCGCCATCACGGCGGCGACGACACTGAGGAAGCCGGCGATCGCCCCGGTCACCGTGGCGAAGCTGGGGCCCGAACCGTCCTTCACGGAGTCACCGCCCACGGTGAAGCAGACGGCCGCGGTCAGGGCGGCCACCAGGATCGCGGGCCAGGGCAGCGCACTGCGGGACCGCGCCAGCACCACGGCGGTCGCCAGGAGGGCCGCGGCGAGCAGGAGGAGCACGATCGAGCTCGCGGACACGACGCCGGCCTCCCTCGCACGCCGAACGGTGCGACGACGTCCCTACGGTCTACACGATCGCGTCCCCCCGCGTCCCCCCCGCGTCCCCCCGCGTTCACGAGGTGGGCCGATGGGCCGGCTCTCAGGGCCGGGTGTGCACAATCTCCGGGTGAGCATCGAGCCGGACACCAAGGACTGGACCTGGGTCGTCGACGAGCCCTGCGACGCGTGCGGCTTCGATCCGGCTGAGGTCACCTCCCAGACCCTCGTCGACCTGCTGCACGAGAACACGCGTGGGTGGTACGACGTGCTGGCCGACGCCGACTTCGCCGTGCGACCGGCGCCGCACGTGTGGTCGCGGCTGGAGTACTCCTGCCACGTCCGCGACGTCCACCGCCTGTTCGCCGAGCGGGTGCGGCTGATGCTCGACCGGGACGACCCCGAGTTCGCGAACTGGGACCAGGACGCGACCGCCGAGGAGGAGGACTACGGGCTGCAGGACCCCGGCGCCGTCGGCACCGCGCTGGTCGAGCGGGCCGCGGAGGCGGCCGCCGTCTACGCGTCGGTGACCGGTGACCGGTGGCAGCGCACCGGACGGCGCTCCAACGGCTCGGCGTTCACCGTCGAGACGATCGGCCGCTACCACCTGCACGACGTCGTCCACCACCTGTGGGACGTGAGCATCACGCCCTCCGCCGAGGACTGACCCGGTGCGGCACACCGAGTTCTGGGCGCGGATGGAGCACGCGCTGGGTCCGGCGTACGCCCGGTCGTGGGCGGAGCAGCACGTGCTCGGCGCCCTCGGCGAGCGCACCGTCGTCGAGGCCCTCGAGGCCGGCGAGGCGCCGAAGACGGTGTGGCGCGCGGTGTGGGCCGAGCTCGGCCTGCCGGCCCGCGAGCGCTGAGGTTCACCCACTCGTCACGCAAACGTGACGCTGCGTGGGGTGCTGGACCGGCATCACCACCCGGCCCACCACGGCCGGCTGATGCCGATCCAGCTGCTCTCCTTCAACGACTTCCACGGCAACCTCGAGGCGCCCGCCGGCTCCTCGGGCCGCAACGTCGTCGACCACGCCCTCGACCCCGGGACCGGCCTGCCGGTCGACGTGACGAAGGACGCGGGCGGGGTCGCCTACCTCACCACCCACCTGGCACAGGCGCGGAAGGGCCACCGCAACAGCCTCACCGTCGCTGCCGGCGACATCATCGGCGCCTCGCCGCTGCTCTCGGCGGCCTTCCACGACGAGCCGACGATCGAGGCGATGAACAAGCTCGGCCTCGACGTCACCTCCGTCGGCAACCACGAGTTCGACGAGGGCTACCACGAGCTCCAGCGGATGGCCGACGGCGGTTGCATCGACGACGGTGCCGCCGGTGCGGACAACCAGAACTCCTGCGCCGACCACACCTTCCGCGGCGCCCGCTTCGACTACCTCGCGGCCAACGTGAAGTACGCCGGCACCAACCAGACGATCCTGCCGCCGTACGTGATCAAGAAGGTCCACGGCGCGAGGATCGGCTTCATCGGGATGACCCTGAAGGACACCCCGAGCATCGTCACCGCCAGTGGCGTCGCGGGTCTCGAGTTCACCGACGAGGTGCAGACCGCCAACGCCCTGGTCCCGGTGCTGCGGCGCAAGGGCGTCAACGCGATCGTCGTCCTGATCCACCAGGGCGGCGTGCCCGACAAGCAGCAGTGGACCGACTCGGCGACCGGCAAGAAGTACGCCGTGAATCCCACCTACGACTACACCTGTGGCGGGGGCGGCAGCCTGGTCTCCGCGAGCTCGCCGATCCTGCCGATCGCAGCCAACCTCGATCCCGCCATCGACCTGGTGGTCTCCGGGCACACCCATCAGCCCTACGTGTGCAGCGTCAAGGACCCGGCCGGGCGCCCCCGGCTGGTGACGTCGGCGTCGTCGTTCGGCCGGCTGTTCACCGACACCGAGCTCGCCTACGACCGGCGCACCCGGGACATCGTCCGCAGCTCCGTGAAGGGCACCAACGTCCAGGTCAGCCGGGACGTCCGCCCGGATCGTCGAGAGACCAGGCTGCTCGACCTCTACAACGAACTGGTCAAGCCGATCGCCAGCAAGGTCGTCGGCCGCGTCACCGGCGACATCACCAAGGAGCAGAACGCGTCGGGGGAGAGCCCGCTCGGCGACCTGATCGCCGACGCACAGCTGGCCGACACCTCGGCGGTCACCGGGGGCCGCACGCCGGTGGTGGCGTTCATGAACCCCGGCGGGATCCGTGCCGACCTGAGCTTCGCGAGCTCGACGCGCGGCGAGGCGCCGGGCGAGATCACCTACGAGGAGGCGTTCACGGTGCAGCCGTTCAACAACTACCTTGTCTCGCTGAACCTCACCGGCCAGCAGCTCTACGACGTGCTGACCCAGCAGGTCACCGGCTCCAACGCGGCCGCGCCCAAGGTGCTCTCGGTCTCGCGCGGCTTCAGGTATCGCCTCGGCGCCGGTGGACCCGTGGACGGCAGCGTGGCGCTGAACGGCGTCCCCGTCGACAAGGCGGCGACCTGCCGGGTCGTCACGAACAACTTCCTGGCCGACGGCGGCGACGGCTTCCCGGCCTTCGCGGCCGGCACTGCGAAGTACATCGGCGGGCTCGACATCGACGCCCTCTCCGACTACCTGACCGCCCACTCGCCGTACACCCCGGGGCCGCTGGACCGCATCACGCCGTAGGTCGCGCGCCGTCCGTCTCAGCGGCGTGTCGAGGTTGGATCGAACACCTGTTCGTACTACGGTTCTGTCCACAGGCAGGGGTCGACACCGAGTTCTCCACAGGCGGAGGACGAAGCCGAGCGGGTTGTCGGTGGGTGCTCCTAACGTCTGGCAGGACATCGCAACGAGACGTGAGGGACGAACACCATGGCATCTGCCGAGAACAACCGGGACAAGGCGCTGGACGTAGCGCTCGCCAACATCGACAAGCAGTTCGGCAAGGGCTCGGTGATGCGCCTCGGTGACGAGGTCCGCGTCCCGCTCGAGGTGATCCCCACCGGGGCGATCTCGCTCGACATCGCCCTGGGCCTGGGTGGCCTCCCGCGCGGTCGCGTCGTGGAGATCTACGGCCCGGAGTCCTCCGGCAAGACCACGGTCGCGCTGCACGCGGTGGCCAACGCCCAGGCTGCCGGCGGCATCGTGGCCTTCATCGACGCCGAGCACGCCCTCGACCCCGACTACGCCCAGCGCCTCGGGGTGGACACCGACGCCCTGCTCGTCTCCCAGCCCGACTCCGGCGAGCAGGCCCTGGAGATCGCGGACATGCTGATCCGTTCCGGTGCGCTCGACCTGATCGTCATCGACTCGGTGGCCGCGCTCGTGCCCCGCGCCGAGATCGAGGGCGAGATGGGGGACAGCCACGTCGGCCTGCAGGCCCGGCTGATGAGCCAGGCGCTGCGCAAGATGACCGGCGCGCTGAGCAACTCCAAGACGACCGCCATCTTCATCAACCAGCTGCGCGAGAAGATCGGCGTGATGTTCGGCTCGCCCGAGACCACCACCGGTGGCAAGGCGCTGAAGTTCTACTCCTCGGTCCGCCTCGACGTCCGTCGCATCGAGACGCTGAAGGACGGCACCGAGATGGTCGGCAACCGCACCCGCGTCAAGGTCGTGAAGAACAAGGTCGCGCCGCCGTTCAAGCAGGCCGAGTTCGACATCATGTACGGCCTCGGCATCAGCCGCGAGGGTGGCCTGATCGACGTCGGTGTCGAGGCAGGGCTCGTCCGCAAGGCCGGCGCCTGGTACACCTACGAGGGCGACCAGCTCGGCCAGGGCAAGGAGAACGCGCGGACCTTCCTGCGCGACAACCCCGACCTCGCCAACGAGCTCGAGAAGCGCATCCTGGAGAAGCTCGGCATCGGCCCCGCTGTCGACGCCCCGGCCGAGGGCTTCGCCTCCGACGCCCCCGGTATCGACCCTGACGGGATCGACTTCTAGCGGTGGCCGGTCGCAGTCGGTGGCCCTCTCCCAAGGCGGCCGAGCCGAGCGAGGATCTTGACGCGGGCCCCGAGGCCGACCCGGAGTCGGTGGCCCGCAAGATCCTGCTCGACCAGCTGACCGGGCGGGCTCGCACCCGCTCGGAGCTGGCCGACAAGCTGGCCGGGCGCAACGTGCCTGACGACGTCGCAGTCCGCCTCCTCGACCGGTTCGAGGAGGTCGGCCTGATCGACGACGCCGGCTTCGCCCGCGAGTGGGTGGAGCAGCGCCAGTCCGGTCGCGGCCTGGCCCGGCGGGCCCTGGCGCAGGAGCTCAAGCGCAAGGGCATCGAGGACGAGCTGGCCCGCGAGGTCCTCGACGAGATCGACCCGGACGACGAGGTCGAGGTGGCCCGGGTGCTGGTCCGGGCCAAGCTCCGTTCGATGCGCAACCTCGACCACGACAAGGCCGTCCGACGCCTCGTCGGCATGCTCGCCCGCAAGGGCCACTCCAGCGGGGTGGCCTACCGCGTGGTGAAGGAGGAGCTGGGCGTCGACCTCGAGGACCCGGACCTCGTCTAGAAGCGGTCGACCACTCCGGCATCCAACCAGTCAGACTGCTGGCGTGCGTATCGAACTCACCCGCGCCGAGGTGCCGGTCGGGCTCTCGTGGGCCGAGGCCGCGGCCCGGGTCGCGGAGGGGCGTGGCCCCGTGCTTGCGGAGGACCTCTCCGGCGACCCGCTGCGCTTCAGCGTGGACGAGGAGCACCGGTTCGCCCTGCGGCCGATGACGCCGGGCGACTTCCCGGACGTCACCCGCTGGGTCAACACCCCCCACGTCGCGACCTGGTGGGACGGGAACCGCTCGGCGGAGCAGGTGACCGCCCACTACGGCCCGGGTGTCCGCGGCGAGGAGGCCGTCCGCTACTGGATCTGGGAGGTCAACGGTCGCTCGGTCGGGTTCTGCCAGGACTACCGGATCGCCGACCACCCCGAGTTCGCGCTGCTGTGCGGTCGACCGGACGCGATCGGGTTCGACTACGTCATCGGTGAGCCGGCGTTCGTGGACCGGGGGTTGGGTACCAAGCTGCTGTGGACCTTCCTGCGCGACCTCGTCGTCCCGGCGTACGACCCGGTGAGTGAGGTGTTCGCCGCCCCGGACCACCGCAACACCCGCTCGCTGCGCGTGCTGGCCAAGCTCGGTGCGCGGCAGGGGATGTGGTTCGACGAGCCGCAGTCCGACGGCCGCGTGCAGACCGTGGTCGGCTGCAGCATCGATGTGGCCACCGTGCTCAGGACCCGGCCGTGACCCGGGTCGGCATCTCCGGGTGGACCTATCCCGGCTGGCGCGGCGACTTCTACCCCAGGGGACTGCCGCACCGCCGTGAGCTGGAGTACGCCGCCGACCAGCTCACCTCGATCGAGATCAACGGGTCCTTCTACTCGCTGCAGCGACCCTCCAGCTATCGGAAGTGGCGCAGCGAGGTGCCCGACGACTTCGTGTTCAGCGTCAAGGGCGGCCGGTTCATCACCCACCTCAAGAAGCTGCGCGACGTCGAGACCCCGCTGGCCAACTTCTTCGCCTCCGGCGTGCTGAACCTGGACACGGCACTCGGCCCGATCCTGTGGCAGCTGCCGGCCACCTCGACCTTCGAGCCCGGCGTCCTGCGCGACTTCTTCGACCTGCTGCCGCGCACCACCACCGAAGCGGCCCGGTTGGCCCTGCGCCACGACGACAAGGTCTCCGGCGACCGGGTCTGGTCGGGAGAGGTCGCCGAGCGACCGCTGCACCACGCCCTCGAGCCCCGGAACCCCACCTTCGGCACGGACGAGGCGAAGACCCTGCTCGCGGACCACGACATCGCCCTGGTCGTCGCCGACTCCGCCGGCAAGTGGCCGCGCTTCGACGACGCCAGCGGCCCGATCGTCTACGTCCGGCTGCACGGCGACACCGAGCTCTACACCAGCGGCTACAGCGACGAGGCGCTGGACGCCTGGGCCGAGCGCATCGCCGGGTGGACCGCGGACGGGCGTGCGGGGTTCGTCTACTTCGACAACGACGCCAAGGGGTTCGCCCCGCACGACGCGCGGAAGCTGATCGCGCGGCTCGCGTCGGGGTGAGCCGGGCCACAGACCACCGGGTTACCGACGGGTAGGGTTCCGCGCATGAGCCGAGTCCTCGCCCTGTACGAGAAGTCCCACGCCATCCCGCTGGTCGGGGACCGCCTGTTCTCCTTCGCGTTCTCCCAGGTAGCGCCGTACTTCTGGTCGATCCGGCCGCGGTTCACCGTGATCGAGCCCAACCACGCCGAGGTCGTCATCCCCAAGCGGCGCGCGGTGAAGAACCACATCGGCACGGTGCACGCCATCGCGCTGTGCAACGGCCTCGAGGCGGCGATGGGGGTGCTGGCCGAGGCGTCCATCCCGAGTCAGAAGCGCTGGATCCCCAAGGGCATGGAGGTCAGCTACACCGCCAAGGCGACCACCGACATCACCTGCATCGCCGAGACCGACGCCGGCCAGTGGTCCGGCGACGACCCGGACGTCCCGGTGCGGGTCAGAGGCGTGCGGACCGACGGCACCGTGGTCATCGAGGGCACGATCCGTCTCTGGGTGACACCGAAAAGGAGCTGAGGCAACCCACACGCCGATCCGTGATCTTGCCGACGGTTTGCCGCGGAGTGCGGCGGGCACTGATCGGGTATGACTCTGAAGAACACCGTCGAGAAACTCGCCCAGCACGCCGTGTCCACCGCCGTCACGACCGTCCGTCACCCGATCGGCACCGCCGCCAAGGCCTCTGACCTCGTCAAGGGGACGGCAGGCGCGGGCCTCGGCCTGGTGCGCAGCCGGATCGGCGGTGCACCCACGCAGGCCCCTGCCCCCGCCGAGGAGAGCACCACCACCGACGCCCGCGAGACCGTCGAGAAGGTCGTCACCGAGGTCAAGGAGCAGGCCACCGAGACCGCGCAGGACGTCGTCGCCGCGGTCGAGAAGGTCGCCCCGGCCGCGAAGAAGGCGCCCGCCGCGAAGAAGGCCCCGGCTGCCAAGGAGGCCCCGGCTGCGAAGAAGGCTCCGGCTGCGAAGCAGGCTCCGGCTGCGAAGCAGGCTCCCGCCAAGAAGGCGCCCGCTGCGAAGAAGGCCACGCCCGAGAAGACTGTCCAGGACGACCCCCGCGACCACATCCCCGGCCCCGACCTGGCGACCTTCCAGCCGCCGGCTCCCGAGGACCTGCCCGAGCCGATCGTCATCGTCGCCGAGGACTGACAGCCGGTCCCGCCGGCCGCCCGGGCCACGTAGGCTTGGGCGGCCATGACGATCGCAGCAGCCCGCACCTACCAGGTCCGCACCCACGGGTGCCAGATGAACGTCCACGACTCCGAGCGGCTCACCGGCCTGCTGGAGGGCGCGGGCTACGTCGCCGCCCCCGCTGGCGACGAGGCCGACGTGGTGGTGTTCAACACCTGTGCGGTGCGGGAGAACGCCGACAACAAGCTCTACGGCAACCTCGGCCAGCTCGCCGCCGTCAAGAAGACGCGGCCCGGCATGCAGATCGCCGTCGGCGGCTGCCTGGCCCAGAAGGACCGGTCGACCATCACGGAGAGGGCCCCGTGGGTCGACGTCGTGTTCGGCTCGCACAACATCGGGTCCCTGCCCGTCCTGCTCGAGCTCGCCCGGGTGCAGGAGGTGGCGCTGGTCGAGATCCTCGAGTCGCTCGAGGTGTTCCCCTCGACGTTGCCCACCAAGCGCGAGTCGGCGTACGCCGCGTGGGTGTCGATCTCGGTCGGCTGCAACAACACCTGCACGTTCTGCATCGTCCCGGCGCTGCGCGGCAAGGAGAAGGACCGTCGGCCGGGGGAGATCCTCGCCGAGATCGAGGCGCTGGTCGCCGAGGGTGTCACCGAGGTGACCCTGCTGGGGCAGAACGTGAACGCCTACGGCGTGGAGTTCGGTGACCGGCAGGCGTTCTCCAAGCTGCTGCGCGCGTGCGGCGGCATCGAGGGGCTCGAACGGGTCCGGTTCACCTCACCGCACCCGGCCGAGTTCACCGACGACGTCATCGAGGCGATGGCGCAGACCCCCAACGTGATGCCCTCGCTGCACATGCCTCTGCAGTCGGGGTCCGACCGCGTCCTGCGGAACATGCGCCGCTCCTACCGGCAGTCCAAGTTCCTCGGCATCATCGAGCGTGTCCGGGCCGCCATGCCCGACGCCGCGATCACCACCGACATCATCGTGGGCTTCCCCGGCGAGACCGAGGAGGACTTCGAGGCCACCCTGGACGTCGTACGACGGGCGCGGTTCAGCGGGGCGTTCACCTTCCAGTACTCCAAGCGGCCGGGAACGCCTGCCGCCACCCTGCCCGACCAGCTGCCCAAGGCGGTCGTGCAGGAGCGCTACCTGCGACTCGTGGCCGTGGCCGACGAGGTCGCCTGGGCCGAGAACCGTGCCCTCGAGGGCCAGGTCGTCGAGCTGATGGTGGCCGAGGGGGAGGGTCGCAAGGACGCGGCGACGCTGCGCCTCTCCGGCCGCGCACGGGACAACCGGCTGGTGCACTTCACGCCCGTGACGTCGTCGGGCTCCCACGACGGTGAGCTGCTCCCCGTCGAGGTCCGTCCGGGCGACATGGTGGAGTGCGTCATCACCTACGGCGCTCCGCATCACCTGGTCGCCGACGGTCCCCTGATCTCCGTGCGACGCACCCGTGCGGGCGACGCCTGGGAACACCGCACCGCGTCCTCGTCGAGCGGGGTGTCGCTGGGCCTGCCGACGGTGGGTGTCCCGCCAGCCCTCCCGGTCGACGCGGGCTGCACCCGCTGAGGGACTCAGCCCCGGCTCCACCGCCATAGGCGAAGGTGGCGTCAGGCGGGCTCTTCGGTTCCCTCCTCGACGGTCTTCTCCTCGTCGTCGACGTCGGTGTCCTTCTCCTCGGGCTCCGCGATCTC
>JAOPYC010000127.1 GCA_025964795.1 Marmoricola sp.
CAGAAGACGTGGTCCTCGCGGGCGTCGTACGCCCACTGGGGCTTCGGGCTGTTCCGCAGCGATGCCGACTCGCAGCGCCACCACGGCCTCACCTACTTCTGCTTCCCGCTGGAGGCAGAGGGCATCACGGTGCGCCCGATCGCCCAGCTGGACGGGGAGCCCGGCTTCGCGGAGCTGTTCTTCGACGACGTCTTCGTGCCGGACACTGACGTGCTCGGGGATCCCGGCGCCGGCTGGTCGGTCGCGATGAGCACCGCCGGCAACGAGCGCGGGCTGTCCCTGCGCTCCCCCGGCCGGTTCTGCGCCGCCGCCGACCGGCTCGTCGACCTGTGGCACCGGGAGGGATCACCCGTCGAGCACCGTGATCGCGTGGTCGACGCGTGGCTGGGCGCCGAGGCCTACCGGCTCTACACGTGGGGCACCGTCAGCCGACTCGTCGCCGGCGGTCAGATCGGCTACGCCGGCTCGGTGAACAAGGTGTTCTGGTCAGGGCTCGACGTGGCGCTGCACGAGACCGCCCTGGACCTGGTCGGCCCCACCTCGGAGCTGCGCGACGGTCTGGACTCGCCGTGGATCGACGGCTACCTGTTCTCGCTCTCCGGCCCGATCTACGCCGGCACCAACGAGGTGCAGCGCAACGTGATCGCCGAGCGGATCCTCGGCCTGCCCCGCGAACCCAAGGGAGCGTGATGGACTTCCGACTCACTCCCGAGCAGACCGGCTTCGGCCAGTCGCTCGGCGAGCTGATGGCCAAGGCCGAGTCCGCGTCGGTCGCCCGCGCCTGGGCCGCCGGCGACAGCGAGCCCGGCCTCGCCCTCTGGCGCCGGCTGGCCGAGCAGGGGGTCAACGCGCTGGTCGTCCCCGAGGAGGACGGTGGGCTCGGCGGCACCGCCGTCGACCTGGTCGTCGCCTTCGAGGTGCTCGGCCACCACCTGGCGGTGGGCCCGTGGATCGAGTCCGCGGCCTACCTGACGCAGGTGCTCTCAGGGCCGGACCTCGTGGCCGTGGCCGAGGGGGCGGTGGCCACGGTCGCGCTGCCGCCGCTGGTGCCGTTGGCGTTGGACGCGGATGTCGCTTCCCTGGCTTTCGCGCACACGGAACGAGGTCTCGAGGCAGTCGCCGGCGCTCCTCCCTCGACCACCGTGGTGCGGTCGGTCGACGTCACCCGCAGGCTCTTCCCGGTGGTCGGGGAGCGAGCGCCAGCGAACGTCTCGAGACCCGGCGACCCGAGAGCGGACGCCGCCTTCGACCTGGCCGCTCTCGCCTGCGCGGCCGAGCTGCTCGGCTGCGGGGAACGGCTGCTGGTCGACTCGGTGGACTACGTGAAGCAGCGCAAGCAGTACGGCCGCACCATCGGGTCCTACCAGGCCATCAAGCACACCCTGGCCGACGTCCGGATCGCGCTCGACTTCGCTCGGCCGCTGGTCCACGGCGCCGCGCTCACGGCGACCTCGCGGGACGCCTCGGCGGCCAAGGTCGCGGCCGGCGACGCTGCCTACCTGGCCTCGCGGGTGGCCCTGCAGGTGCACGGGGCGATCGGCTACACCGCGGAGTTCGACGTGGGCCTGTGGATCAACCGGGTCCGGGCGCTGGTCGGCGCCTGGGGCGGCGCCTCGTACCACCGGGCGCGGATCGCGGAATCGCTGGTCGGTTCCTGATGCACTTCGCCCGGACCGAGGAGCAGGACACGCTCGCCGTCGTCGTGCGGTCCCTCCTCGACAAGCGCAGCGACAGCGCTGCCGTCCGCGCAGCCGTCGGCTCCGAGAGCGGGTACGACGAGTCGCTCTGGCAGGCGCTGTGCGAGCAGGTCGGGGTGGCCGCCCTGCCGATCGCCGAGGAGCACGACGGCTTCGGCGCCTCCTTCATCGAGACCTCCCTGGTCCTCGAGGAGCTGGGCCGCACCCTGGCGCCGTCTCCCCTGCTGGCCACGGCGATCGCCACTGCCGCCGTCCTCCTGCACGCCGAGCCGGAACACCAGGCGACGTTGCTGCCGAGGATCGCCACCGGGGAGATCGCCACCCTCGCCCTCGATCCGCTGGTGCTCGACGCCCCGGCGGCGGACATCGTGCTGCGGCTGCAGGACGGGGCGCTGCAGCTGCTCACCGGGCCGGCGATCGAGCCGGTCGGCGCGCTGGACCAGTCGATCCGGTTCGGCCGGGTGACGGCGAACGAGGCCCAGGCCGTCGGCGAGGTGCCCGACGACCGGCCCGTCCGGGACGTCGCTGCCGCGCTCACCTCGGCCCTGCAGGTCGGCGCGGCCCAGCGCGGGCTCGACATGACGGTCGCCTACACCCTGGAGCGGGTGCAGTTCGGCCGTCCGATCGGCTCCTTCCAGGCGCTCAAGCACCGGATGGCCGACATGCTCGTCCTCGTGGAGGCCTCCCGGTCCGCCTCATGGGGCGCGACGGCGGCGGCTGCGGCGTACGTCACGGAGCCGACGGTGTCGAACGCCGCGATCCTGCGGCGCCGCGCAGCCGTGGCCCGCTCCTACTGCTCGGACGCCTTGGACCACGTGGCGTCGGAGACCGTGCAGCTGCACGGCGGCATCGCGATCACCTGGGAGCACGACTCGCAGCTCGTCTTCAAGCGGGCGCACGCCCTGAGCCACCTGTGGGAGCCGGCGCACGTGGCTCGCGCGAGCCTGCTCCCCTTCGACGAGGGCGGCGGCCGGCCTGTGCACGGGTCCACGGTGGCACGCAGGGTGTGATGCGTCATACCGGCTGTCCGTCCAGCGCTGCTAGCGTCCGGCCCATGCGCTCTGCCAAGGACTTCTTCGCCCCCCTCGCCGTCGGTGCACCGACTCCCCTGCGCGAGATCCCCGCCCGCCCCAGCCGGGCGATCCACTTCTTCGACCCGAGCAACGCCAAGATGGCCGCCAAGATCCCGGACATGGTGGGCAAGGTCGACGTGCTCCTCGGCAACCTCGAGGACGCCATCAAGGCCGACAACAAGCTGGCCGCGCGCGAGGGCCTGGTGAGCATCGCCCGGTCGACGGACTTCGGCCCCACCCAGCTGTGGACCCGGATCAACTCGCTCGACTCCCCCTGGGGCCTCGACGACCTGACCACGCTGGTCTCCGAGATCGGCGACAAGCTCGACGTGATCATGGTGCCGAAGGTGCAGGGCGCCGAGGACATCCACTACGTCGACCGGCTGCTCGCGCAGCTCGAGGCCAAGGCCGGGCTCGAGAAGCCGATCCTGGTGCACGCGATCCTCGAGACCGCCCGCGGGATGGTCAACGTCGAGGAGATCTGCGGCGCGTCCCCCCGGATGCAGGGGCTGTCGCTCGGGCCTGCCGACCTCGCCGCCGACCGGCGGATGAAGACCACCCGTGTCGGTGGCGGGCACCCGGGCTACCTGGTGCGCCAGGACCCGGTCGACGGCGACATCGACGGGCCGCGCACGACGTACCAGCAGGACCTGTGGCACTACACCATCGCGAGGATGGTCGACGCGTGCGCGATGCACGGGATCTACCCCTACTACGGACCGTTCGGCGACATCACCGACGTGGTGGCCTGCGAGGACCAGTTCCGCAACGCGTTCCTGCTCGGCTGCGTCGGCACCTGGTCGCTGCACCCCAAGCAGATCGCCATCGCCAACAAGGTGTTCAGCCCCTCCCCGGAGGACGTCGCGCACGCCCGCCGCGTGGTCGACGCCATGGGCGACGGCACCGGCGCGGTGATGCTCGACGGCAAGATGGAGGACGACGCATCACTCAAGCAGTGCCTGGTGATGGTCGAGCTCGCCGAGCAGCTGGCGGCGATCGACCCCGAGCTGAAGAAGCAGTACGACGCGATCGAGGCCTCCTGATGGACACCACCTTCCGTCCCCGCCGGTCGGTTCTCTACATGCCGTCCTCCAACGAGCGCGCCCTGGAGAAGGCCAGGACGATCGCGTGCGACGGGTTGATCCTGGACCTCGAGGACGCCGTCGCTCCGGACGCCAAGCCTTCGGCGCGTGAGGCAGCGTGTGCAGCCGTGGCCTCCGGTGACTACGGGAACCGGGAGCTCACCATCCGGGTCAACGGCGCCGACACCGAGTGGCACGTCGACGACCTCGCGGCCGCGTGCGCCGCCGGGCCGGACGCGATCGTCGTACCCAAGGTGAGCTCGGCCGACGCCGTGCTCCAGCTCGTCGAGGCGATGGCCGGGAACGACGCGCCCGAGCACACCAAGCTCTGGGCGATGCTCGAGACGCCGTACGCCATGCTGCACGCGGAGGAGATCGCCTCCGCCTCGGACCGCCTGACCGTGCTGGTGATGGGCACCAACGACCTCGTCAAGGAGCTGTACGCCGAGCACGTCGCCGGCCGACAGCCCCTCCTGACCGGGCTGTCGCTCGCCCTGCTCGCCGCCCGGGCGACCGGCAAGGTGATCCTCGACGGCGTCTACAACGACGTGAAGAACACCGACGGCTTCCTCGCCGAGTGCCAGCAGGGCCGCGAGATGGGCTTCGACGGCAAGACGCTCATCCACCCCGGCCAGGTCGACGGTGCCAACGAGGCCTTCGCCCCTTCCGAGAAGGCCGTCGAGGACGCCCGCGGCATCCTCCAGGCCTGGGAGGACGGCCAGGGCAGCGGCGTGGTCACCTACAACGGCCGGATGATCGAGAACCTCCACGTCGAGTCCGCCCAGCGCACGTTGACGATGCACGAGGCGATCGGCGCGCTCGGATAAGCCGGAGCGATCGGACCCTCTTTCGAGCCCCTGGAGGGTCCGTCTGCTCCGGACTATCGAGTCAGGTGCGGACCAGCATCGGCGCCTCACCGGTCAGCAGGAGATGGGTGTCCAGGTCCGGCTCAAGCTTCCACCAGGGCGGCGGGTCCAGAGTCCAAAGGCGCTCGTCCGGCGGGTCGAATCGAGACCGGGCCCGAGCGCTGTGCATCCGGTTGACCACCAGCGATCGGTTCTGCAGGTCTCCGCCAACCACGGTGAAGTACTCCAGTCCGTGGTCCCGGAAGGCTGCTTCGCGAGACACGTCTCGGCGGTGCCGAGCTGCGTCCTTGTGGTCATCGCCGTCGTACTCCCCGATGGTCCCCGAGACCGGATCGAAGATGTCGGGATAACCCAGAAGGCCGCCGTGCAAAGAGAAGACCGGGACGTTGCACAGCGGGGAGGGCAGCAGGGCATCGAGGACCCAGACGAGGCGCATGCGGGTCTCCTGGGGTGAGCGGCTGCCGTTCGAGGCCAGGGCGAGAGCCCGTCGTACGAGCGGCACGCCGGTCCAGGCCGGCCTCATCGTGACGTACGTCGTCATCAGCGCCACGGAGGTCAGCCGAGCCGCCGCAGCCATGTCCATGCAGACCACGGCTGCACGTAGGTCCGGTTCGAGACGCATGGCGTCGAACAGGGCACGTTGGACTGTGGCGCACCAGATGCCACCGGTCTTGGTGCGTTCACTGGGCGCGAACTGGGCCTGGCTGATCTCGATACTGGGGCCGGGTCGAAGGCGTGCCTGCCCTACGGCCAATGGCACGGGCACCTGGCCTTCTCCTCGGGGACCGGTGCCGTCGAAGAACGTGGCACCGCGCCACCTCAACGCAGCCCATCCGGTGATCGCACCCTCACCACGAATACGTTGCGCCTGTTCGAGAATTCGCTGCTCGACGACTGTCGAGTCCACCTCTGCGGGGACATAGAGCCCTGCCGAGGTCTGCCGGAACCGTGGCCCCCCGGCCTGCCGCTTGGTCGGACCGTCCTCGCCCGTCGGGTCAATCCCCACCGGCCGGAACAGGTCGAGCGGACGCTCGCACGTCGGACTCCATCGATGCTCGTTCACGCCGGGGCTGCGTCACCTCGTTTGGGCCGCACGTTTCCAATAGTCCGGAGCGAACGGACCCTCCAGAACCCTAGAAAGGGGTCCTTTTGCTCCGGACTATCGAGTCTGCTCACCCGGCCTCCGCCTCCACCTGGGCCAGCAGCTGCTGGTGGAACTCGCGCTCGAGGTGGGCCATCCAGTCCTCGGGGTCGCTGCGGAGCACCCGCTCCTCGCTCAGCACCACGGTGCGCCAGCCCGCTCCCTCGAGGGCGACGAGGTCGGCGGCCGAGAGCCGACCGGCCAGCACGGCGCCGAACTGGCGACGGCCGACGCCGAGGCTGAGGCGGACGAGCCGGCCGCCGGCGCTGACGGGCAGGCCCGGGGTCGCGGTGGGGAGCCGGGCCTGGTGCCAGCGCAGCCGGAGCGACGACTCGGCCAAGCAGGCGGAGCGGGCGTCGACCTGGGCGGCGAGGGTGCGCAGCTGTCCGACACCACGGTGGGCGGCCAGCCGGGGGATCTCGGCCAGCAGCTGCACGTGGGTGAACGACCCCGTCGCCAGCAGGCGGTCCATGGCGCCGAGGGCCAGGTCCGGTGGCAGCAGCCGGCCGAGATCCAGGGCGGTGCGGAGCGGGGTGGTCAGCCGGAGCGAGCCGATCGCGGTGAGGTCGTGCCCGGTGATCTGCCGGCTGCTGCCCATCGCGCCGCGGACGCCGCGACCGCCACGACCGCCACGACCGCCACGACCGCCACGACCGCCACGACGAGGTGAGAGCACCTCCACCGGACGGGCCTCGCCCGGCGTGACCGGGAAGAGGTCGACCCCGTACACCCACGCGGCGGTCCGGTCCACCGCGATGGCCTCGCGCCCGACGACCAGGGCCACCGCTGCCGCCCGGAGCTCGGTGGTGTCGGGGGCGGTGGAGGCGGCGTACGCCCCGCGGAGCAGTCTCCTGACCGTCCCCGCACGCAGCATCCGGTCCAGGGCGGCCCGCTCGATGCCGACCGCGCGGGCCATCGCCGGGGTGAACGGCCGGTCGAGCGTGAGCAGGGTGTGCATCGGGTCCAGCGGCAGGGTCTCGTTCATCCCGACAGGGTGAACCCGGAGGGACGATGCGTCGAACGTCAATCCACAGGGCTACCAGGGGACGAGGCTGAGGTCGGGCGCGTGTCCCTCGCAGGTGCACACCTCCAGCGCCGGCTGGGTGGGTCCACTGAGCGCTGCCCGCAGCGGCGGGGCCATCAGCGGCACCAGCTCGTCGACCGACAGCGAGGCGATCGGCTCGACCTTGAGCACGTAGCGGATCATCGCCAGGCCGATCAGCTGGGAGCCGACCAGCTCCAGGCGGATCGCCGTGGTCTCCACGCCCATCGACCGCGCGACCGGGTTGAGCACGACCCGGTTCACCAGCGCGTAGAACGCCTTGCCCGCGCGGGCGTTGCTCACGCTGCCCTGGACCAGGGCCAGCGCTCGGCGCTGGGTCCGCGGGCTCTCGCACAGGAGCAGGAAGCGCCGCAGGACGCGCTCGGTGAAGTCGTTGGACACCCGCTCGGCGCTCATCTCACCGAGGGTGGCAGAGGATCAGCCCGGTTGGGTGTAGGCACCCCGGTGGAACAGCAACGGAACAGCGGCGGTCTCGGCATCGGGCCGTCCGTCCCCGATGGACAGCGCCTGCACGCGGCCGACGACGATGTAGTGGTCCCCCGCCTGGTGCACGCGGTCGATCACGCAGTCGACGTACCCCAGGACGCCGTCGATCAGTGGCGCTCCGGTGGATGCCGGCTTCCAGCCGACGCCCTGGAACTTCTCCGAGCCCTTGCTGGCCATCCCGTTGGAGATCTCCTGCTGGTTGGCGGAGAGGAAGTTGACGCAGAAGAACCCGGCCTGGCGCATCAGTGGCCACGCGCGCGAGGTCTTGGCGGGGCAGAACATCACCAGCGGCGGGTCGAGGGACACGCTGGAGAACGACTGGCAGGTCATCCCCACGGGCTCGTCGCCCGACATGGAGGTCACCACGGTGACGCCGGTGGCGAACATGCCGAGCACGTCGCGGAACTGGCGGGCGTCCTCCGCGGCCTGCGGGTCGTCCACCGGGAGCGGCGTGTGCTCGCCGAGGCGGAGCTCGAAGTCGAAGCCCGTGCCGAGGAAGGAGTCGATCAGCTCACGGCTGGGCCAAGTCTCGCGCGCGTCGGGGCGGATGCCCTCGGGGATGTCGTCGGACGCCATGGGTGCAGTCATACCAGTGAGCTCGAGCCGGCGTTCACTGACCGCCGAAGACGTGACCCCAGTAGGAGACCGCGGTGCTCTCGCGCGCCACCCAGCGAGCGTCGTCCACGGTGAGTCCCTCGGTGCCGAACTCCACGTCGAACCCGGCCGGGGACTTCACGTAGAACGAGACCATCTGGTCGTTCATGTGCCGCCCCAGCGTGGCCGACAGCGGTGCCTTGTGCTTGCGCACCCGCTCCAGCGCGCGACCCACGTCGTCGAGCTTGTCGACCTCGAGCATGACGTGCACGCACTTGCTCGGGTTGGGCATCGGCAGGAACGCCAGGCTGTGGTGCCGCGGGTTGACGCCGAGGAACCGCAGCCAGACCTTGCTCCCGGGCTCCTTGCCGACGAACTCGCCCGGCATGCTCATCGAGTCGCGCAGCCGGAACCCGAGGACGTCGGTGTAAAACCGCAGCGCCTCGACGTCGTCGCTCACCGGGATCACGACGTGGCCCATCCCCTGCTCGCCGGTGACGAAGGAGGCGGCGTACGGCGTGACGACCGGTCGGGACTCGTAGGTGATCCCATGAAACAGCTCGAAGACGTTGTCGAAGGGGTCGGTGAACCGGACGAGCTCCTGGACGCGTCGCTCGGCGAGCTCCTCGGGGGTCCCCTCCTCGAAGGCGACGCCCTCCTTGGACAGGTGCTCGCGAGCGGCCTGCAGGGCCGGGTGGTCCGCGAGCTCCCAGCCGATGCAGGAGAGCTCGTCGACGTCCGCGGGGAAGACCACCAGCCGTGCGGAGACCTCGTCGATGCGGTAGTAGAGGTTCTCCGGATCGGGCCCGCGTCCCTCGGCCAGGCCGAGGACCTTGCTCGCGAAGTGCTTCCACTGCTCGAGGTCCGTGCTGGCGACGCGGGCGTAGCCCATGCTGCGGATGTCGATGGTCATACGGACCTCTCCACGTGCCGGGCCAGGAAGTTCGTCGCGACCTCGCGGAACTCGTCGGCCGCCTCGATCTGGGCCCAGTGCCCACAGTTGGGGAACACATGCAGCGTGGCCTTCGGGATGAGCTTGAGCGCGACCATGGCCCCGTCGAGCGGATTCACGCGGTCCTCGCGGCCCCAGGTGAGGAGCGTGTGCTTGCGCAGCTGGTGGGCCTCGCGCCAGAGCATGCCGTCCTCGGCCGTCTCGGGGTTCCAGAACGACATCCCCATCGAGCTCATCGCGGCCTGGGCCCCCGGGGCGGTGGCATCGGCGAACCGCTCCTCCACCAGCTCGTCGGTGACCAGCTTCTTGTTCACCACCATGGTCGAGATGAACGCCCGCAGGGCCTCGCGCGTGGGGTCGGCGGAGAAGTCCATCAGCCGCTGCACGCCCTCGGTCGGGTCGGCGTGGAACAGGTTGAGCGAGAGCCCGCCGGGGCCCATCAGGATCAGCCGGCCGACGCGGTCGGGATGGGTCAGGGCCAGCCGCATCGCCGTACCGCCGCCGAGGCTGTTGCCGAGCAGGTGGATCCGATCGATGCCGAGCTCGTCGAGCAGCTTCACGACGTGGTCGGCGGAGTGGCGGTAGTAGTTCCCCACGACCTCGGGCTTGTCGGAGGCGCCGAAGCCGGGCTGGTCGACCAGCAGGGTGCGGAAGCTCGCGGCGAAGCCCGGCAGGGCGGCGCCGAAGTTGCTCCACGCGGACGCACCGGGCCCACCGCCGTGGAGCATCACCAGCGGCAGCCCGCCGCCGACCTCGGTCGGCGAACCCGCCTCGTAGTAGTTCAGCGTCAGGTCGCCCGCCTTGCCGGACCGGCGGGTGCCCTCCTTGGAGAAGTCGCTCAACTCAGTACATCCCCGGGTCGACCTTGTGACCGAACTCGTGCGCGCCGAACATCTGCAGGGCCCGCTCGGGGTCGTTGGCCGCGTGCACCCGGCCGGCGTGCGCGTCGCGCCAGGCCCGCTGCAAGTAGGTGCCGGTGGCCAGCGCCCGCCCACCGGAGGCCTCGAAGAGCGCGTCGATGGCATCGATCGCGCGCTGGCTGCCGATCACCTGGTCACGGCGTACCTTCAGGCGCGTCTTGAGCGGGATCTTCTCGGCCTGGGCGACGTAGGACTGCTCCTCGCGGATGTTGTTCACGAGCAGTGCCCAGGCGGCGTCGATCTCGCTGGACGCCCGCGCGATGCGTACGGCGGCGAACGGGTCGAGCGATGCCTTCTCACCGAGGTAGGCGGCGCGGGTGCGCTTCTGCTGCATCTCCACGTGCTCCTCGTAGGCCCCCATCGCCATGCCGATGATCGGCGTGGTGATGGTGCCGGTGAAGATCGAGTGGAACGGCAGCTTGTAGAGGTCGGAGGTGTTGTGCTCCTGCCCCGGACCGAAGCACCGACCCGTGTCCCCCATCGAGAGCGTGAACGCCTCGGGGATGAACACGTCGTCGACGACGATGTCGTTGGAGCCGGTGCCGCGCAGCCCCACCATGTCCCACACGTCGACGATCTCGTAGTTCTCCCGCGGGACCATGAACGTGCGGAAGTCGACCACCTGGTTCTCGGCGTTGCACACGAGCCCGCCGAGCAGCACCCACTGGCAGTGGTCGCAGCCGGAGGAGAAGCTCCACTTGCCGGAGAGCTGGAAGCCACCCTCGGCGACCACGGCCTTGCCGGTGGGGGCGTACGACGAGCTCAGCCGGGTGTTGGTGTCGCTGCCCCACACCGCCTGCTGCGCCTCGTCGGTGAACAGCGCGACCTGCCACGGGTGGACGCCGACGACGCTGGAGACCCACCCGGTGGAGCCACAGGCCGAGGCGATGTCGCGTACGGCGGTGTAGAAGTCGATCGGGTCGGACTCCAGGCCATCGAAGCGCTTGGGCTGCAACAGCTTGAAGAAGCCGGTCTCCTCGAGCTCCTTGATGGACGCCTCCGGCACGACCCGCAGCCGCTCCGCCTCGTCCGCGCGCTCACGGAACGTGGGCAGCAGGTCGCGGACGCCGTCGAGAACCGCTTGGCTCATGGGCTCCTCCTCGTGCAGTGGTTGTCTCCCTGGCACCAATACTAGAACACGTTCTAGGTTTCCGTCCACGGCCCTCCGGCAGTACTTCCAGGAGGGAAACCGACTCCCGCGTCTCGTAATGACCGCTACCGGCTCCCGCGGTTGCGCCCTAGGGTCGGACCCATGTCAGAGATGTGGAAGACGATCGCCGCCGAGCGCGGCTCCCTGGCCGACGACCTGTCGGACCTCTCGGAGGCCGAGTGGAACGCGCGTTCGCTCTGCGGTGACTGGACGGTGCGGGACACGCTGGCGCACATGACCGCCACGGCTGCCACCACGCCGCCGAAGTTCATCGCGGGCTTCCTGGCCGCCGGCTTCGACTTCGGCAAGTTTGCCGCCAGGGGCATCGCGAGGCAGCGCGGCGCCTCCTCCGCCGAGACCCTGGCGAAGTTCCGGGCCCAGCAGGACGCGACCACCTCGCCCCCCGGACCCAAGGCGTCCTGGCTCGGCGAGACGCTCGTGCACGCGGAGGACATCCGGCGTCCCCTCGGCATCCGGCACACCTACCCCGTCGACGCGTTGAAGACCGTGATCGACTTCTACAAGGACTCCAACACGCTGATCGGCACCAAGGACCGCATCGCCGGGCTGACCCTCGTGGCCACGGACACGGACTGGAGCCACGGCGACGGACCCACGGCCGAGGGCCCGATCCTGTCGCTCCTGATCGCCGCCACCGGCCGCGCCGCCGGCTGCGACGACCTCACCGGCGAGGGCGTCGCCACGCTGAGAGAACGGTCGCGCTAGTCAGTCGTTGGCGTCCTGCTTGGCGCGGAGCTCCAGGGCGATGTCGATCAGCTGGTCCTCCTGGCCGCCGATGAGCTTGTGCTCGCCCGCGATCGCCAGGATGCGGGCGCCGGAGACGCCGTAGCGCTCGGCCGCGTTGCCCGCGTGCTTGAGGAACGACGAGTAGACCCCAGCGTACCCCATCATCATCGTCATCCGGTCGAGGCGGCACTCCTCCGGCATGGCGGGGCGTACGACGTCCTCGGAGGCATCGATGATCTTCAGGAAGTCGACGCCGGTGCGCCAGCCGAGCTTGTCGCAGATGCCGACGAAGGCGTCCAGCGGCGTGTTGCCCGCCCCGGCGCCGAAGCGGCGGACGGACCCGTCGATCTGGGTCGCGCCGGCACGCACGGCCATCACGGTGTTGGCGGCGCCGAGGTCGAGGTTCTCGTGGCCGTGGAAGCCGACGGTTGCCTCGGACCCGATCTCGGCCACGAGCGCGGAGACCCGGTCACCGACGCCCTCCATGATCAGCGCGCCCGCGGAGTCGACGACGTAGACGCACTGGCAGCCCGCGTCGACCATGATCCGGGCCTGCTTGGCCAGCACCTCCGGCGGCTGCGTGTGGCTCATCATCAGGAAGCCGACCGTCTCCAGGCCACGCTCCCGGGCCAGCGCGAAGTGCTGCTGCGAGGTGTCGGCCTCGGTGCAGTGCGTGGCGATCCGGCAGATGGAGCCGCCGTTGTCCTGCGCCTCGCGGATGTCGTCCTTGGTGCCGACGCCGGGCAGCATCAGGAACGCGATCTTGGCCGTCTGCGCGGTCTCGGCCGCGATCTTGATCAGCTCCTGCTCCGGCGTCTTCGAGAAGCCGTAGTTGAAGCTCGAGCCGCCGAGGCCGTCGCCGTGGGTCACCTCGAGGACGGGGACGCCGGCAGCGTCGAGGGCCGCGATGATCGAGCGGACCTCCTCACCGGTGAACTGGTGTCGCTTGTGGTGCGACCCGTCGCGCAGGCAGGTGTCGGTGAGCCGGATGTCCAGCTCGTCGGACCACGTGCGCTCGAGGGCGTTCAGCCGGGGATCTCCGTAGACGCTCATGCCCGGACCATCCCTTCTCCCGCGCGCGTCGCCGCGGCGGTCATGATGTCGAGGTTGCCGGAGTACGGCGGGAGGAAGTCGCCGGCGCCCTCGACCTCGATGAAGATGCTGACCTTCGTCTGGCCACGGGTCGCGGCCGACGGGGCGTCGTACTGGGGGTCCTGGAGCAGCCGGTAGCCGGGCACGTAGTCCTGCACGGCGGCGACCATCCGGTGCACCGACTCGGAGATCGCGTCCTGTCCCTCGTCGTACACCTCGGGGCCGACGGCGCAGAAGATCGTGTCGCGCATGATCATCGGCGGCTCGGCCGGGTTGAGGATGATGATCGCCTTGCCGGTCTCGGCGCCGCCGATGGTCTCGACGCCTGCAGCCGTCGTGCGCGTGAACTCGTCGATGTTCTGGCGGGTTCCGGGGCCGGCGGACAGCGAGGCGACGGACGCGACGATCTCGGCGTACGACACCGGGGTCGCGCGGGACACCGCGGCCACCATCGGGATGGTCGCCTGGCCGCCGCAGGTGATCATGTTGACGTTGTCCGCGGCCGCGTGCTCGTCACCGTTCACCGCCGGGATCACCGCCGGGCCCACCGCGGCGGGGGTCAGGTCGACGGCGCGGATACCGGCCTCGCGGTAGCGGGGGGCGTACTCCCGGTGGATGTAGGCGCTGGTCGCCTCGAAGATCAGGTCCGGCGGCTCGTCCTGCTTCAGCAGCCAGTCCACCCCCTCGTGGCTGGCCTCGAGGCCCTGGTCGCGCGCCCGGCCGAGGCCGGGGCTGTCCGGGTCCACGCCGATCATCCAGCGGAGCTCGATCACGTCCGAGCGCAGGAGCTTGTACATCAGGTCGGTGCCGATGTTGCCGGGACCGACGATGGCGGCGGTGAGCTTCCCACCGGTCGAGCCTGTCGAGACCAAGGTGTCCTCTATTCCGTGAAGTTGAGGTGGACGGAGCCGAACCCCTCGAAGTCGGCGACGAACTCGTCACCAGGACGTACGTCGACGGCCCGGTGCACGGACCCCGGGAGGATCACGTGCCCGGCCTCGAGGGGCACCCCGAAGCCGGCGACCTTCCGGGCCAGCCAGGCGACCGCGGTGACCGGGTTGCCGAGCACGGCGTCGGACCGCCCCTCAGCCACCTTCTCGCCGCTGCGGGTCAGCACGGCGTTGATCGCCTTCAGGTCCACGTCACCGGGCCGGACCCGCTCCGCGCCGAGGACGAAGCCGGCGGACGACGCGTTGTCGGCGATGGTGTCGGCGATCTTGATGTCCCAGTCGGCGATCCGGCTGTCGATCAGCTCGATGGACGGGGCGACGAACTCGGTGGCCCGCAGCACGTCCTCCTCGGTGCACCCCTCGCCCGGCAGCGTCTCGCCGAGGATGAAGGCCACCTCCACCTCGACCCGGGGGTAGCAGTAGCGACCGGCGGAGACGGGCTCGCCCTCGCTCTGTTCGTTCGAGGGCAGCTCCATGTCGGAGAGGAGGTGGCCGTAGTCCGGCTCGTCGACGTCCATCATGTCCTGCATGGCCTGCGAGGACAGGCCGACCTTGTGGCCGCGCACGGTCGCGCCCGCGTCGAGCCGGCGGCGGATGTTGAGCAGCTGGATCTCGTAGGCGTCGACCACGTCGATCTCCGGCCACGTCTCGCGCAGCGGGGCGATCGGCTGGCGGCTGGTCTCCGCGTCCCGGAGGGCATCGGCGACCGTGCGTCGTACGTCGTCGGGGAGCATGGCGACCACAATAGAACCTGTTACAGTTTTGCGCCATGAAGAACTCATACGACGTGGTCGTCGTCGGTGCCGGTGGCGCCGGTATGGCGGCCGCCTTGGCCGCTGCGCACCAGGGTCTCGACACCGTGCTGATCGAGAAGAGCATCTACTTCGGCGGCTCGACGGCGCGGTCGGGCGGAGGCGTCTGGATCCCCGGCAACTACGCCCTGGTGGCGGCCGGCGAGGCCGACGACCCGGAGGAGTCCAAGCGCTACCTCGACTCGATCGTGGGCGACGTCGTGCCCAAGATCCGCCGCGACACCTTCATCGACCGCGGGGCCGAGGTGATGGACTTCATCCGCGACCACACGCCGGTGCGGTTCAGCTGGGTCCCGGAGTACTCCGACTACCTCCCCGAGGCCCCCGGCGGCCGCAACCGTGGCCGCAGCGTCGAGCCGGTCCCGATGGACGCCCGCTTCCTCGGGAAGGAGCTCGAGCACCTGCACCCGGCGTACACCAAGGCGCCGGCCAACCTGATCGTCACCCAGGCCGACTTCCGCAAGATCAGCCTGGGGATGCGGACCGTCAAGGGCCCGCTGACCATGGGCAAGGTGCTGCTCAACCGGATGTGGAGCATCCTGCGTGGCCGCAAGATGTACGCCATGGGCAACGCCCTGGCGATCGGCCTGCGCCAGGGGCTGATCGAGAACGACGTGCCCGTGGAGTACGACACCGAGCTCCGCGACCTGGTCGTGGACGACGGTCGCATCACCGGCGTCACGGTCGTGCACGCAGGTCAGGAGCGCACCATCACCGCCACCCGTGGGGTGATCCTGGGCAGCGGCGCCTTCGAGACGAACCGGGAGCTCCGCGAGCGCTACCAGCCCAGGCCGACCAGCGTCGACTGGACCACGGGAGCGGTGTCCAACACCGGTGGCGGCCACCTCGCCGGCATGGCGGCCGGGGCCGAGGTCGCGCTGATGGACGACGCCTGGTGGGGTCCGACGATCCCGCTCCCCCGCGGCCCGTGGTTCGCGCTGGCCGAGCGCAACCTGCCCGGGTCGATCATCGTGAACGCCGCGGGCCAGCGGTTCATGAACGAGGCCCTGCCGTACGTCGAGGCCGTCCACGAGATCTACAAGGGCGAGGCGACGGGTGTCTCCCACGTCCCGGCGTGGATGATCATCGACCAGCGCTACCGCAACCGCTACCTGTTCGCCGGGCTGTCGCCGCGACAGCCCTTCCCGGGCCGTTGGTACACGTTCGGCACGGTCAAGAAGGCCGACTCCCTCGACGCCCTGGCCGGCGAGATCGGCGTCCCGGCCGAGGGCCTGGCCGCCACCATCGAGCGCTTCAACGGCTTCGCCCGCAGCGGCGTCGACGCGGACTTCCACCGTGGCGAGAGCAACTACGACAAGTACTACTCCGACCCCACGGTGAAGCCGAACCCGTCGCTGCACACCATCGACCAGGGTCCGTTCTACGCCGTCAAGATCGTGCCCGGCGACCTCGGCACCAAGGGCGGGCTGGTCACCGACGAGCGTGCCCGCGTGCTGCGCCCGGACCACAGCGTCATCGAGGGTCTCTACGCCGCCGGCAACGTCTCGGCCGCGGTGATGGGCCACACCTACGCCGGCCCCGGCGCCACCATCGGCCCGGCGCTCGTGTTCGGCTACCTCGCGGCGGAGGACATCG
>JAOPYC010000108.1 GCA_025964795.1 Marmoricola sp.
ACTAGTCGGACCCGACCGGCTCCTCGGACCCCGAGGCCGGTCCGTCGGCCAGCGCCGCGGCGTAGGCCACCAGCGTGGTGATGCCGTAGCCCGTCGCCCCGGACGGGACGTGGCCCCACGGGCCGCCGGTGTTCCAGGCCGGTCCGGCGATGTCGAGGTGCGCCCACGGCTTGCCGCCGGTGAACTCGTCGAGGAATGCCGCCGCGAACAGCGCCGAGCCCCAGCGCACCCAGTTGTGCTGGAGCACGTCGGCGACCTTGCTCTCGGTGCGTACGGCGTTCCGGGCCTCGTCGGTGATCGGCAGGCGCCACAGCATCTCGCCGCTCGCCTCGGCCGCGGCCGCGACCGCGGCGACGGTCGCGTCGTCGCCGAACAGTCCGGACACCTTCTCGCCCAGAGCGACGATGCACGGACCCGTAAGGGTCGCCGCGTCCACGATCGAGTCGACGTCGCTCTCGGCCGCCATCGCGATCGCGTCGGCCAGGATCAGCCGGCCCTCCGCGTCGGTGTTGGTGACCTCGACGCTCTGCCCGTCGTACATCGTCAGCACGTCGCCGGGACGCATCGCGTTACCCGAGGGCATGTTCTCCGCCATCGGGGCGTACGTCGTCACCGCCACCGGCAGCCCGAGCTCGGCGATGGCGAAGGTCGCAGCGATCACCGCGGCCGCGCCGCCCATGTCGTACTTCATCGTCGCCATCGAGCTCCCGGGCTTGATCGTCAGGCCGCCGGAGTCGTAGGTGATCCCCTTGCCGACGAAGGCCACGCTGGCCCGGGCGTCCTCGGGTGCCCAGGTGAGCCGTACTAGCCGGGGTGGGTTGGCCGAGCCCTGGCCGACGCCGAGGATGCCGCCGCAGCCGAGGCTCTCGAGCTCGTCGGCGCCGAGGACCTCGATCGCCACCTTCGGGGTGCGACCGCGTCCGGTGAGCTCCTTGCCCAGGGTGACGACCTCGTCGGCGAACAGCTCCGGGGTCAGGTCGTTGGGGGGGGTGTTCACCCAGTCCCGCGCGCGGTTCACCAGCGCCCCGACGGTCTCTGCCGCCTCGAGCGCGGCGACGGAGTCCTGCCGGCGCGCGGCGTCGCTCAGGATCGAGACGTCCGCGAGCCCGGCGTCGTCCGACTTCGACTTGTAGCGCTTGAACGAGTAGGCGCCGGAGATGAACCCCTCGGCCACCGCCCTGACGTGGTCCGCGTCCTGGGCGGGGAGCGCCAGCGCGACCGACGCGGCGTTGCCGATGTTGCGGGCCGCGACGCCGGTGGCCCGACGGACCCGCTCCGGGGTGAGGGACTCGCGGGGGCCGAGACCGACGACGAGCAGCTGGCCGGCCTTGATCGTCCCGGCGGTCGGCAGCCGTAGCACCTCGCCGGCGTCCCCGCGGAACCCCATCGAGGTCAGCAGCGGCTTGAACCTCCGGCCGTACGCCGCGGCGACCTCCTCGGCACCCGGGCACGCCTCGAGGTCGCCCTTGGGGGAGTGGGCGACGCCGATCACCACCAGGTCGGTGCGGGTCTTGGCCGGGCTGCCCTTGCGCAGCGTGTACGTCGTCACGAGGGGCAGCCTAGGCGGTTGACCAGGGAGGTCGCCGCGGCCCCGGCGGCGACCGGCGATCCGTCGTCGGACGGCTGGGGTAACTTTCCACGCATGCCGCTCATCCAGTCGCCGCTCCACGACCGCCACGTCGCCGCCGGGGCCAAGCTCGCCGAGTTCGGCGGGTGGGAGATGCCGCTGGAGTACCCCACCGGGGTGCTCAAGGAGCACGCCGCCGTGCGCTCCGCGGTCGGGATCTTCGACGTCAGCCACCTCGGGAAGCTGGTCGTGCGCGGCGACGGTGCCGTGGCCTACCTGAACTCCTGCTTGAGCAACGACCTCGGCCGGATCGGTCCTGGCCGCTCGCAGTACACCCTGGCCTGCGACGAGGCGACCGGCGGCATCGTCGACGACCTGATCGCCTACTACCGCGACGACGACCACGTGCTGCTGGTGCCCAACGCCGCCAACGCGGCCGAGGTCCTGCGCCGGCTCCAGGCCACCAGCCCCGACGCGCTCACCCTGACCGACCACCACCGGACCCACGCGGTGCTCGCGGTGCAGGGGCCGGAGTCGGACCAGGTGCTCGCCGCGATCGGGCTCCCGGCGGGGCACGACTACATGTCGTTCGAGGTGGCCGGGTTCGAGGGACACGAGGTCGTGGTCTGCCGCACGGGCTACACGGGGGAGCGTGGCTACGAGCTGATCGCGGAGAACGCGGCGGCGCCGGCCCTGTGGGACGCCCTGCTGGCCGCGGGCGAGCCCCACGGGATCCTGCCCTGCGGCCTCGGCGCCCGCGACACCCTGCGCACCGAGATGGGCTACCCGCTGCACGGGCAGGACATCAGCATCGACGTGACCCCCAACCAGGGCCGCGTCGGCTGGGCCGTCGGCTGGTCCAAGCCCGCCTTCTGGGGCAAGGAGGTGCTGGTCGCCGAGAAGGAGGCCGGCACCCGGGTGACGCTGCGCGGGCTCGTGGCCCAGGGCCGGGCGATCGCGCGGCCGCAGATGAGCGTGCGGATCACCCAGGACCTGCCGATCGGATACGTCACCTCGGGCACGTTCTCACCGACCCTGCGCAAGGGCATCGCCCTGGCCCTGATCAACAGCCAGATCCAGCTCGGCGCCGAGGTGCTGGTCGACGTCCGCGGCCGGCCCGAGGTCTTCGTCGTGACCAAGCCACCGTTCGTCGAGACCGACGTACGCGACTCCTGACCGCCCGCACGCCCCACAACCGAGAGGGGTCCTCCGTGACCAGCACACCTGAGCCCGCCTTCGGCAGCTCCGTCCGCAAGCCCGACCAGGTGCCGTGGTGGTGGCAGCTGCTCGACGCCGACGGCCGCGTGATCAGCGTGGAGGAGCGCACGGAGTTCCCGACCCGCAGCGACGCGGAGACGTGGCTGGGCGAGGCCTACCCGGACCTGTTCGAGGACGGGGTGGTCTCGGTGACCCTCTTCGAGGGTGACCGCGAGGTCTACGGCCCGATGTCGCTCGAGGCCGGCTGACCCACGCGGCGGTCAGCGCGGAGCGCCGCCGATCTTGACGGTCGGCTTCGGCATCCGCAGCCAGCGCAGCTGGAGCACCCGCAGAATCGTGTAGAACGTCGTCCCCTTGAGGTCCCCGTCGGGGAAGTTCACGCGCAGCGCCCGCTTGAGCCGGATCATCAGCCACACCGTGTCGATGGCCACGACGAGCAGCGTCGTCGTCCACAGCGCGTTGCTGAACCGCAGCAGGGTCGAGTTGCCGGAGTACTGCAGGGCCATGATCAGCACCAGCAGCGGTAGCAGGAACTCCGCGATCGAGATCCTGGCGTCCACGAAGTTGCGGATGAACCGCTTCACCGGCCCCTGGTCGCGCTTGGGCAGGTAGCGCTCGTCCCCGGACCTCATGCCCTGGCGCACCTTGGCGTTGGAGTCGGCCCGGCGCTCGCGGAGGAGCTTCTGGGCCGCCTTCTTGTCCGTCCCCGCCTTGGCGCGCTCCTTGCGGGCGGCCTCGGACTCCCTGCGCGTCGGCGTCGGGCGGCCCTTGGCACCGGGGCGTGCCGGCTCGAGGGTGGCGGGCTGGTCGTCGGTTTTGCTGGTACGGCGGAACACGGGGCCTTCCGGGGCGAAATCGGGGATCGGGTCGATCGAGGTGAGCGGCCAGCCTACCTGCCGACGTCCCCGGATCTCGTCGTCGTGCGCCCTCGTTCGGCTGGGCCCGGCCCGGTAGGTTGATCCGCATGAGCATGATGAAGCGGATCAGCACGATCTTCCGTGCGAAGGCCAACCGAGCGCTCGACGCCGCCGAGGACCCGCGCGAGACGCTCGACTACAGCTACCAGCGCCAGCTCGAGATGCTGACCAAGGTGCGTCGTGGTGTCGCCGACGTGGCCACCAGTCGCAAGCGGATCGAGCTCCAGCGCAACCAGCTGCAGTCCCAGGCGGACAAGCTGACCGAGCAGGCGCAGAAGGCGCTGTCCATGGACCGCGAGGACCTCGCCCGCGAGGCGCTGACCCGAAAGTCGGCCCTGGCCGGCCAGATCGCGGACCTCGACGCCCAGCACCAGCAGCTGCAGGGCGAGGAGGAGAAGCTGACGCTGGCCTCCCAGCGGCTGCAGGCCAAGGTCGAGTCCTTCCGCACCCGCAAGGAGACGATCAAGGCGACCTACACCGCCGCCGAGGCGCAGACGCGGATCGGCGAGGCGTTCTCCGGGATCTCCGAGGAGATGGGCGACGTCGGGATGGCCGTGCAGCGGGCCGAGGACAAGACCCAGGCGATGCAGGCCCGGGCCGGCGCCATCGACGAGCTGATCGCCTCGGGCGCGCTCGACGACGCCAGCTCGGTCAACCGAGGTGACGACATCAGCCGCGAGCTGGAGTCGATGAGCGCACAGTCCGACGTCGAGTCCGAGCTGGCCGCGCTGAAGGGCAAGGCCACGCCGGCCCTCGACGCCGCCCCCACCGACACCCCCAGGGAGCCCGTCATCGAGGACTCACCCGTGGAGAAGGGACAGCAGCCGTGATCGTGCGCATCCTGGGCGAGGGCCAGCTGGAGGTCGCCGACGACCAGTTGGACAAGCTCAACGAGCTCGACGGGGCCGTCGAGGCCGCGGTCGAGACGGGGGACGAGGCCGCCTTCGAGGCGGCCCTCGCGGCCCTCCTGGACGGCGTACGCCGCTCCGGCAGCCCGCTTCCCGAGGACTCCCTCGACGACTCCGACCTGATCCTGCCGCCCGCCGACGCCACCATCGACGAGGTCCGCGAGCTGCTCGAGGACGACGGGCTCATCCCGGGCTGAGGCCCCGGATGAAACTCCGGCGCCCAGCCGTTCGTTCTCCTGACATGCCCCGCACCCGCTTCACCCCGGACACCGGCCTGACCGTGCGCATGACCGCGGTCATGCTCCTGCTCGGTGGGCTGTTCGTCGCGCTGGTCGTGCTCGCCGTCTACTTCGCGGGCGGCGCCCTCGGCTTCCTCATCGGTGTCGCCGGCATCGGGTTCGCCTTCTTCCAGTGGTGGCGCTCCGACACCGTGGCCATGCGCTCGATGAACGCCTACGAGGTCAGCCCCGAGGAGGCGCCCGAACTGCACGGCATCATCGACCGGCTGTGCGTGCTGGCCGACATGCCCAAGCCCCGGGTCGCCATCGCGGACACCGACCTGCCGAACGCCTTCGCCACCGGCCGGTCGCCAGACCGCTCGGTGGTCTGCGTGACCACCGGCATCCTGCGCACGATCAATGCCGAGGAGCTCGAGGGCGTGCTGGCCCACGAGCTCTCCCACGTCGCCCATCGCGACGTGCTGGTGATGACGGTGGCCGCCTCCGCCGGGATCACGGCCGGGATGGTCACCCGCGGCGCGCAGTACGGCGCCATCGGCGGGTTCGGTCGCTCCCGCAACAACAACAACGACAACGGTGGGGCTGCAGCGCTGGTGCTGATGCTGGTGGTCAGCCTGGTCGTCTACGCCGTCAGCTTCCTGTTCCTGCGGCTGCTCTCGCGCTACCGGGAGCTGTGCGCCGACCGAGCCGGGGCCTACCTGACCCAGAAGCCGTCGGCGCTGGCCTCCGCCCTGACCAAGATCAGCGGCCGGATGGACGCGGTCCCCGAGCAGGACCTGCGGGCCGCGAAGCCGATGAACGCGTTCTTCATCGCTCCCGCCGTCCGCGGCATCTCGATGGGCACCCTCACCGCCACGCACCCGCCCCTGGAGCAGCGGCTCGACCAGCTGGCCAAGATCGCGGCCAGCCTCGGCCAGAATCTCTAGATGGGCCCCCTCGAGATGGGCCGGCTCTAGATGCGCCTGTGGGATGCGCTCCGGGGTCAGTCGCGACCCAAGGCCGCGAAGCTCGACCAGCTGTTCGCGCTCCCGTCGGCGGCGCTGACACTGGAGGCGTCGATGGGACTGCGCCCCACGGGGTCGGGGTCGGTGTGCTTCCGCGCGGCCGAGGGCCAGGCCGCGGTGGCGACCCAGCAGGAAGCCTCTGCGCTGGTGGCGGCGGACGGCGGGCCGGTCACCGAGAGCCGGGTCGACGAGTACGGCTTCACCTGGCTGACCGTGCGCACCGCTCCCGAGGACACCAGCTCGCTGGTGACCGACCTGCACGCGGTGAACTCGGCGCTGGAGGCGCAGGGTTTCGGCAGCGGCCTGCTCTGCTCGATCCTCGGTTTCACGAGCAGCACGGTGCCGCACGCCTACCTCGTCTACCTCTACAAGCAGGGAACATTCTATCCATTTTGTCCGCTTGAGTCCGGAAAGCGAGATACGCTGACCGAGCGACAGATCCGGGACATCGTCAGCTCGGACCTCCCGATCGAGGCCGACCACTCCCGGTGGATGCCGATCTGGGGGATCCCAGGAGCCTGACCTGCCCGCCCCCCGACGACCGGAGCAGCAGCCATGACCATCGAGGCGACCCACGACCTCGAGCTCGATCTCGCCCGAGAGCGCGAGATCGAGCGCTACCAGGTGGTCGGCGTGCCCCAGCCGGAGCTGGACGACCTGGCCGCCGTCGCCGCCACGCTGTGCCACGTCCCGGCCGTGGCGATCAACCTGATGCGGGCCGACACCCAGGTCACGATCGCGGTCTTCGGGATGGAGCCGATGGACTGCGCCCGCGAGGACTCGATGTGCAACGTGATCATCGACCGCACCGGTCCCGTCATGATCAGCGACACCTCGCTCGACCCGCGCTGGTCCGGCAACCCCTACGTCAACGGCGAGGAGGGCAGCATCCGGTTCTACTCCGCCGAGCGGTTGGTGTCCCCGCGCGGTGTGGTGGTCGGCACGATGTGTGTCTTCGACTACGTGTCGCGGGTCCTCACCCCCGAGGAGCAGGCCCTGCTGCAGCGCGTGGCCCGCCGGGTGGTGGACCTGCTCGAGCTGCGGCTGCGGACCCACGAGCTGGAGCAGACGGTGGTCGAGCTGACCGCCGCCCGGGCCGAGCTGCAGCGGTCCAACGAGATGCTCGACCTGTTCGCCGGCCAGATCGCGCACGACCTGCGTGGACCGCTGACCGGGCTGACGATGACCCTGGGCACGCTGCGCGACGAGATCGACGCCGATGACACCGAGCACTCATGGGTGCTCGACCGGGCCCTGAGCAGCGTGTCGCGGATGAACACCCTGATCCGGGACATGCTCGACTTCGCCTCGCTGGGCTCGACCGCGGAGGTTGGTGAGGTCGACCTCGACGAGGTGGTACTGCTCGTGCGTACCGACCTCGTGGCCGCCCTCGTCGGGGTGCGGTTCGAGGTCGGCTCGCTGCCCGTCGTACCTGGTCGGGCCACGCAGTGGCGGGTCGTCGTGCAGAACCTCGTGGCCAACGCCGTGAAGTTCACCCGGCACCTCGAGGAGCCGCTGGTGCGCGTCTCGGCCGGCGCCGGCGCCGACGGCTGGTGGCTCGAGGTCGCCGACAACGGCCCGGGCGTGCCCGCGACGGACCGTGAGCGGGTGTTCGACCTGATGACCCAGGGCGACCCGACCCAGGAGGGCATCGGCCTCGGCCTGGCGACCTGCAAGCGGATCGTGCGAGCCCATGGGGGCTCCATCCGGATCCAGGACGCTCCCGAGGGCGGCGCCCTGGTGCGGATCGCCGTCCCCGCGTCCTGACCGTTTCCCTGGGACCGTCTCACCGTGGGCGGGACCTGGTGTCTCGACGTCCACCGATGGGGAACACTCACCCGGCGG
>JAOPYC010000179.1 GCA_025964795.1 Marmoricola sp.
TCGGCATCCGGATCGGGCCGCCGGTGGTGACCCGTCGCTGGGACGCCGCCGCGATCAAGGAGGGCATCGCCGACGGGTCCGTCTCGAGCCTGACCGCCCTGCCTCCCACCGAGCGCAGCCAGGTCGGCGCCCAGGTGGTCTCCCAGCTGCGCGAGCTCGGGTGGAGGCAGCAGTCCGTCGAGGGCGGCTTCGCGGCCGGGCAGCCGCAGTACAACTTCTGGATCCCGCTGGTCGACGACGAGGGCAACCCGCGCAGCGAGGACGACGTGCTGGCCGGGATGAACCAGCAGTGGCGCCGCAACATCAAGAAGGCGACGAAGCTGGGCGTGGAGGTCGAGCGCGGCGAGCCCGCCGACCTGAAGGCCTTCCACGAGCTCTACCTGCTCACCGCCGGCCGCGACCACTTCACCCCGCGGCCGCTGAGCTACTTCGAGACGATGTTCAGGGCCCTGGGCGCCGAGGAGCCGGACCGGATCCGGCTCTACCTGGCCCGGCACGACGGCGACCTGGTCGCCAGCACGATCTGGATCCGGGTCGGGACGCACACGTGGTACTCCTACGGTGCCTCGTCCACCGAGAAGCGCGAGGTGCGCGGCTCCAACGCCGTCCAGTGGCAGATGATCCGCGACTCGCTGGCCGCGGGCGCGCACGTCTACGACCTGCGCGGCATCACCGCGACCCTCGACGCCGACGACGACCACGTCGGCCTGATCCAGTTCAAGGTCGGCACCGGCGGCGAGGCCGTGGAGTACGCCGGGGAGTGGGACCTCCCGCTCAACCGCGTCGTCTACCGGGCCTTCGACCTCTACATGAAGCGCCGGGGCTGAGATGGCACTGGTCCTGCGGGTCGACGGCGACCGCTGGCGCGCCCACCTCAAGGACGTCCGTGACCGGCACCCCGGGCTCGTGCCCGTCGCGAAGGGCAACGGCTACGGCTTCGGCCTCGCCCGGCTGGCCCGCAAGACCGAGTGGCTGGAGCTGGACACCGTGGCGGTGGGGACCTACGAGGAGATCCCCGAGATCCAGCAGCGGTACGCCGGCTCGCTGCTGGTGCTGACCCCCTGGCGCCCCTTCAACCCCGCGCCCGACAACCCCCGGGTGATCCACACGGTGGGCCGCCTCGAGGACCTCAGGGCGCTGGCCGCCCGCGACGGCGAGCGACCCCGCGTCGTCCTGGAGCGGATGACGTCGATGCGCCGGCACGGGTTCAGCGGCCCCGACCTGCGGGAGGCGGCCAGGATCGTCCTGCGCGACGGCGGCGTCCGGCTCGAGGGGGTCGCCCTGCACCTGCCGCTCGCCAAGACCTCCCACCTCAGCGAGGTCGAACGGCTGATGAACGACGTGGTCGGGGCCGGAATCGGCTCCGGACCGGGCACCGGCGACCTCCCCGGAGGGCGCACCATCTGGATCTCGCACGTGACCGAGATGGAGCTCGAGCTGCTCTCGCGGAAGTACCCCGACTTCCGGTTCCGCCCCCGGATCGGCACCAGCCTGTGGCTCGGCGACCGGGGGGCGCTGTCCGTGCGTGCGACCGTGCTGGACGCCCACCCGGTGGACCGCGGCGACACCTACGGCTACCGCGGCCGCTCGGCCCCGCGCCCAGGGACCATCCTCGTCGTCTCCGGTGGCACCTCACACGGCATCGGGCTCGAGGCCCCGACCGGCGACGCCACCATCCGGGCGCGGGCCGCCTCCATCGCCCGGGGTGGCCTCGACGCAGCCGGGCTGGTGCGCTCGCCGTACACAGTGGACGGCAAGCAGCGGCTCTTCGCGGAGCCGCCGCACATGCAGGCCTCGATGCTGTTCCTGCCTGCGGGCACGATCGTCCCCGCCGTCGGCGACGAGATCGACTGCCGGGTGAGGTTCACCGCCACCGACTTCGACCGCGTCGAGATCAGCTGAGCGCCACGGCCGGCGCGCGGGCCGGCTCGGCCTGACGCAGGGGGTCGTGCTGCGGGCGCAGCACGTCGCGGACCACGATCACGACCAGGTAGAGCTCGGCGGCGACCCGCAGCAGGATCGCCCAGTCGTAGACCGGGGTCTGCCCCGTGCCCGAGGCCAGCACGCCGCCGAGGAAGGCCCAGACCGCGGCGAAGTAGAGCGCCTCTCCCGCCTGCCAGATCAGCAGGTCGCGCCACCGCGGTCGCGCCATCGCCGCGAGGGGCAGCAGCCACAGCACGTACTGCGGCGAGTAGACCTTGTTGACCAGCAGGAAGCCGGCGATCACCAGGAAGCCCAGCTGGGCGAGCCGGGGCGTCTCCGGGGCCATCAGTCCGAGCACCCCGACCGCGAGGCAGACCGCGCCGAAGATCACCCAGGACCAGACGTTGATCGTTTGCGGCGTGACCGTGTGACCGGCGTCCTGCAGGACGAGCCAGAGCGAGCCGAGGTCCGCGCCCCGGGTGGAGTTGAAGCTCCAGAACACCTTCCACTGCTCGAAACCGGTGAGCCAGGCCGGCAGGTTCGTCACCACCCAGGCGAGCGCCGCGCCGAGGGTGGCCCAGCCGAAGGCGCCGAGGCGACGGCGGCGCCAGGCCACGATGAGCACCGGACCGAGGAGGAACAGCGGGTAGAGCTTGGTGGCCGCACCGAGTCCGATCATCACGCCGGTCAGCAACGGCTTGTCGCGCGACCACGCCCACAGCGCTCCCGCCACGAAGGCCACGGCCATCAGGTCCCAGTTGATCAGGCCGGTCAGGAGCAGGGCGGGTGAGAGCACGAAGTAGAGCCCGTCCCACGGGCGGCCCCGGTGGGTCCCGGCCAGGAACCAGGTCGCGACCAGCCCGAACAGGCACATCAGCAGCGCCGTGACGAAGAAGTAGGTGTTCACCTCGGTGGCCATGCCCGGCAGCGACCACAGCCGGTCGGCCCCGCCGTAGTGCCGCTCCGCCAGGGGTGGGCCGCTGGGATCGAGCTGGGTCAGCTTGGCGCCGAGCCAGGCGACGTAGGAGATCCCGACGGGATACTCGGTCACCTCGGAGCGGCCGTCGCTGTCGGAGTAGGGCCACAGGCCCTCGGCGTACCCCCGGCCCGTGTAGAGGTAGGGCACGTCGGAGTAGCACATCTTCCCGTAGCGGGCCTGGTCGCTGCTCCAGTTGGTGTTCACGCACGGCTGGTGCTGGACCAGGCTGAGAGCGAACACGACCGCGAACAGGGCCAACAGCACCCGCACGGGCACCCACCAGCGGTGCGGCCGGGCGTGTTCGCCGACCGGACCCCCGACCACCTCGCTCATCCGCCGCGCGAACGGGTCGGCCCGGGTGGGCGGGACGCTCATGGGGTGCAGTTGGGATCGGTCGGGTCGCACTGGTTCGCCGGCGGCTGCCCGCCTCCACCGGGCTGGCTGGGCGGAGGATTCGGCGCGGGCGCGGTCGTGGTGGGCGCCGCCGGGGTCGGGGTCGGAGTGGGGGTCGGCCTCGGCTTGCCGCCCTGCTTCTTCGTCGGCGTGGGCTTCGGCGGGGGCGGGGTGTACGGCGCGTGCCCCGTGACGGGCGCCTCACCGTCGACGTTGGCCGGCGGCGGGAAGCCCTCGGAGGCGGTGCCCTCGAGGACCCCGGACATCACCGCTCGCCAGGTCCGGGTCGGGTAGTCCGCCCCGAAGTAACTCGGCAGGAACCCGTTGAGCGCCTCGTTGCCGTTGCCCCGGACGTACATCACCGCCGTCGCCACCTGGGGGGTGTAACCCACGAACCACGACGAGGAGACGTCGCCGTCCTTGTTGGTGGCGGTGCCGGTCTTGCCGGCCGCGGGGCGGCCCAGGGCCTGGGCGTTGGCGCCGGTGCCGTTCTGGACGGTCTGCTGGAGCGCGTAGCTGACGTCCCGGTCGATGTCGTCGGGCAGCACCCGGTTGGACTTGCGCGGGGCGCGGTAGAGCACCTTGTCGTCCGAGGCGCGGGTCACCTTGCGCACCATGAAGAGGTCGTGGTGCCTGCCGTCGTTCGCGATGGTGGCGTAGGCGTTCGCGATGGTGATCGGGCTGATCGTCGCCGAGCCCAGGGCGATGGCGTTGTTGGCCTCCAGTCCCGGGGTGTTGCGTGGGATGCCCATGGCCACCGCGGTCCGCAGGATGTCCTGGGGTCCGTTGGGCAGGGACTCGGTGAGGTCGGAGTAGGCCGTGTTGACGGACTTCTCGGTCGCCGTGAGCAGGCTGATCGCCGAGCCGTAGTTGGTCCCGCCGCCCTCACCCTCGTTGACGACCTTGCTGCCGTTCTCGAAGGTGTACGGCGAGTTGCCGTCGAAGGTGTCCTTGAGGCTGAACCCGGCCTCGAGCCCCGCGGCCAGGGCGAACGGCTTGAACGCCGAGCCGGGCGAGCCACCGAGGCGGGCCCAGTTGAGCTGGCTCTGGAGGTAGTCCTGGCCGGCGTAGAAGCCGATCAGGGCGCCGGTCTGCACGTCGACCGAGGCGGTGGCCACGTGCAGCTTCTTCAGCCCGTCGGGGCGCTGCTCGAGCACGGCCTTCTGGCTGGAGTCCATCGCCTTGCGGGTGAAGGTGGTCTCGACCCGCAGGCCGCCGGAGTCGATCTCGTTGTCGTCGAAGCCGAGCTTGCGCAGCTCGTCCTTGACCATCGTCAGCATGAAGCCGCGCTGGCCGCCGTACTGGTTGTTGGTGGGGGCCTTGCCCAGCTTGGGCAGCGTGCCGAGGTACTGGTCGGCCTGCGAGGCGTCGAGGTTGCCCATCGAGACCATGCCCTTGAGGACGTAGTCGTAGCGGGCGATCAGCGCCTGCCGCCCGGGGGCGTCCTTCTC
>JAOPYC010000201.1 GCA_025964795.1 Marmoricola sp.
CCTGGTGGGCGAGTCGGGGAGCGGCAAGACGACACTCATGCGGATGCTGCTCGGCATCGAGACGCCATCGAGCGGGTCGGTGCTCTTCCGAGGAAAGGACCGGGAGACCTTCAGCTCGGCCGACCGCCGCGACTACTTCAGTTCGGTCGCCGCAGTCTTCCAGAACCCCTACAGCTCGCTCAACCCTCGGCGTCGTCTGTGGGACATCATCACGGAGCGTCGGTCCATCTCTGGTACGGGCACGAAAGCCGAACGCCGCGCCAGGGCCCTCGAGCTCCTCGACATCGTCTCGCTGCCCGCCGAATTCGCCGATCGGTTCCCGCACCAGCTGTCGGGGGGACAACGTCAACGAGTGGCCATCGCGCGGGCGCTGTCGGAGGACCCCAGCGTCATCCTGCTCGACGAGGCGATGTCGGCCCTCGACGTGTCGGTGGGCGCCCAGGTAGCGAACCTGCTCCTCGATCTGCAATCGCAGTTCGGGCTCAGCTACATCTTCGTCGCACACGACATGCACATGGTGCGTCACCTCTGCCACCGAGTGGCGGTGCTGCTCAAAGGCGAGATCGTCGAAGAGGGCAGCGTGGCGGAGGTGCTGAACGCGCCCCAGCACGTCTACACACGAAGCTTGATCGCCGCTTCCGAGCTGACCACCCTCGACGTGCCGCTGATCCCCGACATAGCATCCGGCGAGATCCTGGCCCTGCAGCAGAGGCAGGCCATCCCCCCGGTCTGACCGACGGCCGCAGGACCTTCTTCACCGGTTGATGTCCGAACATGTGAGGCTCGAAGCAGTCACGCGTCCCGCAGGCGAAGCTCGCCGATGCGGCCGTCGTTCCACCGACCAGTCACGGGGGCCATCCGCCGAGCTCCGCCCGGAGGTAGAAGGCGTTGGGTTGTGGGAGGTACCCCGCGACGTTCTCAGCAGATGTGGGAGGTCCTTGGAGTTATGTCCAAGGGCCCCGTTTCTGCTCCCTAGCCACGCGCGTTGGACCGCCTTACCTTTCGATCGCCGCCTGGTCGAAGAGAGCCAGCGGCCGTCGGCAACCAGGACAAGGCCCCAGGCCTCGACGGACGTCCTGCATCAAGGAGTGTGGAGTCACATGACCAGACGGCCCATCATGGCGATGGTCGCGATCGCAGCGGTCTCATCGATCGCTCTGACCGCCTGCGGTAGCAGCTCAGGCTCGGACGGCGACAACTCCGACGGGGGGAGCAAGGGTCCGATCCGGATCATGACCATGTACACCGACACGCCGGCGCTCAGCAACAAGGAGATCGCCTCGAACGTCAAGGCGGCGGCCAAGCAGGTCAACGATGCCGGAGGGATCAACGGCCGCAAGCTCGAGGTCCTGACCTGCAACAACCAGCTCGACCCCAACGTGCACCTGACGTGCATCCGCACGGCGATCGACAAGAAGGTCTCCGCCGTCGTGGGCAGCGTGAGCTTCTTCCCCACGGTCTACCCGGCCCTCGAGAAGGCAGGCATTTCCTTCCTCGGCGGGTTCGGCATCCAGAAGGAGGAGCTGAACAGCCCCATCTCCTTCCCGGTGTCCGCAGGCGAGCCCGGCTGGTACTACGCCCAGGCCAAGCAGCTCGCCGATCTCGGCATGAAGAACCCGGCCTGGATCCAGTGCGAACCGGCGGCCTGCAAGTTCGGCGAGGAGATCTTCCGTGCGGCCTGGAAGAAGTACACCGGCGGCAAACTGGGCAAGGTCATCACCATCCCCGACAAGGCCACGGACCTCAGCACGTATGCCGCTGACCTGCTCAGCAGTGGGGTCGACTCCATTGCGACCGGCATGTACGTCTCCGAGAACCAACAGCTCACTAAGGAGCTGCGCACGGGTGGCTTCAAGGGGCCGATCGCCGTCAACGGCCCGAACATGACCACGGAGGCCCTCAAGGAGCTGGGCTCGAACCTGGGCGACTTCTACGTCTCCGGCGGCATGCTCCCGCCGTCGGCGCAGAACATCGCGGCGGTGCCGGCCATGGCCGAGTGGCACAAGGCGATCGAGGCCTTCGCCCCGGGGCTGCCGGCCTCCGAGCTCGCCCTCAACGGCTGGGCCTCGACCAAGGTGTTCATCGACGTGGCCAAGAAGGTCAAGGACGTCAACTCCACGACGATGCTCAAGGCCCTCAACGGCACGAAGCCGGACAACCCCGTGATCACGGGAATCGCACCGCCCTTCTCGGCGGTGCAGGGGACGCCGCCGCTTCCCGAGTTCAAGCGGCTCGGCACGCTGATGGTCTCCATCGCCAAGGCCGATGCGAGCGGGGCCCTGGTGCAGGACAAGCCAGGCTCGTTCCTCGACCTGTCCAAGTGATCCCGGTCAGAAGCACTCAGGGCGAGGGGCTGCGGCAGCTGTCGTAGCCCCTCGGTACCCTCCAAAGGCGGTTTGCACATGGACACAGTTCGGTTCCTGATCCTCGGTCTGACGATCGGGGGGATCCTCAGCCTCGTCGCGCACGGTCTCGTCCTCGTATTCAAGGGATCGGGCCTGGTCAACTTCGCCCAGGGCGCGTTCGTCATGGTGGGCGGCTACTCCTTCTACGAGTTCCGGGTGGCGCTCGGACTGCCAGCCCTGGTCTCCACGGTCCTCGCCATCGTCTTCACCGCCCTGGTCGGCGCGGCCTTCCAGGTACTCGTGCTCCGCTTCATGTCGAACGCCTCGCCGACCGAGCGCGTCGTCGCGACGCTGGCGCTGCTCGTGTCCCTCCAGGCCACCGTCTTCCTCAAGTACGGCGACGTGGTGCGCACCGTTCCCTCGATCCTGCCGGAGCGGCCGATCGCCATCGGGGGAGGGCTCACCGTCGGGCTCGACAGGCTCCTGATCCTCGCGATCTCGGCGATCGTGACGACGCTGCTGTGGTCGATCTACCGCTACACCAACCTCGGCCTCGTGACCGCTGCGGTGGCGGAGAACGAGACGGCTGCGGCCGCACTGGGCCACTCGCCGAACACCATCGCCATGCTGAACTGGGCTGCGGGCGCCGGCCTGGCCGGCTTCGCGGGCGTGCTGATCGCACCGATCAGCCTGCTCCAGTCGAGTGCGCTGGCGTTGCTCATCGTCCCCGCGCTCGCCATCGGCCTGTTCTCCGGCTTCTCCTCCTTCCGGATCACTTTCGTGGCAGGCCTCGCGATCGGTGTCGTCCAGGCGCTGGCCGGTCGCGAGTTCGACACCCCCGGCATCGCAGCCAGCATCCCGTTCTTCGCCGTCATCGGCCTGCTGGTGCTCCGCGGCCGCGGCCTTCCCATCCGCAGCTACATCACCGAGCGGCTCCCACCGGTGGGCGACGGCCGAGTGCGCTACGTGCCCCTCGTCGTCGGTGTCGCTGCGTCGGTCCTGCTGCTCCTCAACTGGGTAGGTCCCTCCTGGGCCCTGGCCATCACCGGCACGCTGGCCACGGCGATCGTCTGCGTCTCGGTGGTGCTGCTCACGGGCTACGCCGGTCAGCTGTCGCTCGCCCAGTTCGTGATCGCGGGCGTGGGCGCCCTCGCCGCGGCGCGCGCGATGCGCGACTGGAACCTGCCGTTCCTCCTCGGGCTCGTCGCGGCTGCGGCCGCCGGTGCCGTGGTCGGCCTGGCCGTCGGACTGCCCGCCCTGCGCACGCGAGGCGCCACGCTCGCCATCGCGACCTTCGGTCTCGCTTCGGTGCTCTACTCGCTGGTGCTGAACAACGAGTCCTTCTCGGGCGCCAGCTCCGGCATCCCGGTGGAGACGCCATCCGTCTTCGGGTGGGAGCTCGACTCGTTCTTCAACCCGCAGCGCTACTCCGTCGTCGCGCTGGTCGTCCTGGTGCTCGTCTGCCTGCTGGTCTCCAACGTCCGTCGTGGGGCGCTGGGCCGCAGGATGCTCGCAATCAGGGGGAGTGAACGAGCAGCAGCTGCCCTGGGGGTCAGCGTGTATGCCACGAAGCTCTACGCGTTCACCCTGGCCTCGATGATCGCCGCAGTCGGTGGGGCCGTTCTCGCCCTCGCCAACGGCACCGTCGTCGTCTCCCCGTTCAACGAGTTCTCCTCAATCAACATCGTGACCGTCGCGGTCGTCGGCGGCATCGGCTTCGTGGGTGGCGGTCTGACCGGCTCCCTGCTGCTCGGCGGCGGGGTCGCGGCGTACGCCCTGAGCGGGTTCCACAGCCTCGACGGCTGGCTGCCGCTGGTCACGGGCGTCTACCTCCTGCTGGTGCTGCGCAGCAGCGCCGGGAGTGGAGGTGTCTACCAGCTCAACCGGGTCGCGATCGTGGCGCTCGGCAGGTTGATCGTGCGGCCGGTGAAGCCGCTGGCCGCTCGTCTCGACCGCGGCAGGAAGGACACCTCGTTCCGGGTCACGCCCGGGCGACGCCTGCCCACGGCCGCCGCCGGGCCCGTCCTCTCCGTGCAAGACCTGGGCGTGCGGTTCGGTGGTGTTGTGGCGCTGGACCACGTCGACCTGGAGGTGTCGCCCGGAAGCGTCCACGGGCTGATCGGCCCCAACGGTGCGGGCAAGACCACGTTCATCGACGCGGTCTCCGGCTTCGTGCGGCCGTCCTCCGGGGTCATCCGCTTCGCCGAGGACGAGGTGCAGGGCTGGGGGCCGGTGCGCGTCGCGCGGCACGGTCTCGGGCGCTCCTTCCAGTCCGTGGAGCTCTTCTCCGACATCACCGTGCTCGAGAACCTCGCGGTGGGATCGGACGACTTCGCCCTGCACCGCTATCTCACCGGCCTGTTCAGACCGGGCCGGCTGCCGGTCAGCGACGCGGCGATCAAGGCCTGCCAGGAGTTCGGACTCGAGTCGCACTTCGAGGAGCTCCCGAGCTCGCTGTCCTTCGGGGACCGGCGGCTCGTGAGCATCGCGCGAGCGCTCGCGTCGGAACCGAGGGTCCTGCTCCTCGACGAACCGGCAGCGGGCCTGGACACGCACGCGTCCAACGAGCTGAAGCGGGTGGTCCGCTGGCTGGCCGACGACCTGGGCATCGCCGTGCTCCTCGTGGAGCACAACCTCGACCTGGTCCTGGCTGTCAGCGACACGGTGACCGTCCTCGATCGCGGGAAGGTGATCTACGCCGGGTCACCGGACGGCGTACGCAGTGATGCCGGGGTGGTGGCCGCCTACATCGGGGCGGCACCGGAGAAGGCCGCCGGGACCGCGACCACCGAAGCGGTGAACGTCCATGGCTGAGCACCTCGGCCACGGCACAGCCGTGCTCGGCTGCGCGGAGCTGACAGCGGGCTACGGGGACCTGGCCGCGGTGCGCGACGTCGACATCGACGTGGCGGCCGGCGAAGTGGTGGCGCTGATCGGGCCCAATGGTGCCGGCAAGACGACGACGTTGCTCACCATGACCGGCTCCCTGCCCCCCATCAAGGGGAAGGTCCTCTGGATGGGGGCCGAGACGACCCAGCCCCTCCACCGGCGCGCCAAGGACGGTCTCACCTTCGTCGCCGAGACCGGGTCGGTCTTCTCGAAGATGACCGCCAGGGAGAACCTCAGGCTGGCAGGGGTGGCCCCGAAGGATGTCACCGCGTTCTTCCCCGAGCTGGAGCCGCTGATGGGGCGACAGGCAGGGCTGCTCTCCGGGGGCGAGCAGCAGATGCTCACCGTCGGGCGGGCGCTGGCGAAGAGACCGCGAGCGCTCGTCGTCGACGAGCTCTCGATGGGCTTGGCCCCGGTCGTGGTCACCCGCCTGCTGGAGGCCATCCGACGGGCCGCCGACGAGCTGGGAACCGCCGTACTGATGGTGGAACAGCAGGCCATCAGGGCGCTGGAGTACGCCGACCGCTGGTACCTCCTCTCCGGAGGCGCCGTGTCGGCTCACGGCGACCGGTCGGCCAGCGACCAGGCGCTGAACGCCTACCTGTCCGCCGACTTCGGACCGGAGACGCCCGCGGGAACGCAGGTCTGACCATGCGCTTGGACGTTTCTACAAGGCAGTCCCGGCACCGCTCGGATCGCTCCTGGATATTGCGTGACACTCACCATGCCGACGGCCCGACAGGGCCCGGAGCGAACTCAGAGCGAAGGGCGTTTTCATGAACACACTGGTCGAGCATCAAGATGAGCTCTTCATCGCCGGCCGCTGGGAGAGGCCCCTCGGCGACGCGCGAGTCGATGTGATCAATCCCTTCGACGAGAGCGTCGTCGCCTCCCTCCCGCTGCCGTCAGTCGCCGACGCGGCGATCGCCGTCGAGGCCGCCCACAAGGCGTTCCCGGCCTGGGACGCCCTCGGGCTCCAGGGAAGGCGCGAGATCGTGGGCCGCTGGTGCGACGCGCTGACCGAGCGCAAGGACGACATCGTCAAGATGTGGGCGCTCGAGGCAGGGGTGCCGGTCACCGACGGGGCCGCGCTGACCGACGCGATGACAGCGATGTTCGCCGACACCATGGCGATCTCCGAGACCATGCAGCTCAGCGAGGTGCGAGAGACGTCGTTCGGTCGCGTGGAGGTCCGGCACGAAGGTGTCGGCCCGACGGTCGCCATCCTGACCTACAACGGCCCGCACGACGAGTTCGCGGAGTCGGTCGTGCCCGCGATGCTGGCCGGCAACACCTTCATCCTTAAGCTGCCGCCGGAGAACCGGCTCCTCGGCTACGTCTTCGCGGCCGCTGCCGAGGCAGCGGAGTTCCCGCCCGGGGTGGTGAGCATCCTGGCCGGTGAGGCCGACGTCAGCCAGTACCTCGTCGAGCACCCGGACGTCGCGGCGGTCCACTTCACCGGTGGCACCGAGATCGCCACCCGCGTGCTGAAGTCGACGGCCGACCGGATCGCCCGGGTCGCCCTCGAGCTGGGCGGGAAGTCCGCTGCCATCATCGCCAAGGACGCCGACCTCGACAGCACCATTCCGCACATCGTCTCGAGCTGGGGGATGTACTCGGGGCAGATCTGCATCGCGATGACACGGGTCCTGGTGGACCGCACGATCTACGACGACGTCTGCCGCCGGCTGGTGGCCGGCATGGCCGAGCTGCGGATGGGCGACCCGCTGGACCCCGACACGCAGTGGGGTCCGCTGGCGGCCTCGCGCGTCCGCGACCGTGCCGAGGGCTACATCAGCCGTGCGCAGGCCGAGGGCGCAACGCTGGCGTACGGCGGGAACAGGCCGGCGGGCTTCGAGAAGGGCTGGTTCCTCGAGCCCACCGTCTTCACCGACGTCAGCAACAAGATGGAGGTGGCGAGGTCTGAGATCTTCGGGCCGGTGTACGTCGTCATCCCCTTCGACGACATCGACGAGGCCGTCGAGATCGCCAACGACTCGCCGTACGGGCTGGCCGGATGCGTGTTCAGCACGGACATGGCGCTGGCCACCGACGTCTCGCACCGCGTGCAGGTGGGGGTGTTCGCCATCAACGGGACCTTCCCCAACCTGGGTGGACCCTTCGGCGGGGTCAAGCAGTCGGGCTTCGGCCGCGCCTGCGGGCCCGAGGGGATCCTCGAGCTGACCAACGTCAAGGCCATCGCGCTGCCCCCGGAGTAGTCACCCCCCCATCCGCTCGACAGGAGACACAGCAAATGACCGAGCACTTCAACGACATCGTGATCGGCTCCGGCTCGGCCGGCGCCGTGGTCGCAGCACGGCTTTCGGAGGACAGCGGTCGGACCGTGCTCCTGATCGAGGGCGGCCCGGACTACCGGCAGGCGAACCTGCCGGCAGACGTCCTGGACGGCACCGGCCCCTGCACGACGAGCCACGACTGGGGCTACCAGGCCGACTCGGGCATCGGCGGCCGTGCGGTGCCCTACCTGCGTGGACGCATCCTCGGGGGCACCTCGTCGATCAACACGGCGATGGCCCTGCGCGGAACGCACCAGGACTTCGCGGAGTGGGTCGGGAAGTACGGCGCCACGAACTGGTCCTTCGAGGAGCTCCTGCCGTTCTTCAACAAGCTGGAGAACGACACGGAGTTCCACGGCGCGGGCCACGGGGCAGACGGTCCCATCCGCATCTACCGTTCACCGTTCGGTGAGGTGGTGCCGATCCAGGCCGCGTTCGAGTCCGCTTGCGTGGAGCTCGGCTACAAGCGGATCGACGACTTCAACAACCCCGACACCGACACGCAGTCCGGGGTCGGCCCGTGTCCCTTCAACGTCACGCCGGGCGAGGTCGTGCGGCAGTCGACGTTGATCGGCTACGTCGAACCCTCGCGCGATCGCCCGAATCTCACCATCGTCGCCGACCACGTCGCCGATCGCGTGCTCTTCAGCGGTGAGAAGGCCACCGGCGTCGTGACCAGCAACGGCGGGGTGCAGATCGAGTTCACCGCCGACCGGATCATCATCTCGGCCGGCTCCATCGGGACGCCTGCGCTGCTGATCCGCTCCGGGATCGGGCCGATCGACCAGCTCGAGGCGCTGCGGGTGGAGCCGTCCGTCGTCCGCGAGGGCGTGGGCAGGAACCTGCGCGAGCACGTGTTCACACCGATCATCCTGCGTGGCCTGCCCGAGGTGTGCGGCGCGGCAGATCCCAACGTGCAGCAGATCATGCGCTTCACCGCCACCGGCTCGGAGGAGGCCAACGACATGCAGATGCTGATGCTCTCCAACCTCAACATGGGCGGCGCTCTGGGCCGAGGCGGTGGGGAGTTCATGCCGGCGCTCTACCCCGGTCTGCAGCGCCCGCACAGCACCGGGAGCGTCGCGCTGGCGAGCACCGACCCTGAGGATGCTCCGATCGTGAACCTGGGTTTCCTCTCGGACCCCTGGGACCGCGAGCGGCTGGCCGAGGGCGTGCGCCTGGCGATCGATCTCGCCGAGACGGCGGCCCTCGGAGAGGCGACGGACGGGTTCATCGACTTCGACCCGGAGATTGCCGAGCACGATGACTCGATCCAGGAGTACCTCGACGCGACCGTGCTCCCGGGATTCCACGCGAGCGGCACCGCCCGGATCGGCACGGGGGAGGACCCCATGGCTGTCGTGGACGGTGAGCTGCGGGTCCACGGGGTGTCGAACCTCTACGTCGCCGACGCCTCGGTGATGCCGAACATCGTGCGCGCGAACACGAACATCACCACGATCATGATTGGCGAGCGTGCTGCAGACATCCTGCGCAGGCTCGGCTGACCACGGAGACGCTGGATGACTGAGGCCAGGGAGCGAGTACTCGTCGTGGGGGCCGGGGGTCTCGGCCTGCTGGTGGCCTCGCGGCTCGCCGCGGATCCCGAGATCGACGTGGCGATGGTCGTGCGCGAGGGGACTCCGGAGGTCGTGCTGACGGTGGCCGGCGACCAGTCCCGCCCGCGCGTGCAGTTGGTCAGCGATCCTGCCGAGGTCGGACAAGTGGACTGGATGATCGTCGCGACCAAGGCCTACGACGTGCAGGGGCTCGAGGAATGGTTCTCGGCCCCGGGCTGCGCCGGCGCGGTCATCGCCGTGGCGTGCTCCGGTGTCGAGGCGCTGGCGAACGTGGTCAGCGTCGCGGGGGAGCGCCGTACGATCGTCCCCCTCGTCGTCACCTCCGTCTCGGAGCGCACCGCGCCGGGAGAG
>JAOPYC010000005.1 GCA_025964795.1 Marmoricola sp.
GGGCGACTCTTCAATCCAGCGCGGTCGACCTGCCCCCGCACATCGACACTTCGGATCAGCCACTTCCCGGACCCGCGCGAAAGACGCTACGCCCAACCGGTTGACAACAGAAGGGAGCCGGAAAGACGCGACATGTGCGATCTGTCGGCGGGTTGCTGTCCCTGTAGGCGAATGAACGTCCTATTCATCGCCACCTCTCCTCGGTCGACCTGGATCACGGCTCCTGACGATGAGAGTGGGAAAACTATCCGCCTGCTCCTCGACGGACGCTTTGACGCAGTACACAGACATGGCCAGAGCGACCCGCTCGCGATCGACGTGGGCATCGGGGTCGAGGCGTTGGAAGCAGGCGAGTTGCTCCGAGCGGCTGGTTAGTCGTTCCGCTGGCACGCGGACCAGCACGAGTTAAACCGCGCCGGCACGGCGTGGGGGATCCCGGTCGAAGGTGACTAGGCAGGACGGGTGCGTCCTCGCCTTCTCGCCTGCCGTCCGGCACGCGGTGGTGTGACGCATCTCGTCGCGGGCGCTCGCGGCCTCAAGGATGTCCTCACCGACTGACGAGCAGACGATGTCGAGCAACGGGACGTGTCGCTGGTCAGTTCGACAGGTGGGTCACGTGCGGCCAGATCGACGCCCACGTCCCCAGTGGTCCGGTGCACATGAAGGTGCGGGCGTAGTGGTGTTCCTCGTTGGGCACTGGTCCGCCGACGCGGCGTACCTCTCGACACTGGCGTAGGTAGGTCGGGGGACGCGGGTCCTCCCACACCAGGACCACGGGCCGGTCCGAATCGTGCGGCGGCCCCCACAAGCCGAAGGCGTTCAGGCCGCTGTACGCCTCTGGCAGCCCAAACCTGGCCCGGTAACGGTCGATCGCACCCGGTTCACCATAAGTGGCGGTGAGGATGACCGCGTGCGGTTGCTGGGCAGCGGGGAGGCTGCGGAATGCCGAGTCGACGAGGCCCACCTCCCGAGGCCAGCCGACCGTCTCCAGCTGTTGCTCGCCGCCGCTGGCCCAAACCGATGCGGCCAGGGTGCGCGGCGTCAGGATCGGCAGTGAGGCAGGCACAACGACCGCCGACGTGATGGCCACGCCGGCAGTCATCGCCCAGAACATCCGAGGTCGTCCCTCGAGGACCACGGCACCCGCCGCAATGAGCGCGGGATACACCCCCACGGTGTAGTAGGCCTGACCAGCGGTGATCACGAAGACGACGAGAGCGACCAGCGCAGAGACCACGAGAACCCGTCCGAAGCGCCACTGCGGGTCGCGCCACACGCGCACCGCACCGATGCCCCAGAGAACCGAAGCTCCCAGGCTGAATAAGAAGATCTGCAGCACCAGGAAGCCGATGCGCTGGTCGGCCGTGCCGTACTCGACGCGGATCATCCGGGCCAGCGTGACTTGAGGCCAGCCATGCTGCGCCTGCCACACGAGTCCGGGAACCCAGGCGGCGACGGCGATCACCGCCGCGGCGGCGTACCAACGGTTGAAGACCAGCCGGTGCCCGTCCGGCACCGTGAAAAGGCCGACCGTGAGGGACAGCACCAGCACGAGCACGAGGTCCTTGTTCAGCAGTGCAACCGCGACGAGGACGCCGGCGACCACCCACTGGCGAGTCTGTCCGGTGCGGGCGATGCGCAGGCCCACCCAGGTGATGGCCCCCCACGCGGCGAAGTCCAGCGTCGCCGTCGCGAGCAGGTGCCCGCCGAGCAGGCCGACCGCGCTCAGCGCGACGGCAAGTGTCGCCAGCACCTGGGCCCGAGTCCGCCCCCCGAGCTCACGGGCCATCAGGCTCGTCAACCAGGCAGCACCCACCAACGGGGCCACCGCTGGAAGCCTGAACACGACCAGGGAACCGCGCCCCAGCGTCTCGAAGGAGCTCGCGAGCAGAGGCGTGAGCACACCCTGGTCGGGATAGCTCCACGCCAGGTGTCGGCCACACGCGATGAAGTAGAGCTCGTCGCGGTGGTAGCCATAACGGGTGCTGGCGACATGAAGCACCGCTGCTAGAAGGGCGCACACCACGGTCAGCCCACGCCACGCCAGCGGCGGCAGTGGTGCGGCGTTCGACGTCACGTCCTCGGCAGGCACGCCACCTGCCATCCCCAACAGCCTGCGCTTCCGCGAGCGCCTTGCGAGACAAACGTGCCCAGGTGCAGGCAACTTGTGGCAGTACTAGAGCAGGGCCCGGTCAGAGCTTGGTGTTCCACGGCGGACGTCCTCGCTCATTGTTTGGGGCGACGGCGGCCAGCCTGTCGGCGATGCAGCATGGTGCCCAGAACCGACGAAGGCTCCGGATGCACACGTACGAGGTCTCCTGGCGACCGTGAGACGCATCGCGCGAACGTGCTCGTTGATTGCGGGCAGATCCGGTGGATCGATGGGCGCTGACAGGCGGCGGTAAGACCGCACCCTCACGAACGCCTTCGGCGTCCAGCGGCGCAGGCGGCGTCCCAGTGTCGCTCCGATCGACGCCGCGACCATGCCAAGCCGGCTGGACAGGTTAGGCAAAGGGCGCAAGCAGGATGCTTGAGGCCGCTCGAGACCAGGCGCGACCAACCGCTTCAAGAACCTCTGGTCGTTCAATATCAGCCCTTCGGCTCAGGGGTCTCCCCAACGACCCAGCCGAGCAGATCGGTGACCAGGGCGGATGGCTCCGCGTCGAATTCGGCCTTGATTAGATGCCTCAGGCGCGCGTACTGCTTCAGTGCCTCGGCCTTGTTGCCCTCGGCAAGGTAGGCACGGATCAGTGCGCGGTGCGCACTCTCCCGCAGCGGCTCGATGGTGACGGCCGCCAGGCCCGCCTCAACAGCCGAGGCTGCGTCGTGTGAGTTGAGGAACTGCCCGGAGAGGGTTTCGAGGGCGTGCAGGCGCAGGTGTCTCAGCTGCTCGCGTTCTATCAGCACCCAGTCGTCGTACCAGCCCATCAGCAGGTCTTCGCCGGTCAGCCTGTGCAGAGTGTGGCGTCTCGGCTCGCTGTAAGCGCCGTCAAGCACCTCGGTAGCCGTGTCGGCCAGTTCACGTGCATCCACCGCAACACCCGGGTCCAGCCACAGCGACCTGTCGTAGGTGTCCAGCAGGCCGGTCAAGTTGCGGCGGCGAAGCCGCGACAGAGTGGCGCGCAGGTTGCCGAAGGCGTGCTGGTCGGAGCACTCCGGCCACAACACACCGGAGACATACGAACGATCGCACGGACCGCGAAGTCCGAGCAGAGCGAGCAGCCGTTGTCCGTTGTTCGCAACCTGGAGCAGGTCTTGGGCTCCGCGTAACTGCCAAGATCCGAGGAGCGTCAGTCGCCAAGGTGGCGCCTCAGCGGTCACTCGTCGTTCGGTGCGACCCGTCACGGCCATTGCTACCGCCCATGCAACTGGCGTTCGGTTACGTCCCGGACAGGCCCGAGACGTCTACTAATACAGTTTTCGGTGTCACTCGGACGTTGTCAACGGCTCGACTTTGCCCTGTGATGGCCTCGCGTCAAGTGCGGGTAAAGCGCCTGGCCGAGGGCTTCTCAATGCGTCGATGTACGCGACCCAACGAGCATGCAGTCGTCGGTTGCCGGCGGCGAGTTGCCAGCGATGCGCATCGGGTCTTGCCGGGGTCGCGTGGGGGCGGCGACGCCCGGCCCGCTGCCGACCAGGAGAAGGCGAAGGTCAGCGTTGTCAGTCTTGGTGATGGCCCCTGGACTCGGGCCGAGCCCGTGGAGTGTTCGCGGGGGAGGCTGAAGCCGGCTTAGTAGCCGATGGCGTACGGGTGGACCTAGTCCAACCCCGAGCTCCACGGGGGCGCGCGCGAACCCGGTGAGTGTGGAGATCCCCGCGCAGACACGCGGCCCTTGACCACTGGGACGCTCACAGACATGTGTCACTCCACACCGTCTAGCCCGGAACATCTTGGCCGAGGAAGGCGTCAAGCCAATTTTGAACAGCGGTGTGCACTGCCTCGACGCTGTTGACCACAACTACGTTCGCGCTGGCCTCAGCCACATCTTCCAGGTGGATCACCCGGCCGCGAAAGCCAATGACCCCCGGCTCGCGCCACACCCGCACGAGCAGTACGGCTTCCTCGGCCGCCGAAGACATGATCAAACAGTGCCCGGGGAGGCGTGACGTCGGCGGTACGCATCACCTTGAGAGTGGGCTCCGACCGCTGCGGTGAGCGGAGTCATCCGGTGACGGTTGGGCGAAGTGTCACGCACCTGTCACACCTAACAGCAGAAGATGTTCATCGTACGCGTGGGTGATGATGCCGTGAGGTTCCTTGCAGGTGCACGGCCCGCGGGTCATCGCCCCTAGTTGAGGGAGGCCAAAGTGTCGGAGCCGGAGAGTGTGGGCCGGGCCAGCGGTGCGATCGGCGAGGCGGCTGCGTCCAGTGCCGGGTGGTGCTGGGGTGCCAGCAGTGACCTGACCGCGCCGGAGAGTGTGGGCCGGGCCAGCGGTGCGATCGGCGAGGCGGCTGCGTCCAGTGCCGGGTGGTGCTGGGGTGCCAGCAGTGACCTGACCGCGCCGGAGAGTGTGGGCCGGGCCAGCGGTGCG
>JAOPYC010000023.1 GCA_025964795.1 Marmoricola sp.
GGCACCGCGGATGGGCCGTGGCGCTGGGGCTGCTGCTCGCCGGTGTGACCGGCAACCTGGTCGACCGGATCTTCCGTGCGCCGGGGCCGTTCCGCGGTCACGTCGTCGACTTCTTCGCCCTGCCGAACTGGCCCGTGTTCAACGTCGCGGACATCTGCATCGACGTCGCGGGTGCCCTCTTCGTGATCCTGCTCCTGCGTGGGGTCCGGCTCGACGGGTCCCGCCACCACCACGAGGCCGCGGGCGGCGTGCGGTGACCGAGGCCGACGGCGAGCAGCGCACCCTGCAGGTCCCCGAGGGGCTCGCCGGGGAGCGGGTCGACGTCGCCCTGGCCCGGATGTTCGGGATCTCCCGCAGCAAGGCGGCCGAGATGGTCTCCCGCGAGCTGGTGCACATCGACGGGCAGCCCGCCGCCAAGTCGGACCGGCTGGTCCCAGGATCGCTGCTCGACGTCACCTTCCCCCTCCAGGAGGACCCCCTCGAGGTGGTGGCCGAGGTCGTCGAGGGGATCGGGATCATCCACGACGACGACGAGATCGTGGTCATCGACAAGCCGGTCGGGGTCGCCGTGCACCCGTCGATGGGGTGGACCGGACCCACCGTGGTCGGCCACCTGCGTGGCGCCGGGTTCCAGATCGCCACGAGCGGCGCCCCGGAGCGTCGCGGCATCGTCCAGCGCCTCGATGTCGGTACGTCGGGCGTGATGGTGATCGCGAAGAGCGAGCGCGCCTACTCCGTGCTGAAGAACGCCTTCCGCCACCGGGAGGTCGACAAGACCTACCACGCCCTCGTCCAGGGCCACCCCGACCCGCTCGAGGGCACCATCGACGCCCCGATCGGCCGACACACCAAGTCCGACTGGAAGTTCGCGGTGCGCGAGGACGGCAAGCACAGCGTCACGCACTACTCGACGCTCGAGGCCCACCGGTTCGCCAGCCTGCTCGAGGTCCACCTCGAGACCGGGCGCACCCACCAGATCCGCGTGCACATGGCCGCCCTCAAGCACCCGTGCGTGGCCGACCTCACCTACGGCGCCGACCCGACGCTCGCCCAGCGGGTCGGGCTGGAGCGCCAGTGGCTGCACGCCGTCCGGCTCGGTTTCGAGCATCCCGGGACGGGGGAGCAGGTGGAGTACGTGTCGCCGTACCCCGCCGACCTGGCGCGGGCCCTGGAGATCATCCGCGATGCCGACTGACGATCTGTCCTCCGAGGAGTTCGAGCTGCGGCCCGGCTTCCGCGACGACCTCTACACGCTGCCCGAGGTCTTCCTGGCCGCCGTCGCCGCTCCCGACTACCCCTCGGAGGAGCGGACACCGGCCCAGATCCGGGCGTGGTGCCTGGGCCTGCTCGACGCGCCCGGGCGCGAGCTGTGGCTCGCCGTGCGCGGCGACACGGTGCTGGGCTTCTTGCTCCTCGACGGGCAGTGGGTCAACCTCATCTTCGTCCACCCGGACCGGCCCGCCCGCGGCGTGGGGCTGGCCCTGCTGGACCTGGTCAAGGGACTGCGGCCCCACGGGTTCGGGCTCCGGGTCTACCAGTCCAACGCGCGGGCCCGGGCGTTCTACCGCAAGCACGGGCTGGTCGAGCTCGAGGAGACCGACGGCAGCAGCTATGAGGACGCGCAGCCCGACCTGCAGATGGCCTGGCTCGGCGACGACCCGATGGCCTACCTCCGTGGCCGGATCGACTCGGTGGACGACGAGCTCGCCGTGCTGCTGGCCCGTCGTACGGCGCTGACGGCCGCGGTCCAGGACCACAAGGCCGCCTCCGGCTCCCACGGCGGCCGGCGCGGCCGGGACGCCGACCGGGAGGCCGAGATCGTCGCGCGGATGGCCCGGCACGTCCCCGGCCTCGGGCCGGAGCGGATCGCCCGGCTGATGCACGCGATCATCGAGGAGAGCCTCGCCGCCTGGGAGGCCGGTGACGGCTCCTGAGCCACGACCTGCACCGGCCCGGCACACCGGGGTTCCGGCGGCTCAACGGTGCGATGGTCCTGGCCGGGCTCGCGGCGTTCGGCCTGCTGTACGCCGCGCAGCCGGTGCTCCCGCAGCTCGGCGAGGAGTACGGCGTCGGGCCGAGCGCCGCCAGCCTGGCCGTCTCCGCCCCCACGGGCGCCCTGGCCCTCGCGGTGCTGCCCGCCGCGGCGCTGGCCGTGCGCTGGGGACGCGTCCGGGTCATGCGGGTAGGTCTCGTGCTCTCGGTGGTGCTCACGGCAGCGGTCGCCGCGGCGCCGGACTTCACCTCGCTGGTCGTGCTCCGGGCGCTCTCCGGGGTGGCGCTGGCGGCCGTGGTGGCCGTGGCCATGGGCCACGTGGGCGCGGAGGTGCACCCGGTGGGCCTCGGTTCGGCGATGGGGCTCTACGTGGCCGGCAACACCCTGGGCGGGGTCGGCGGCCGGTTGGTCACCGCCGGTGTCTCGGACGGCAGCTCCTGGCGCTCGGGCGTCGCCGCGCTGGCGGTGCTCGCGGCGCTGGTGACGGCCGCGTTCTGGCGGCTGCTGCCCGAGCCGGTCGCCGAGGACGCGGCGGGGACCGCAGGCAGGACCGGCGAGCGCACGGGCGACCGCGGCCTCCTCCGCTGGCTGCTGGGTCGCCCGGAGCTGCTGGCCCTCGTCGTGGTCCCGTTCACGCTGATGGGCGGCTTCGTCGCGGTCTACAACTACCTCGGCTACCGGCTCTCCGCGGCGCCGTTCGACCTCGCGCCGGCCGTTCTCGGGCTGGTCTTCCTGGCCTACCTCGCCGGCACCGTCGCCTCCGCGTCGGCAGGGCGGGCGGCCGACCGCCTGGGCCGTCCGCGCGTCCTTGTGTCCTCCGTGCTGGTGATGGTGGCCGGGCTGCTGCTCACCCTGCCCGACCAGCTGGTCCTGGTGGTCGTGGGCCTGGTCGTGCTCACCGCCGGCTTCTTCGGTGCCCACGCCACGGCCAGCGGGTGGGCGCCGGTGGTGGCCGCGCCGTACGGCACGCAGGGGAGCGCGCTCTACGTGTGTGCCTACTACGCCGGCTCCAGCGTGTTCGGTCTGGCGCTGGGTCAGGCGTGGGCTGGAGCGGGCTGGGGAGGCGTGGTGGTCTCGGTCGGGGTGCTCGCGGCGGTCGCCCTGGGCGCCGGCGCGGTCGTCTCGGCGGCGATGCGGAGGCGACCCCGATGAGCCCCCGAGGTGGGCCCGTGTCCCTGTCGGAGGGCCCTGGCATGCTGACGTACGCTGACCTTCTTCCCCGCACGACCGGGCCCCGGCTGACCGCCCGGGCCTGTGCAGAAGACGGGTGTCCACGACTGAGCTCCGGGAAGGGCTGATCGCGCTCCATGTCGAGCAATCCTTCGAAGCGGGACGGATTCGTCCACCTGCACGTCCACACGGAGTACTCCATGCTGGACGGGGCGGCCCGGCTGGACGACATGTTCGCGCGGACCGCCGAGCTGGGCATGGACTCCATCGCGATGACCGACCACGGCAACGTGTTCGGCGCCTACGACTTCTGGTCCAAGGCGAAGAAGCACGGTGTCCGGCCGATCATCGGCATGGAGGCCTACTTCACCCCCAACACCTCCCGGTTCGACAAGAAGCGGGTGCGCTGGAACGACGGCGGCGACGACGACGTCTCCGGCTCCGGCGCCTACACCCACATGACCCTGCTCGCGGAGAGCACCACGGGCATGCACAACCTGTTCCGGCTCTCCTCGCGGGCGTCCATGGAGGGGTTCTTCTACCAGCCCCGAGCCGACCGCGAGCTCCTGACGGAGTACGCCGAGGGCCTGATCGCGACCACCGGCTGCCCCTCCGGCGAGGTGCAGACGTGGTTGCGGATCGGTGACTACGCCAAGGCCCGCGAGGCGGCCGGCGACTTCCAGGACATCCTCGGCAAGGACAACTACTTCCTCGAGTTGATGGACCACGGGCTCGACATCGAGACCCGGGTCCGCGACGGTCTGCTGCGGCTGAGCAAGGACCTCGGCATCCCGCCGGTCGCCACCAACGACTCCCACTACGTGCACCAGCAGGACGCGCCCTCCCACGAGCACCTGCTGTGCGTCTCCTCCGGCAGCGTGATGTCGGACCCCAAGCGGTTCCGGTTCAACGGCGATGGCTACTACATCAAGTCGCCGGCCGAGATGCGCGACCTGTGGGCGGTGCGCAACGGCCTGCCCGAGGCGTGTGACAACACCCTGCTGATCGCCGAGCGCTGCGACGTCGACTTCACCGAGGGCAACGGCACCTACATGCCGCGCTTCCCCTGCCCGGAGGGGGAGGACGAGAACTCCTGGATGGTCAAGGAGGTCGAGAAGGGGCTGCGCTACCGCTACCCGGCCGGCATCCCCGACGAGGTCCGCAAGCGCGCCGACTTCGAGGTCGGCGTGATCACCCAGATGGGGTTCCCGGGCTACTTCCTCGTGGTGGCCGACTTCATCAACTGGGCCAAGGACAACGGCATCCGGGTCGGTCCCGGCCGTGGCTCGGGGGCGGGCTCGATGGTCGCCTACGCCATGCGGATCACCGACCTCGACCCGCTCGTCCACGGCCTGATCTTCGAGCGTTTCCTGAACCCCGACCGCGTCTCGATGCCCGACTTCGACATCGACTTCGACGAGCGTCGCCGCGGTGAGGTGATCCGCTACGTCTCCGACAAGTACGGCGACGACCGGGTCTCGATGATCGTCACCTACGGCACCATCAAGGCCAAGCAGGCGGTCAAGGACTCCTCGCGGATCCTTGGCTACCCGTTCGCGATGGGCGACCGGATCACCAAGGCGATGCCCGCCTCGGTGATGGGCAAGGACGTCCCGCTCAAGGAGATCTTCGACCCGGCCCACAAGCGGTTCGGCGAGGGCGGCGAGTTCCGCACCCTCTACGACGGCGACCACGACGTGAAGACGGTGGTCGACACCGCCATCGGCCTGGAGGGACTCAAGCGCCAGTGGGGCGTGCACGCCGCCGGCGTGATCATGTCCAGCGAGCCGCTGCTCGACGTGATCCCGGTGATGCGCCGCCCGGCCGACGGCGCCAAGATCACCCAGTTCGACTACCCGACCTGCGAGAAGCTCGGCCTGATCAAGATGGACTTCCTCGGGTTGCGCAACCTGACGGTCCTCGACGACGCGTTGATCAACATCGAGAACAACCGCGGGGAGAAGGTCGTCCTCGAGGAGCTCGAGCTGACCGACCCTGCGACGTACTCCCTGCTGCAGAAGGGCGACACCCTCGGTGTCTTCCAGCTCGACGGCGGCCCGATGCGGGCGCTGCTGCGCAGCATGCAGCCCGACGCGTTCGAGGACATCTCCGCGGTCGGCGCCCTCTACCGGCCCGGGCCGATGGGCGCGGACTCGCACAACAAGTACGCCCGCCGCAAGACCGGCCGCGAGCCGGTCGAGCCGCTGCACCCCGAGCTCGCCGAGGCGCTCGAGGAGGTGCTCGGCGAGACCTACGGCCTGATCGTCTACCAGGAGCAGGTGATGGCGATCGCCCAGCAGCTGGCGGGCTACACGCTCGGCCAGGCGGACCTGCTGCGGCGCGCGATGGGCAAGAAGAAGAAGGAGGAGCTGGACAAGCAGTTCGAGACCTTCTCCGCCGGCATGACCGAGCGCGGCTTCTCCTACGGTGCGATCAAGGCGCTGTGGGACACGCTGCTCCCGTTCTCGGACTACGCGTTCAACAAGGCCCACTCCGCGGCCTACGGCCTGGTCTCCTACTGGACCGCCTACCTGAAGGCGAACTTCCCCGCGGAATACATGGCCGCGCTGCTGACGTCCGTGAAGGACGACAAGGACAAGATGGCGATCTACCTCAACGAGTGCCGCCACATGAAGATCCAGGTGCTGCCGCCGGACGTCAACGAGTCCGAGGCCAACTTCACCCCCGTCGGCACCGACATCCGCTTCGGCCTGACCGCGATCCGCAACGTCGGCTGGAACGTCGTGGAGCAGATCATCTCCACCCGCCGGGAGAAGGGCCGGTTCGCCGACTTCGCCGACTTCATGGACAAGGTCCCGGCGCAGGTCTGCAACAAGCGGCTGATCGAGTCGCTGGTCAAGGCCGGTGCCTACGACGAGATGAAGCACCGCCGGCGGGCGCTGCTCGCGGTGCACGAGCAGGCGGTCGACCAGTACGTCGACATCAAGCGCAACGAGGCCATCGGCCAGGACTCGCTCTTCGGCGGCATGGACCCCGACGACGGCGGCTTCGGGGTCAGCGTCGCGGTGCCCGACATCGAGGAGTGGGACAAGGGCACCCTGCTCGGTCACGAGCGGGAGATGCTCGGGCTCTACGTCTCCGACCACCCGCTGACCGGGCTCGAGCACGTGCTCGCCAACGCCGCCGACTGCACGATCGGCCAGCTGCTCACCGACGAGGACCGCCCCGACGGCTCGTTCGCCACGATCTGCGGCCTGATCACCTCGGTGACCCGCAAGATCACCAAGACCGGCAACGCCTGGGCGATCGTCACCGTCGAGGACCTCGAGGGTGCCATCGACGTGCTGCTGTTCCCGAGCGACTACCAGCTCGCGGCCAACCTGCTGGTCGAGGACACCGTCGTGGCGGTGCAGGGCCGGCTGGACAAGTCGAAGGACCAGCCCGAGCTGCGCGGCAAGGCGATCACCACCCCGGTGATGGAGGACCGCTCGACCGGCCCCGTGCTGATCACGCTGCCCTCCACCCGCTGCACGCCCCCTGTGGTCGAGCAGCTCAAGGAGGTGCTGCGCACCCACCCGGGGACCACCGAGGTCCGGCTCAAGCTGGTCTCCCGCGGCGCGACCCGGGTGCTCCGCCTCGACGACCGGCACCGGGTGTCGGCCTCGCCGGCGCTCTACGGCGACCTCAAGCACCTCCTCGGTCCCGGGTGCCTGGGGTGAGCGCGCCGGTCGAGACCGGCGAACGCTCCGACGCGCGGCCCGTCCTGCTCGCCTCCGCCGTCGACGCGCTGATCGTCGGCGCGTGGTTCGTCGTGGCGGGCCTGGTAGGGGCTGTCGTCTGGTGGCAGCAGACCCCGTTGCCGAAGGTCGTGCGCTCCGGGGACGGCGCGACGTTGGCGCCCGAGGAGCTGGTCAAGCAGGTCTCCACCGACGGCTGGTTCTTCGTCGTGGCTGCCGTCGGCGGCCTGCTCAGCGGCGTCATCCTGCTGGCCTGGCGGCGTCGTGACCCGTTGCTGATGGTGGTCCTCGTGGTCCTCGGTGCGGGGCTCGCCTCCTGGCTGATGGTGCACGTCGGGCTGGCGCTGGGACCCGACAAGGAGCTCTCGGCCCTGAAGGGGATGCCCGACGGTGCCTCGGTGTCGATGCAGCTCAAGCTGCACGCCCCCGGGGTGGCCTGGATCTGGCCCGTCGGTGCCGCGCTCGGTGCCCTTCTCCACCTCTGGGTTCTGAAGAAGCCGACCCCCGGGGAGTAGCCCAGCGGGTACTCTGCGCGTGAACTTTTCTGTCGTCATCCGGGGGGACCATGTCCGAGCACACCGCCGAGCTGTCCGCGCCACCGCCCGAGCCGGAGACGCGCTCGGGGAGCAAGCGGGGGATCGTCGCCGTCGTCGCCTCGGTCGTGGCGGTCGTGCTCGTCGCCGGTGGTGGGTACGCCGCCTGGCAGTTCTTCTCCTCCGGCGGACCGCGTCCGGCCGAGGTGCTGCCCGACACGACGTTCGCGCTCGTCACCGTCGACCTGAACCCGTCGGGTGGCCAGAAGGTGGAGGCGATCAAGACGCTGCGCAAGTTCCCCAGCTGGACGAAGCGCACCGGCATCACCCCCGACTCCGACGTGATGAAGGCGATCTTCGACGAGGCGCTGAAGGACGGGCCCTGCAAGGCCCTGGACTACGAGAAGGACATCAAGCCCTGGATCGGCCACCGGGCCGGACTCGGCGGCGTCGTCCTCGGCGGCAAGCCGGCCCCGGTGCTGGCCCTGCAGATCAGCGACGTCGACAAGGCCAAGACGGGTTTCGCCGCACTGGCGAAGTGTGCCGACCCGAGCGACAAGGAGTTCGGCTTCACCACCACCGACGACTACGTCATCGCGAGCGACAGCACCGCGCACGCCCAGGCGATCGTCGCGGCCGGGACGAAGGCGCCGCTCGCGGAGAACGCCGACTTCCAGAAGTGGACCGACGAGGTTGGTGGCCCGGGCATCGTGAACGCCTACCTGAGCCGGACCAGCCCGAAGATCCTCTCCACCCTCGACTCCGGCAAGGGCGGCCTGGGCGGGCTGACCGACGGGCTCGTGGACCCGGGCGGGCTGGGTGGCCTCGCGGGTGGTGCGAGTGCCGGCGGGGTCGCGTTCACGCCCGGCTCGGCGGACAAGGACGAGATCGCGAACGCGTTCAAGGACTTCAAGGGCGCGGCCGCGGGGCTGCGGTTCGCCGACGGTGGCATCGAGCTCGCCTTCGCCGGTGGCGGCGCCAAGGCGTACGACGGCAAGAGCGTCGGCCGGCACGTCTCGGCTCTCCCGAAGGACACCGCCGCCGTGCTCGCGCTGGCCGTCCCCGAGAAGGCGCTGGACGGTCTCAAGTCCGGCGGCTCCAGCCAGGAAGGCCTGCGCTCGTTGACGCAGATGTTCACCGAGGGCACCGGGCTCGAGCTGCCGGACGACCTGGTCACCCTGCTCGGCAGCTCGGTCAGCGTCTCGCTCGGCGGCGACGCCCCGGCCAAGCTCAGCGACCTCTCCGGCCCCGGCGACCTGCCGATCGGCCTGCTGGTCCACGGCGACGACGCGGCGATCAAGGCGGTCGTCGCCAAGGTCGAGGCCAAGACCGGAGCCTCACTCAGCGACCTGCCGGCCACGCTTTCCAGCAAGGACGGCGAGGTGGCGCTCTCCACGCAGTCCGGCTACGCGCAGGACCTGCTCGGGGACGGCTCGCTGGGCGATGCTGAGAACTTCAAGGACGTGGTGACCCACGCGAGCGAGTCGCAGGGGATCTTCTACCTCTCGCTCGACAACGGCTGGACCGACGCCCTGCGCGATGCGGCCGACGGCCAGGACAAGGACGCCGACGAGGCCGCCCAGAACCTCGCCGCGCTGCGGGCCGTCGGCTTCAGCGCGTGGAGCCAGGGCGACACCGCCCACGGGCTCCTCCGGGTCGCCCTGAAGTAGCCGATGAGCGACCTCGACCGCTTCGTCAGCGCCCAGGACTCGGGCCGCACCTACGCCCAGGCGCTGGGCGAGCTGCGTCGCGGCCGCAAGACGAGCCACTGGATGTGGTTCGTCTTCCCCCAGGTCGCGGGGCTGGGACAGAGCAGCACCGCCCGTCACTACGCGGTTTCCGGCCCGGAGGAGGCCCGCTCCTACCTCGCGCACCCGGTGCTCGGTCCCCGGCTGCGCGAGTGCTGCGAGGCGGTGCTCGACGTCGAGGACGCCTCGGCCCAGGACGTGCTCGGCTCGGTGGACGCGATGAAGCTTCGCTCCTCGATGACCCTGTTCGCGGCGGCCGACCCGGACGAGCCGCTGTTCGCGGCCGTGCTGGAGCGGTTCTTCGACGGCCCGGACGCGAGGACGGTCGAGCTGCTCGGGTAGGGCTCAGCCCCGCCCGATGGCAGCGACCGTCGCGTCCAGCAGGGCGACGAGGTCCTGCGGTGCCACCCCGAGGTCGAGGCCGCGCTTGCCGCCGCTGACGTAGACGGTGGGCAGCTCCAGCGCCGAGGAGTCGATGACCGTGGGCAGCAGCTTGCGCTGTCCGATCGGGGAGATCCCGCCGACCACGTAGCCCGTCGTACGCTCCGCGGTGGTGGGGTCGGCCATGGCCGCCTTCTTGCCGCCGACGGCGGCCGCGAGAGCCTTCAGGTCGAGCTGGCCCGCGACCGGCACGATGCCGACCAGCAGCCGCCCGTCGACCTCGGCCACGAGGGTCTTGAAGACGGCGGTCGGGTCCAGGCCGAGCTGCTCCGCGGCCTCCAGCCCGTAGGACGCCGCCGCCCGGTCGTGCTCGTAGGGGTGCAGCGTAAACGCCACCCCGGCGCGGTCGAGGGCGGCCGTGGCCGGCGTACCGCCCGATCGCGCTCCCGGCGACCGGCGAGCCATCAGTTGGGGGACCAGCGGGTCCGGGCCACCTCGGTGGCCGGCAGGGACGGCAGCGCCCGCATCGCGCGCATCTCCTCGTGGAGGGTGCGGCGGAGCATGCCCAGGCGCAGCTGCGCGGTGTCGGCCTCCAGCAGCGCCTGGCGCTGGGGGAGGGTGAGCAGGCAGGTGCTCGCGAGCGCGTAGGAGAGGTACGCCGGGTCGCTGGGCATCTCGCCGGCCAGCACCGGCCCGCCGCGGAGCTCGGAGAGCTGGAGGCGGTACTTCTCGAACACCGCGAGCGCCCGCTCCGCCTCCTCGGCGGCGTCCGGCTCGTCGGTGTCGGCGAGCAGCTCGACGTCGCCGCGCAGGAACGGGCCGGAGTTGTCGTACTCCAGCACGCGCAGCCGCTGCCGGCCGATCACCTCGATGTCGAACCGGCCGTCGTCGTACGCGTCGAGCTCGGTGAGCTGCACCAGCGTGCCGACGCGGTGCGCGGACTGCATGCCGTGGTCGCCCACCTCGTAGCCCTCGCGGATCGCGAGGATGCCGAAGACCCGGTCGAAGACGCTCTCGATCCCGGCCAGCTCGCGGACGAGCAGGCGGTAGCGCTCCTCGAAGATGTGCAGCGGAGTGACGACTCCCGGGAAGAGCACCGCGTTGAGCGGGAACAGCGGCACCGAGGTCACCTGACCAATCTAGGGGTTGGCGGCCTCCGCGGTGCGTTTGCCCGACACGGGAGACTGCACGTATGACCGACAGCGACTACGTCCGCTGCGCCGAGCGCACCATCCCCGCCGCGCCGCACGCGATCTTCGCGCTGCTCAGCGACCCCGAGCGGCACCCGGACCTGGACGGCTCCGGGACCGTCCGCAGGGTCCGCGCCTCCGAGGGGACGCTCCGGGTCGGCTCCACGTTCGACATGCACATGAAGCGCGGCTTCGCCTACTCCACCCGCAACACGGTCATCGAGCTGGCGACCGACCGGCTCCTCGCGTGGCAGACGCGGCCCTTGACCCTGCCGTTGCCATGGGTCATCGGTGGCCGGATCTGGCGTTACGAGCTGTCCGAGGTCGAGGGCGGCACGCACGTCGTCGAGACCTGGGACCTGCGCCCGGAGCGCAACCGGGCCCTGGTCCGGCCGATGGCCGGCGACCCGGTGGCGGACATGAGCGCGACGCTGGAGCGCCTCGAGGAGCTGGTCTCGTGAGCGACGACCCGAACTCGCCCCCGTCGCGTGAGGGGCTGACCGACGCCGAGGTCTGGGAGTGGGCCGAGGACCACTGGCGGGTCCGCGCCATCGCGCCGTTCGAGGAGCCCAACGCCGGCGGAAGCCCGGCACCTGTCGAGGAGCCGTGAGTGCCCGCTGACCCGACGCGGCTGCTGTTGGAGGACCGCGACCAGACCATGCAGCGCCTGGCGGCGCTGACCGACGACTTCGGCGAGGTCGTGGCCGCGTCCCGCGACACCAACGCCGACGACGAGCACGACCCCGAGGGCGCCACCATCGCCTTCGAGCGCTCCCAGGTCGACGCCCTCGTCCGCCAGGCCCGCCGCCACCTGGCCGAGATCGACGCCGCCCTCGACCGGGTCGCAGCCGGGATCTACGGCCTCTGCGAGACCTGCGGCCAGCCGATCCCGGTGGCCCGCCTCGAAGCGCGTCCCACGGCCCGAGTCTGCGTCCACTGCGCCTGAGCCGGCCGCACGCTGGTTGAGGAGCGAGCGCCAGCGAGCGTCTCGAAACCGGTGCCGCGACAGCCGATCCGCGCCTCCGACGAGCTCCCGTGAGAAAGTTCGAGAAAAGTTCGGAATCCCTTGGGGTAAGGGCTTCTGAG
>JAOPYC010000028.1 GCA_025964795.1 Marmoricola sp.
TCGTCGTCCATCTGCTCGACCAGCTTCTCGACCGACTCGAAGGCCACCATCCCCCGCAACCGCTCGACGAAGGAGACCTCGACCTCGACGTCGTACAGCTCGAGGTCGGTGCGGTCCAGGACATAGCTCTCGACGCGGCGCTCGCGCACGCCGTCGAAGGTCGGGTTGGTGCCGACGCTGATCGCGGCCGGCATCGGCTCACCGGTGCGCTGCTGCCCGTAATCGGGGTCGAGGAGGTACAGCCATCCGGCGTACACCCCGTCCGCGGGAGCGGCGGTCCCACCCGTCATGACGTTGGCCGTGGGGTAGCCGAGCTCACGGCCACGACGGTCGCCGACCACCACGGGCCCCAGCACCGAGTAGGGACGACCCAGCGCCTCGGCGGCGCCCTCGACGTCGCCGCCGGCCAGGCAGGTGCGGACGTACGTCGAGGACCACACCTGCGGGCCGCCGTCCAGCGCGACGCCGTGGACGCGGAAGTCGAGGGCCTTCCCCGCCTCGGTCAGCATGGCCACGTCACCGGCGGCGCGGGCTCCGAACCGGAAGTTCCCGCCGACCACGACGGCGGCGGCGTGCAGGCCGTCCACGAGCACGAGGTCCACGAACTCCTGCGGGCTCCAGGCGGCGATCTCCCGCGAGAACGGGATGACCAGGACGTCGTCGACGCCCGCCTCGGAGAGCAGGTGGCAGCGCCGGTCGATGGTGGTCAGGGCCAGCGGCGCGTGCTCGGGCCGCAGCACCGCGATGGGGTGCGGGTCGAAGGTCACGGTCACGACGGGCAGCCCGTCGGCGTCCGCCAGCTCCCGGGCCCGCTGGATCACGTGCCGGTGGCCGAGGTGCACCCCGTCGAAGTTGCCGATGACGACGACCGTGCGACCGAGGTCGGTCGGCACGTCGTCGAGGGAACGCCAGATTCGCACGGCGTGAACACTACTGGCGCAGCGATCAGACGAAGACCGCGACCGCCGCCGCCAGCGGTTCGGCCACGTCGGGGACCTGCTCGTAGAGCGCCAGGAACTCCCCGTCCGGGGCGAACAGCGCCACCGCACCCGTGTCGTGGAACAGCACCGGCAGCTTGCGTCCGTAGCGCACCTCGGTGGCCTGCGCCTCGTCCAGCTCGTACGCCGGGAAGCCGGCCCTGGCCGCCTCCGCGATGGGCAGCACGACCAGCTCGTCCTGGTGCTGCTCCAGCGTCCGGGACTGCTCGATGCCGAACGGCCCCACCGCGCTGCGCCGCAGGGCGATGAGGTGCCCGCCCACGCCCAGCTCGGCACCGAGGTCCCGGGCGATCGCTCGGATGTAGGTGCCGCTGGAGCAGCGCACCGTGACGTCGAGGTCCACGCCGTCGGGCCCGAGGCGGACCTCGTCGACCTCGATGGAGTCGATCCGCACCTGCCGTGCCGGGAGCTCGACCTGCTCCCCCGCCCGCACCCGCTCGTAGGCCCGTCGGCCGTCGACCTTGATCGCCGACACCGCCGACGGCACCTGCTCGACCAGGCCGACCTGCCCACCGAGGACGTTGAGCACCTGCTCCTCGGTCACTCCGCCGGTCGGCGCGGTCGCGATGACCTCGCCCTCCGCGTCGTCGGTGGTGGTGGAGGACCCGAGCCGGATGGTGGCGTCGTAGACCTTGTCGGTGAGCAGCAGGTGCCCGAGCAGCCGGGTCGCTCGGTTCACGCCGAGCACGAGCACGCCGGTCGCCATCGGGTCGAGCGTCCCGGCGTGGCCGACCTTGCGCGTGTCCGCGAGGCGTCGTACGCGCGCCACGACGTCGTGCGAGGTGATCCCCGCCGGCTTGTCGACCAGGACGAGACCGCTTCTCTGACTCACCCTCAGGTGTCCTGAGGAGCCGAGGGAGGAGGCGTCTCGAACGGCTCGTCGACGTCGTCGTCGAGGTCATCGGGGTCGCCGATCTCGCGCGGCTTCTTGTAGGGGTCCGGCTCCCCGGCGTACGCCCCGGCCCGGACGGACTCCGCCGCGGCGGCGTCGGCCGCGCGCACCCGCTCGAGCAGGTCGTCGATCTGCCGGGCGGTCTCGGGCAGGGCGTCGTGGATGAAGTCGAGCGTCGGCACGTGCCGCATCCCGAGCTGCTTGCCCACCTCGGACCGGATCAGCCCCTTCGCCGACGCCAGCGCCGCCGCGGTCCCCTCGAGGTCCTCATCGGCCCCGAGCACCGTGTAGAAGATCGACGCCTGCAGCGTGTCCCCCGAGACCCGCACGTCCGTGATCGTCACGAACCCGAGCCGAGGATCCTTGATCCGGCGCTCCAGCATCTCGGCCACGATCACCTTGATCCGGTCGGCGATCTTCCTGACACGTGGGTTGCTCATCGGCCTGCCTTGCTTTCCGTGCGGTTGAGTTGGTGATGATGCGGTTCATGCCCGCTGCGCCCGGCCGGCCGAGCGACCGTCGAGTACGGACGGCTGCGGAGCGGCTGAGGGAGCGTGGATGGCACTGGCCCCCTCGGAGCGAGGAACGAGCGGAGAGGGGTGGTTGCGAGCGAGGTCGCTCCGCGGCCGTCCGCACTCGACGCCCCCAGCGGGCGGCCGGGCGCCCCCACGAGGGAGCGCCCGACCACATCAGCTAGGCGCGCGGGATCTCCTTCATCTCAAAGGCCTCGACGATGTCGCCCTCCTTGATGTCGTTGTAACCACGGAGCACCAGACCACACTCGAAGCCCTCGCGGACCTCGGAGGCGTCGTCCTTCTCGCGCTTGAGCGAGGCCAGGTCTAGGTTGTCCGCCACGACGTTGCCGTCGCGGATCAGCCGCACCTTGGCGTTGCGCCGGATCAGGCCGCTGGTGACCATGCACCCGGCGATGTTGCCGATCTTGGAGCTGCGGAAGATCGCGCGGATCTCCGCCTGACCCAGGGTCTGCTCCTCGAACTCGGGCTTGAGCATGCCCTTGAGCGCTGCCTCGATCTCCTCGATGGCCTGGTAGATCACCGTGTAGTAGCGGATCTCCACACCTTCGCGCTCGGCCATCTCGGTCGCCTTGCCCTGCGGGCGGACGTTGAACCCGATGATGATCGCGTCGGAGGCAGCGGCCAGGTCGACGTTGGTCTCGGTGATCGCACCGACACCGCGGTCGATGACGCGCAGCGACACCTCGTCGCCCACGTCGATCGCGGCCAGCGAGTCCTCGAGGGCCTCGACCGAGCCGGACACGT
>JAOPYC010000053.1 GCA_025964795.1 Marmoricola sp.
ATCGTCAGTGAGGCGGAGTTCCTCGCTCGCCGCGAGTCGGTCGACCGCGTCATGGTCGTCCGGCAGAAGGACGACCTGACGCAGATCGGCGTCCTCGAGGACAAGGTGCTGGTGGAGCACTACGTCGCCCGGGAGTCGCAGACCTCCCTGATCGGAAACATCTACCTCGGTCGCGTGCAGAACGTCCTGCCCTCCATGGAGGCGGCCTTCATCGACATCGGCAAGGGCCGCAACGCGGTGCTCTACGCCGGTGAGGTCAACTGGGCCGCGGTCGGCCACAAGGACGGCCAGCAGCGCAAGATCGAGTCGGTGCTGTCCTCCGGGCAGACGATCCTCGTGCAGGTCTCCAAGGACCCGGTCGGCCACAAGGGCGCCCGGCTCACCGGTCAGATCAGCCTGCCCGGCCGCTTCCTGGTCTACGTCCCGGACGGCAACACCTCCGGCATCTCCCGCAAGCTCCCCGACACCGAGCGCAACCGCCTCAAGACGCTGCTCAAGCAGATCGTGCCCGACAGCGCGGGCGTCATCGTGCGGACCGCGGCGGAGGGAGCCTCGGAGGAGGAGCTCACCCTCGACGTCGAGCGGCTCACGGCGCGCTGGGCTGACATCGAGGAGAAGGTCAAGTCCGGCAAGTCGCCGCAGCTGCTCTACGGCGAACCCGACCTCACCCTGAAGGTCGTCCGCGACCTGTTCACCGAGGACTTCGGCAAGCTCGTCGTCCAGGGCGACGACGCCTGGGACCTGGTCGAGAACTACGTGTCGCACGTGGCTCCCGACCTCAAGGAACGGCTCGAGCGCTTCGAGCCCGGTGAGGACGGCAAGGACCTGTTCGCGACCTACCGGGTCGACGAGCAGATCGCCAAGGGCCTGGACCGGAAGGTCTGGCTGCCCTCGGGCGGGTCGCTGATCATCGACCGCACCGAGGCCATGACCGTCGTCGACGTCAACACCGGCAAGTTCACCGGCTCCGGGGGCAACCTGGAGGAGACGGTCACCAAGAACAACCTCGAGGCCGCCGAGGAGATGGTCCGCCAGCTCCGGCTGCGCGACATCGGCGGCATCATCGTGATCGACTTCATCGACATGGTGCTCGAGTCCAACCGCGACCTCGTGCTGCGCCGCCTGGTGGAGTGCCTCGGTCGTGACCGGACCCGCCACCAGGTCGCCGAGGTGACCTCGCTCGGCCTGGTCCAGATGACGCGCAAGCGCATCGGCACCGGCCTCGTCGAGGCGTTCAGCACCGACTGCGACGCCTGCAAGGGCCGCGGCCTGGTCGTGCACGACCACCCGGTCGAGTCCGGCTCCCGGTCCGAGGACGACGACTCCCGCGGTCGGGGACGCGCTCGCGGCGGCCGCAACCGCGGTCGGGGCGACAACGGCGGCGGCAACAACCAGGGCGGCAACGGCGGCGGCAACGGCAACGGCGGCAGCAACGGGAACGGGGGCAACGGCGGGGGAGCCCCGGTGAAGCCCTCTCCGGCCGACCTCGCCAAGATCCGTCCCCAGGAGAAGCAGGACGAGGACACAGAGACGCCGGTCGAGGAGACGCCCGCGGCGCAGCAGCCGGCCGAGCCGGCCACTGCCCCGACGGTCGAGCCCGCGGTCGAGCCCGCCGCCGAGACCCTGGTCGAGCCGGCCGTGGAGCAGACGGTGGTGGGCCGGCCGAGCACCTCGGTCCCGGAGCCCCAGCACGTCCCGTCCGAGTCGGCCCAGGGGGCCGCGGGAAGGACGCCGGAAGAGACGCCGGACGAAAGCCGGTCCGAGGCCGAGCCGGAGGCGCCCCGGGTGGTCACCACCACCCGTCGGCGTACGGCGCGACGCCCGGCCGGTCCGCCGAGCCCGCTGAACGATGTCGCTCCCCGGGCCGGTGCCGGCACCGAGGCAGGACCGTCGGCCGAGCCGGTGGACGTCCCGGTCGAGCCCACCGGCGACGACGTCGACGGTGAGGGCCCAGACGGTGACGGCATCGAGGGTGTGGACGAGGACGGCTTCTCCCTCTCGCACGTGCCGGTCAAGCGCAAGGGCTCGCGCAAGCGCTGAACCAGTGAGCACTCGGGCCGCGAAGGGACCCGTTTTGACCCTGCGCCCGCCGAACCCGTAAAGTCGACCCTCGGTGTGCTCATGCGCACCCAACCATCTGCGCGGATCGCGTCCCCCGGCTCTGAAACCGGGTGGCGAGTGCGCCGACGCAGACCAGACTTTCGCATCATGTGAAGACCCGAGGAGAGTGAGTCCGCCGTGTACGCAGTTGTGCGCGCTGGCAGCAAGCAGCAGAAGGTTGTTGTTGGCGATGTCATCGAGATCGACAAGATCGACACCGGCGTGGGCGAGTCACTCACCCTTCCCGTGGTGATGGTCGTGGACGGCGAGACGGTCACCGCGACCGGCCTGGACAAGGCCGGCGTGACCGTCGAGGTGCTCGGCGCCACCAAGGGCCCGAAGATCGTGATCCAGAAGTTCAAGAACAAGACCGGCTACAAGAAGCGCCAGGGTCACCGCCAGAAGTACACCCAGGTCAAGGTCACCGACATCACCGTCTGACTCACGTCAGCATTCACCTCAAGGACAGCGAATGGCTCACAAAAAGGGTGCAGCGTCGACCAAGAACGGTCGCGACTCCAACTCCCAGCGCCTCGGCGTGAAGCGCTACGGCGGCCAGCTCGTCAACGCGGGCGAGATCATCGTCCGCCAGCGCGGCACGCACTTCCACCCGGGCTCCGGCGTCGGCCGGGGCGGTGACGACACCCTGTTCGCGCTGATCGCGGGCAACGTGGAGTTCGGCACCAAGCGCGGCCGCCGTGTCGTGAACATCCAGCCGGCCGGGGAGTAACGCTCCTTCAAGCGGCTACCGATCCACCAACGAGGGCGTTCCTGAGACCATCGGGAACGCCCTTCGTGCTTGTCCACACCACCTCCTGGAAGGAGACCGACGATGGCAGTGCCCACGTTCATCGACCGCGTGACGTTGCACGTCGTCGCCGGCCGCGGAGGCAACGGGGTCGCGTCCGTGCACCGCGAGAAGTTCAAGCCGCTGGGCGGTCCCGACGGCGGCAACGGCGGTCCGGGTGGGTCGGTGATCCTCCGCGTCGACCCCGACGTGACCACGCTGATCGACTACCACCACAGTGCCCAGCGGGTCGCCCCGCACGGCGGCCACGGTGCGGGCGCGCACCGCAACGGCTCCCACGGTGAGGACCTCGTCCTGCCCGTGCCGGACGGCACGGTGGTCACCGACTCCTCCGGCGCCGTGCTCGCCGACCTCGTCGGCCCCGGCACCGAGATCGTCATCGCGCAGGGTGGTCGGGGCGGGCTGGGCAACGCGGCGCTGGCCTCCTCCAAGCGGAAGGCCCCCGGGTTCGCGCTGCTGGGCGAGCCGGGCGACGACCTCGTCGTCAGCTTCGAGCTCAAGGTCGTGGCCGACGTCGGCCTGGTCGGCTTCCCGAGCGCCGGCAAGTCCAGCCTGATCGCCGCGCTGTCGCGCGCCCGGCCCAAGATCGCGGACTACCCGTTCACCACCCTGGTCCCGAACCTGGGCGTCGTGAAGGCGGGGGACACCACGTTCACCGTCGCCGACGTGCCCGGGCTGATCGAGGGTGCCAGCGAGGGCCGTGGTCTGGGCCACGACTTCCTGCGCCACATCGAGCGCTGCGCCGCGATCGTCCACGTCGTCGACCTCGCCACGATGGAGCCCGGCCGCAACCCACTGGGTGACCTCGAGGTGATCGAGCAGGAGCTCCAGCGCTACGGCGGTCTCGAGGACCGCCCTCGCCTGGTGGCGCTCAACAAGGTCGACGTGCCCGACGGCCGCGACATGGCCGAGATGGTCACCGAGGACGTCGCCTCCCTGGGCTGGCCGGTGTTCCCGGTGAGCGCCTCGAGCCACGAGGGGCTGCGTGAGCTGATGTTCGCGATGGCCGGGATCGTGGCCGAGCGCCGCCTGGCCGAGCCGGTCAAGGAGACGACCCGGATCGTGCTGCGGCCCAGGTCGCTCTCCGGTGGCGAGGAGTTCACCATCAAGGAGACGGGGGAGGGCTGGCGGGTGCGCGGCGAGAAGCCGGAGCGTTGGATCCGTCAGACCGACTTCAGCAACGACGAGGCCGTCGGCTTCCTCGCCGACCGGCTCAACCGCCTCGGCGTCGAGGCGCGCCTGGTCAAGATGGGCGCGATCGAGGGCGACCCGGTGCTGATCGGCGACCCCGACAACGCCGTCATCTTCGACTTCAAGCCCGGGATCGACGCGGGTGCGCAGATGCTCGGCCGCCGTGGCGAGGACCAGCGCTTCGCCGAGGACCGGCCGGCCGCCGGCCGTCGCCGCACGATCGACGAGCTGATGCCCGAGCGCAGCGAGACCGAGACCCGCGCGGACGTGGCTCGCCGGCTGGCCCAGGACGAGCACGGGGAGTGGATCGAGACGACCGGCGGCGAGGAAGAGGACGACGCATGACCCGCGAGGGCGTCACCGGCGCCACCCGCGTGGTGGTCAAGGTCGGCTCCTCGTCCCTCACCACCGCTGCCGGCGGGATCGACCCGGGCCGGGTGCGCCTCCTGGTGGACAGCCTGGTCGGCGTGCGTGAGCGCGGCGCCGACCTGGTGCTGGTGTCCTCCGGCGCCATCGCCGCGGGGCTGGCGCCGCTGTCGTTCGCGCGTCGCCCGCGCGACCTGGCCCGGCAGCAGGCCGCGGCGTCGGTCGGGCAGGGCCTCCTCGTCCATCGCTACACCGAGGAGTTCGCGCGACACGGCCAGGTGACCGGCCAGGTGCTGCTCACCCTCGACGACGTCACCCGGCGCAGCCACTACCGCAACGCGCAGCGCACCTTCGACAAGCTGCTCGAGCTCGGGGTGGTCCCGATCGTGAACGAGAACGACACCGTCGCCACCACCGAGATCCGGTTCGGCGACAACGACCGGCTCGCCGCGCTCGCGGCCCACCTGGTGCACGCCGACCTGCTGGTGCTGCTCTCCGACGTGGACGGCCTGTACGACGCCCCGCCCGGCCTGGCCACCAGCCGGCTGATCCCCGAGGTCGTCGACGGGAGCGAGCTCGAGGGCATCAAGGTCGGCCGGGCCGGCTCGTCCGGCGTCGGGACCGGGGGCATGGGCACCAAGCTCGAGGCCGCGCGCATCGCCACCGGCGCCGGCATCCCGGTCGTGCTCACCGACCTGGACCACACCCGCGAGGCGCTGGCGGGGGAGTCGACCGGCACCCTCTTCCACCCGACCGGTCGCCGCCGTCCCAGCCGGTTGCTCTGGCTGGCCCACGCCACCGATGCCAAGGGCCGGATCGTGCTCGACGCCGGGGCCGTCACCGCGCTCACCGAGCGGCGCGCGTCACTGCTCCCGGCGGGCATCACCGGCGTCGCCGGCGGCTTCGTGGCCGGTGACCCCGTGGACCTCGTCGACGAGCGTGGCCGGGTGGTGGCCCGCGGCCTGGTCAACTACGACGCCGAGGAGCTGCCCGGGCTGCTGGGTCGCTCCACCCACGAGCTGGCCCGGGAGCTCGGCGCGGCGTACGAACGTGAGGTCGTGCACCGCGACGACCTGATCGTCCTCTGAGTCCGGGCAACTTTCTGCCGGTTTCCCTTCGCGCAGGTGTCCACTTCGTGGACACTGAGTCGCACCGGGTGGTCCATGCCCGGATCCGGCAACGGGGGAGCTGAGTGAACAAGGCCGTACGCCACTGGCACGTGACCCTGACGCTTGCCGGCGAGCCCTTGGAGCCGCTGATCATCCGGGGGGCCATGCAGCGCCTCAACGAGGAGCGCCAGTTCCTGGACTCAGTCATCTCGACCGGGCACTCGGTCGAGATCCAGTTCTGGGACGAGGGTGAGAACATGCTCGACGTCGCGTCCCTGGCCATGCGGCTGTGGAACGAGCACCGTGAGTCGGCCAAGCTCCCGAACTGGGAGGTAGTCGGCCTGGAGATCGTCGAGAAGGACGTCCGGGACCAGCGCGGCGCGATGGGCCGACGCGCCTGAGTCCACCGGTTCACCGCTGGATAGGCTGAGGCCATGCCCGACTCCGCCCTCACCGCGGTGGCCACGCGCGCCCGCACGGCGGCCACCGACCTCGCCCTGGCCACGCGCGCCGTCAAGGACGCCGCACTGGTGGCGATGGCCGAGGCGCTCCTCGCCGACACCGAGCAGATCCTCGCGGCCAACGCCGCCGACCTCGACGCCGCCGCGTCGGGTGGGACTCCCGAGCACCTCCTCGACCGGTTGCGTCTCGACGAGGGCCGGTTGGCCGCGATGGCCCAGGGGCTGCGCGACGTGGCCGGCCTGCCGGACCCCGTCGGTGAGGTGCTGCGTGGCTCCACGCTGGCCAACGGGCTGCAGCTGCGCCAGGTGCGGGTGCCCTTCGGCGTGGTCGGGATCATCTACGAGGCCCGCCCGAACGTCACCGCGGACGCGGCCGGCATCTGCCTGAAGAGCGGCAACGCGGTGCTGCTCCGCGGGTCCTCGAGCGCCCGGGAGTCCAACGCGGCCGTCGTCGCGACCCTGCGCCGGGCCGCCGGGGACTCGGGCCTGCCCGAGGACGTCGTCCAGCTGGTGCCGGGCGAAGGCCACGAGTCGGTCAAGGAGCTGATGCGCGCTCGCGGGCTCGTCGACGTGCTCATCCCGCGTGGTGGCGCCGGGCTGATCGCCTCCGTCGTCGAGGAGTCCACGGTGCCGGTGATCGAGACGGGCGTGGGCAACTGCCACGTCTACGTCGACGCCGCCGCCGACCTCGACATGGCCGAGCGGATCGTGCTGAACGCCAAGACGCACCGCACCTCGGTCTGCAACGCCGCCGAGTCCCTGCTGGTGCACGCCGACGTGGCGGCCGAGTTCGTGCCGCGCATCGTGCGCTCCCTGCAGGAGGCCGGCGTCACGATCCACGGGGACGCCGACTTCGCCCAGCAGGAGGGCGTCGTGCCGGCGACCGAGGACGACTGGGGCACGGAGTACCTCGCGCTGGAGATCTCGGCGGCCGTCGTACCGTCCCTGGACGCGGCGATCGCCCACATCCGCGCCTACTCCTCGTCGCACTCCGACGCGATCGTCACCGACTCGCAGGCCAACGCCCAGCGGTTCGTGGCCCAGGTCGACTCGGCCGCCGTGCTCGTGAACGCGTCGACCCGGTTCACCGACGGGGGCGAGTTCGGCTTCGGCGCCGAGATCGGGATCTCCAACCAGAAGCTGAACGCCCGGGGCCCGATGGGCCTCCCGGAGATGACGTCCACGAAGTACGTCGTCACCGGTGACGGTCACGTCCGGTGAAGCTGATCTGGCTGACCCTCGGATTCGGGATCGTCTCCGCGGTCATACCGGTCTTCAACATGGAGGCCTACATCTCGGTGCTGTACGCCAAGTCCGACCAGCACCCGGCCCTGCTCATCGCCTTCATCGGCTCGCTGGGCCAGAACATCGGCAAGCTGGTCTGGTACTACCTCTCGCTCGGCGCCCTGGACATCCCCTGGCTCAAGCAGCGGTTGGACACCCCCAAGCGGCAGGCGCAGTTCCAACGCTGGCGCGGCTACGTCCAGGGCCGGCCGGTGGTCAGCGGGGTGCTCACCTTCGTCTCGGCGGCGGTCGGCTTCCCGCCGTTCTTCGCCATGGCGATGGTGGCGGGCACGCTGCGGATGAACGTCGTGGTCTTCTTCCTCGCCGGCCTCGTCGGCCGCACCCTCTTCTTCTGGGCCTGGCTGCTCGGCGTCGGCATGATCTTCAACTGACCGGCGACGCACCGGTTCCGAGACGGTCGCCGGCGCTCCCTCCTCAACCACCGTGGGGGCGTTCGGCGTGGCTGGCAGCGTATGCCGATAGGCTGTGACTCATGCTGAGTCTCCTCCTGCTCCTGCCGCTCGCCGCCGAAGGGGGCGCCGGCGCCAGGCCCTACCTCGTCGGTGGCGCAGCCCTGGTGATCCTGTTCTCCCTGATGCTCGCGCTGCTCGCCTTCGGCAGAGGACGCGAGCACTCCTGAGCACGACAGCCGCCGGCTCGCCGGAGCGGACGCCGGAGACGGTCCCGCGGCGACGCGTGGGCGTGATGGGTGGCACCTTCGACCCGATCCACCACGGCCACCTCGTGGCCGCGAGCGAGGTCCAGGCGTGGTTCGACCTCGACGAGGTCGTGTTCGTGCCGACCGGGGAGCCCTGGCAGAAGTCGGACCGCGACGTCTCGGAGGCGGAGCACCGCTACCTGATGACCGTGATCGCGACGGCGTCCAACCCGCGGTTCACCGTCTCCCGCGTGGACATCGACCGCGGCGGCCCGACGTACACCATCGACACGCTTCGGGACGTCGCCGCGCACCTGCCCAACTCGGACCTCTACTTCATCACCGGTGCCGACGCCCTGGCCGACATCTTCACCTGGCGCGACGCCCAGGAGCTGTTCGACCTGGCCCGCTTCGTCGGCTGCACGCGACCCGGCTACGAGATGAGCCCGAGCACGCTGCACGGCATCCCGAGCGACCGCGTCACGATCCTGGAGATCCCCGCCCTGGCGATCTCCTCCACCGAGTGCCGCGAGCGTCGCGCCAAGGGCGAACCGGTCTGGTACCTCGTGCCCGACGGCGTGGTGCAGTACATCTCCAAGCACGACCTCTACTCGACGAAGGTGCAACCCGCATGACCGCAACCGAGCACGCCATCGAGCTGGTGCACGCCGCTGCGCGCGCCGCCTCGGACAAGCTGGCCGAGAACATCCTGGCGTTCGACGTCAGCGAGCAGCTCGTGATCACCGACGCCTTCGTCCTGGCCTCCGCGAGCAACGAGCGCCAGGTCCGCTCGATCGTCGACGAGATCGAGGACAAGCTGCGCGAGCTCGGCGCCAAGCCCGTACGCCGGGAGGGCGAGCGGGACGGCCGCTGGGTGCTGATCGACTACGCCGAGATCGTGGTGCACGTGCAGCACACCGAGGAGCGCGAGTTCTACGCCCTCGAGCGCCTCTGGCGCGACTGCCCCGTGATCAAGCTGCCGGCCGACGTGACCTCCGGCCGTGGCCGCTGACCCCAGCCCCGGACGGGGTCGCCGGGTCGTCCTGGTGCGCCACGGGCGGACCGCGTGGAACGCCGAGGGCCGCGCCCAGGGACACACCGACGTCAGCCTCGACGACACCGGGCGCAGGCAGGCCGAGGAGATGGCCCCGGTCGTCGCCGAGTTCGACCCGGCGCTGCTGGTCACCAGCGACCTGGCCCGCGCCCGCGAGACGGCCGCGTTCCTGGAGAAGCAGACCGGCCTGACCGCCGTCGAGGACCCGCGGTGGCGGGAGTACGAGCTCGGCGAGCGCACCGGCCTGACGCTGGCCGAGTTCGGCGAGCGGATGGGCGTCGACCACGAGGGCTGGTGGGACGTCCACGCCCACATCGACGCCCCGGGCGCCGAGACGCCCGACGAGCTCGTGGCCCGGGTGCTGCCGGCGTTCGAGGAGGTCCTGGAGCGACTGGGAGAGGGGGAGACTGCTGTCGTCGTCACCCACGGCGCCTCGCTCAAGGTCGCCCTGGCCAGCGTCCTCGGCTGGCCCGTGGAGACCGCCGCCGGCATCGAGGCGATGCACAACTGTGCGTGGGCGGTGGTCGCCGAGACGGGCAGCGGGAGGCTGCGGCTCTCGTCGTACAACCGCACGGTGGAGGGGACGCCCCCGGATTAGCATCGCCGGTCGGCGTTGGCTAAGATTCCCCGCGTTGCCCAGAACCGGGCAGCAGCTGGGGCTGTGGCGCAGTTGGTAGCGCACCTGCATGGCATGCAGGGGGTCAGGGGTTCGAATCCCCTCAGCTCCACTCGGTAGAACCGCTGGTGAGGCCTGGAAACAGCCTCTCACCAGCGGTTTTCGCATTCTGGCTCGGGAGATGCGATCGGTCCTGACCGAAGGACCCGCAGTGCCAACTCCCCAGAAACTCCCCAGAAACTCGCTCGACCTGTGTCGTTCTCGGCGGTTCTCGGGCCGGCCCGAACCGGCATCGGGCCAGCACGCGCACCTGCCTCCTATGGACACCGTGCCGTTCACCAAGAGCGACCCTGAGGAAGCCGACACGCTGGAACCAGCCTTCTCTGTCAAGGAGCTGGCCGTGCTGTTCGGCGTCAGCGTGCAATCCCTCTACGACCTGCGCAGCCAGGGGCGCGGGCCCACTGGCTTCCGAGTCGGTCGCCAACTTCGCTTCCGCCGGTCCGAGGTCAAGGCCTGGCTTGAGCGGATGGAGGCCGAGGACCTGGAGCGTCACCCACACAAGGCTTTGCGATGACCGGGCGCCCGCGCACAGCGATCGGCACCTACGGCGCTGTTCATGTTCGCCGCGCGGACCGGAGCCGGTACGTAGCTCGGACCAGGTACCGCGACGCCGATGGCCGGCTGCGTGAGGTCACCGCAACCGGGGGAAGTCGGGGTGCAGCCACCGCCGAGCTCAAGGCACGGCTCACCAGACGTGCCGGCTACGGCAACAGCGGTGCACTGGGCCCCAGCAGCGACTTCGGCGACCTCGCGGAACTGTGGCTCGCGGACCTGGAGGGCCGTGACATCTCCGAGGGCACCAAGGGGAACTACCGCGACGATCTTCGAGTCCATGTGCGGCCGTTCTTCGAGGGCTACACACTCGCGGAGATCACAACCGGCCGGGTCGAGACCTTCCTGACGCAGCAAGCGGCTGTCTCGTATTCGCGCGCCAAGCACACGCGGACCCTGCTGAACCAGCTGTTCGGCTACGCGCTGCGCTACGACGCGCTGGTAAGGAACCCCGTCGAAGGCACCTCGCCGCTCAGGCACCCGAAGGGCACGCCGCAGGCACTCACGATCGGACAGATCGCCGCCATCCGGAGCGCCGCCGCGAGCTGGCGCATGGGCCCGAACATCCCGGGACCGAAGCCGGATGGCCAGGTTCGTGACGCGATCGAGGTCCTCCTCGGTACCGGCATGCGTCCCGGTGAGGTCCTCGCCATGCGACCCCTCGACATCGCTGAGACCAAAGCGGGCATGGTCGCCCACGTGCGGGGGACGGTCGTGTTCCACAAGGGTGCCGGCACCTATCGCCAGGATCGACCCAAGACGGACGCGTCGATCCGTACGATCTGCGTGCCTGAGTTCGCCGCCGCCGTCCTACGCCGGCGCCTGAGGGTGATGGATGAGTCGCAGGGGGAGTGGACCATCTTCCACAATCGGTTGGGTGGCCCGCTGACGCTGCACAACTTCCGGCGGACATTCCGCGAGTTCCTCGTCCTGGCGGGTCTGGCTGACTCCGGGATCACGCCGCGCTGGTACCGACGCACGAGCGCAACTGTTCTCGCCCGTGGCCTGGGGGCCCATGTGGCGGCGACGCACCTGGGCCACGCGTCGACCGCGATCACCGAGGGTCACTACATCGAGCCGGACAACACCGTCGACTTCGGCACTGCTGCGGTCCTCGAGCGGACACTTCGCCCGGTCAGCCCTGACGTCGCGCTGCTGACCCGTCGCGTCGATGACGAGGAAGCCGACCTGCTCGACCTGCTTGAGAGCGATGGTGGTGATGAAGTCGCGTAGCCGCGCCAGTCTCGGGTGCCGGCCGTGACCGGCGAGGTGCGCTGAGTGCCTACAACGGGCCCAAGGCGCTTTGAGCGCCAGTTCGGCCAGTCGGGCGATGGATCAGAGCCGAGGCCAAGTCAGCGCGGCCCAAGCCAGGGGTCGCGGACACCTGCTCACCCGGTGAACCGAGCAGTTGGCGAACAGCACTGAGGAGCTCCTTGGTAGCGCTCGGGTCGATCGGCATGAACCGCTCGCGTGTGGGGGAAACCAGCTGTCCGCTGTCGGTGACCAGCCGGGGGACCTGCACACGCTGGAGGTAGAAGCTCCGGTCGATGCCGACCTCGATGGTCTCGGCGATGCGTTGGTCGATGCCGTTGAACAGCGTCTGGAAGCCCGCTGCGAGTCGTGGTTCGACGACGATGCCGTCCGGCAACGTCCGCAGGCGTGCTGTCGCGGTCGCTGCCGCGGTGACGGCGGGGCCGCCTGTGCCGATCTGCCCGCCGACGTTGCGCAGGTGCTGTTTGAGGACGGCGTACGAGGCTGCGCGGGCTCGCCAGGTCTCGGCGCGGGGGGTGTCGGTTCGCTCCACCAGGAACCCGAGCCGGTGAGACAGGCGTTGCTGGGAGTCGACGATGAGCCGCAGGTTCATCGCGGTCGGGAACGACTTGAGGCCCACGAGCAGGTCGTGCTCGGCCTGCAGGACGCCGAGGACTCCGCTCTGGGGGCCGAGGCGCAGTGGCTTGGTGCGTGGACGCCAGCCGGTGGCGTCGATGCTGTAGTCGGGCTGCCCCAGGCTGACGTCGAGCGCGGTCGCTAGTGCTGCCCACCCGAGCCGCCGCGGTTCGATGAGCCGCTCCCAGCCGGGGACGTTCCGGTACCGCTGGTCAAGGACGACCAGAGCTTGGGTGATCGCCGCGACGTCGCCGACCAGGGCCTGGGCCTGCGGACCTGTGAGCCGTTGCCCGGCGATTCCGTTGGTGTCGTTCTCGGCCAGGGCTGCGGCTCGGGCGGCCTGACGCCAGTGTTCGATGACCTCGTTCGCGCTGACGGTGCCAAGAAGGGAGATGCTCGCACGCGGTCTCGTGGATGCCTCGCGGGCACGGCTGAGCGCGCGGGCGAGCTCGCGGACCGGCGTACCAGCGTCGTTCGAGGTCTGGAACGGGTTGGCCGGCGGCGGGAGGATGGCGCTGAACACGAGCGGCTTCGCGGCCCAGATCGCCTCGGTGCACCAGGTCAGGACGGTCTGCCGGTACTGCTGGATCACCCTGCCCGCGACCTCGCGTTCGGGCGGCGCTCCAGGAGCAGACGGGGTGTGGTCGCCGAGTCGCTGAAGGACTCGGTGCTGGCGCAGGAGCGCGGCGAGTTCGCCGCGCATCAGTTCGCCGGTCTCGCCGTACATCAGGCACCGTCCAACGCATGTGCAGCCTCAAGCCGGACCAGGAGCAGTTCGAGGTCGAGTGCATCCAGGCCGAAGAGGGCGAGGGACTCGATCGCTGCGACGGCACCGAGGTAGAGGACGTTCCTGTCGCCGCTGAGCCCGTCGGTCTCCAGGCAGGGGCACTCATCATCATGAAGCCAGTCGAGCTCGATCAGAACGTGCTCGAACGCTGCGGAGGCGCCGTCGTCCAGGGCGCTGTCGGCGAGAGTGGCGACGAACGATCTCGCCTGGGCGAGGGTCAGCGCGTGCTCGAGATCCATGCGCGGTCTTCTTTCGTGAGTCTGCTCGAAGTCTCCGGCGATCGGCGGGACCGGGGAGTCAGGGGGCTGCGGCTGTGGATGAGGCACTGGCCTGCGCCACTGGGGAAGCGTTTCTGGTCAGGCGAGGAGCCGGCGGCGGGCGACTTCCTCGACCTGCGAGCGTCGCGAGAGGTCCTGATGCACGAACTGGGTGAAGTCGGCTGCACGGTCGAGGATCTCGACCTCTCCGCCCAGGTCGAGGACCGCTTCGCCAGGCCAGGGCGTCTGCCGGGTCGGGCGGTCACGGTCCAGGCGAGTCCCGCAGATCGCGACCCACTCGCGCAGTCGCTGGCGGCAGTCGGCGAACTCACGCATCCACGCGATCGGTGCCGATGGTGACGCCGTCTCGCTGTAGCAGGCGAGGAAGTGGATGTGCAGGGCGGAGAGCTCCCAGATCAGCTCATCGTGGCGGTGCCAGTACGGCGGCACGATCCCCGACGGGAGCCCGAAGGTGTTCTTCAGCCAGCTCACGAACGCATCCAGGTCGCGCCACTCGACGGCTGCGGTCGGTGCGTCAAGCAGGTTCCAGTTGATCGGCCCCTGCGGGAGATCGCGTTCGGTGCCGAACCACGGCTCGTCATCCACGACGCTGGCCCTTCAGAGGCCGATGGCCGAACTCGGCGGACTCTGAGCCGGTGGCCCAGGAGCGGGAGCGGGGCTGCGGCGCTGCACCTCGTACGCCGTCTTGTTGGCGTTGTGTCCGATCTTGCGGGCGACGAACTCTTCCCTGATCACGCTCGGCTCACCGGGGCGCTCGACCTCGTGGGCGTGGACGTAGCCGCTCGCGACGAACGAGTCGCCCTTACGGAACCGGGCGTAGGTCTCGCGGGCCGTGCTCTTGTAGGCGACCATGTCGTGGAAGGTTGGGGCGAGCTTCGTGAACTCGCCGTCGGCCTCCTTGCGCCACTGTTCGACTCCGACGCGGAGGCGGCAGTACTCGTCCCCGTCCTTGGTGAAGTGCAGCTCCGGTGCTGATGCGACGAACCCGACCAGGCTCATCTGGGTGGGGATGGACATGCTGACTCCCGACCTCGCCGCAGCTTCCCGGTGAAGCCGCTCTGGGGCTCAGGTGCGCAAAACACGCCAAGGTTCTGCGTCGTGCGAGCGTCGATCGCGGTGCAGAGGCGCGCGAGTCGCGTGATTCCGCAATCGGGCCCAGGCGTCGGGTTTTCAGAATCGGTCGAACCATTACGAACCACAGTAGGATTCCGAAGCCACCGGTCAGGAGTCGGCCTTCGCAGAGTGGCTCGCCGACTCGCTGAATGGCATCAAGTAGCTCTCTTTGGCTGGGGTCGATGGCCGACCCAACAACACTCGCTCGTCGGCACGACGGCGCACTTCGCGGCATGACTTTGCGCACGCTATGCGGCATGTGCGGACGCTGTGACGCGCTTCCGGGCAAGCAGCCACCCAACGGGCAGAGGGACTACACGGACCCGTGTAGGCCGGGCCTGGCTATGAGCGCCCGCGTACGCGCCTCGGCTTCCTTGACAGCAGCGATGACAGCGCAGGTGGCCGACCAGATGATCGCAAGCAAAGCGATACCTGCCCACACGCCAGTCTCCCGACCAAGCGACGTGGCTCCGTCGAGC
>JAOPYC010000055.1 GCA_025964795.1 Marmoricola sp.
GGTCCTCGGCCCGTCGGGCTGCGGCAAGTCCACCCTGCTGCGCACGGTCGCCGGCCTGGAGCGCCCGGCCGCCGGGTCGGTGTCCTTCGACGGCCGGGACCTCGCCGGCGTGCCGACCCACCGCCGCGGGTTCGCGCTGATGTTCCAGGACGGCCAGCTCTTCGAGCACCTCGACGTCGGCGGCAACATCGCCTACCCGCTCCGGCTGCGGCACCGGAGCCGCAGCGTGCAGCGCGACCGGGTCACCGAGCTGCTCGGCCTGGTCGGACTCGAGGGGTACGCCGACCGCTCGCCCGGCACCTTGTCCGGCGGCGAGCGCCAGCGCGTCGCCCTGGCCCGGGCCCTCGCGGTCGACCCCAGGCTGCTGCTGCTCGACGAGCCGCTGAGCGCCCTGGACCGCGGCCTGCGCGAACGGCTGGCCGGCGACCTGCACGACATCCTCCGCGCCGCCGGGGCCACCGCGATGCTGGTGACCCACGACCAGGAGGAGGCCTTCGCGGTCGCGGACCGGATGGCCGTGATGCGCGACGGCCGGATCGTGCAGGGCGGCACCCTGGACGAGGTGTGGCGCGGCCCGGCCGACGGCTGGACGGCACAGTTCCTCGGCTACGCCACCGTGCTGACCGGCGGGCAGGCACGCCGGCTTCGTGACCTCGCGGTGCCGGGCGCGACCTGGCAGTCGGTGGCGCTGCGCCGCTCCGCGCTGCGGGTCGACCCCACCGGTCCGCTCACCGCACGCGTCGAGGAGGCCCGGGTCACCCCGGACCAGATCCGGGTGCAGCTCGACGTCGACGGAGCCGGTTCGCTCCCCGCGGTGGCGGACCCCGGGACCGACGTACGCGCCGGAGCGCGAGTGCGTGTGTCGATCGACACGTCGCGGATCGCGGGCGTCCCCGCAGGTCGCTAGGTCCTCGACCCTAGACTGACCGCTTGTGAAGCGGCGGGCCTATGCAGCGATGGTGACCATCGCCATCTTCATGGGTGCCCTGGCCTTCATCACCGGCAGGACCCTCGGCTATCCGCTACGTGACCCGGACGGGTTCCTCGGCCCCGCGTGGGTGCGCCTGCCGATGCTCATCCTGGCCGCCTTCGTGGCCGACATCCTGCCGCGCACGTTGTGGCGATCCCGCGGGAAGATCACCCAGTTCCGCACCGAGGCGCGCCTGCTGATCCGGGAGCACTGGACCCGTGAGCGCATCCAGCTCGTGGTGCTGGGGCTGATCTGCTTCTACGTGACCTACGTCAGCTATCGCAACCTGAAGAACTACCTGCCGTTCATCCGCGGGGACAAGACCCGCCAGGGCGACTACGAGCTGCACAAGTTCGACCAGTGGATCCTGTTCGGCCACGACCCGGCGCTGCTGCTGCACAGCGTGCTCGGCACCTCGATCTCGGCGCACGCGCTGTCCTACGTCTACCTCGTCTTCCTGCCGATGGTGCCGATCTCGGTGACCATCTGGCTGGTCTGGTCGCGCAACGTCAGCTTCGGCTACTGGTACGTCACCGCCCAGTGCATCTGCTGGACGCTGGGCACGGCCAGCTACTACATGATCCCCACGCTGGGCCCGAACTTCGCGTTCCCGTGGCTCTACGGCGACCTGGACACCACCGGCGTCACGGCCCTCCAGGACGCGCTCTACTACGGCCGGCAGAGCGTGCGGTTCGACCCGTTCGCCAACGGGGTGCAGTCGGTGGCCGGCTTCGCGTCCCTGCACGTCGGCGTCACCCTGCTGATGGCCCTGGTCGCCCAGTACACCGTGCGCAACCGGTTCATCAAGATCGCCCTCTGGGTCTACATGGTGCTGGTGGTGCTCTCGACCAGCTACTTCGGCTGGCACTACATCGCCGACGACATCGCGGGCGCCGTGATCGCGTTCATCTCCTTCTACCTCGGCGGCATCGCCACCGGGCAGAAGTTCGACGAGCACGGGCGGCATTCGCACCCCACGACCACGACCAGCGACGTGCCGGTCGACGCCGAGAACAGCTGAGCCACAGCTAGCCGACCCGGCCGGCCCAGTCGAGGTCGAAGGCGCGCCTCGCGCCGAGGGTCCAGGCCTGCACCCGGTTGGCGACCGGCACCTCGAGCAGCTCGCCCGGGGTCGGACGCGATCACCGCCTCGGCGGACGCGTGCAGCCACCGTTCGGGCGACTGGAGGGGCTCCAGGGGCTGGAAGGACATGTGAAATATGTTCAGTCCGTGAGTTACAACGCTGTCATTGTCAAGGCGACACGCGAGTTACAACGTAGTAATTATGTTATTCCTGTTCCATGTGGGGCTGATGACGCCTAACGTCGGTTTTGTCTCGCTCCGTGGGGAAGCGGTGCGAGACCCACTACGAAGGGAATTGTCACAGTGCGCCCCGTTGTACGTCTGGCCTTGGCAGCCGCCACGACCGTCGCACTGACTCTCCCGATAGCGGGGATCGCGTACGCGAACCCGAAGCACCCGGCGGCGGACACCCCGCCCGGGGTGCCGACCCAGGCCCAGGTCGACCGGGCCAAGGCCGACGTGGCGAGCAAGAAGCAGAGCGTGGCCCAGCTCGAGGCGGCCCTGGCCGCCGCGACCGCCCGGATGGAGGCGGCCTCGGTCGCCGCCGAGACCGCGGCCGAGAGCTACAACGGTGCCCTGTGGCGCCTCACCGAGGCCCGCACCGCCAGCCAGCGGGCCGAGGCGGCCGCCACGGCCGCCGCGGCCAGCGTCGAGCGCCAGCGCGCCGGCATCGTCACCCTGGTCACCGACAGCTACCAGAACGGCACCGAGCTCAACGCCGCCACCGCGATGATGAGCGACGACGGGCCGCGTGGCCTGATGAACCGCTACGCCGTCGTCTCCAGCGCCGGCGACTCCATGGAGGCTCGCTACGACGCCTTCCGGGCGGCGTCCGCCGAGGCCAAGGTGGCCTCCGCCAAGGCGGCCAAGGCCCAGGAGCACCAGAAGGCCCTGGCGGCCGACGCCAAGCAGCTCGCCGTCGAGGCGGGCCAGGCGGCCAGCGCGGCCGGGGCGGCCGCCAACCAGATCTCCGACCAGAAGCAGCAGCTGATCCAGGCCCTCGCCAAGGCCGAGAACATCTCGGTGGGCCTGGCCACCCAGCGCCACGCGGCGCTCGAGCGGATCGCCCGCGAGAAGGCCGCCGCGGCCGCCAAGGCCAAGGAGGCCGCCGAGCAGGCCGCCTTGAAGAAGGAAGCACAGAAGGCCAAGAAGAAGGCCGCGAACGCCAAGCCGACCCAGTCCAGCAGCAGCAGCGACGCCGGCGGCAACGCCGGCGACGGCAGCAGCGTGCCAGCCCCGGTCTCGGCGCCCCCCGTCGTCTCCAACCCGGCCCCCAACCAGGCGGTCGCCGTCCAGCGGGCGATCGCCTACGCCAAGGCGCAGCTCGGCCGTCCCTACCAGTGGGGCGCCGCCGGTCCGGCCACCTTCGACTGCTCCGGCCTCACCATGCAGGCCTGGGGCCGTGGCGGGATCGCGCTGCCGCACTACTCGGTCGCGCAGTTCTACCAGAGCACCCGGGTCTCGATGGCCGACGCGAAGGCCGGCGACCTGCTCTTCTGGAGCAGCAACGGCAGCCCGAGCGGGATCCACCACGTAGCCCTGTACCTCGGTGGCGGCCAGTTCATCGAGGCCCCGCACACCGGCGCGAACGTCCGCTACAACTCGATCTACAACTGGTACCCGGACTTCGTCGCCCGCCCCTGATCCCGGCCGGGACCCCAGCCTGGATCGGACGTGATCCAGGACTCGCTGACGACGGGCACGTCGTACGGCAGAGTGTGCTCCATGTCCGAACTGGAACAGCCCGACATCGACGTCCCGGCCCTCACCGCCCTGCTCGACGGAAAGTACGCCGACATCCGTGAGATGACCCGGAAGAACCTCTCGGAGTACGCCCACGTGCTCGACGACGCCATCGAGATGCCGTCCGCCGAGTTCCGTGAGCGGGTCCTCGAGCTCGTCAAGGCGATGGCCAGGACCGGCGCGACCGGCCTCGGCTTCCCGCCGGAGTACGGCGGCGGCGGCGACATCGGCGCGTCGGTCGCCGGCTTCGAGACGATGGCCTTCGGCGACCTCTCGATCCTGGTCAAGGTCGGTGTGCAGTTCGGCCTGTTCGGAGGGGCGATCCTGCAGCTGGGGTCGAAGAACCACCACGACGCCTACATCGCCGACCTCGTCACCGGCGACCTGATGGGTTGCTTCGCGATGACCGAGACCGGCCACGGCTCCAACGTGCAGGCGCTCGGCACGGAGGCCGTCTACGAGCCCGAGACGCGCGAGTTCGTGATCACCACTCCGGACCGGCGCTCGCGCAAGGACTACATCGGCAACGCCGCGGCGCACGCGAGCATGGCGGTCGTGTTCGCGCAGCTGCGGATCGGTGGCCGGTCCGAGGGCGTGCACGCGTTCGTCGTGCCGATCAGGGACGAGGAGGGCCACGCGCTCGAGGGCGTCACCATCGAGGACGACGGCGAGAAGATCGGCCTCAACGGCGTCGACAACGGCCGGCTGTCCTTCGACCACGTGCGGGTGCCGCGCTCCAACATGCTGAACCGCTACGCCGAGGTGACCGAGGACGGCCGCTACCTCTCCGAGATCGAGAACGTCGACCGCCGGTTCTTCACCATGCTGGGGACCCTCATCCAGGGCCGCGTGTGCGTCGGCGGGGCCGGGATCAGCGCCAGCAAGGTGGCCCTGGCGGTCGCGGTGAAGTACGCCAACAAGCGTCGCCAGTTCGGCGCCCCGGACAGCGACGTGGAGGAGCTGCTCCTCGACTACGGCATGCACCAGCGCCGGCTGCTGCCGCTGCTCGCCAAGACCTACGCACTGCACTTCGCGCAGGAGATGCTGGTCCACGAGCTGCACAACGTGCTCTCCACGACCGAGGCCCCCGACCGGCAGCGGCGCGCGCTCGAGTCCCGGGCCGCGGGCACCAAGGCCCTCGGCACCTGGCACGCGAGTCGGACGATCCAGGAGTGCCGCGAGGCCTGCGGTGGCGCGGGCTACCTGATGTCGAACCGGCTCGGTGCGCTGCGCGCCGACACCGACGTGTTCACCACGTTCGAGGGCGACAACCACATCCTGCTGCAGCTGGTCGCCAAGGGCCTGCTCACCGACTACTCCTCGTCCTTCGGCGACCTCGACCAGCTGGGCATGGTGCGCTTCGTGGCCAACCTGGCCGTCGAGACCGTGGTCGAGCGCACCAGCGCCCACAAGCTGCTGGAGCGGATCAGGGACGTGCTGCCCGGCGGCAACGACGACAAGTGGGACCAGGAGGCCGGGCTGCTCGACCCGGAGTACCAGCTCGCGATGTTCCGCTGGCGCGAGGAGCACATCCTCTCCGGCGTCGCGCGGCGGCTGAAGCGCGGCATGGACAACGGGATGGACACCGTCCAGGTCTTCAGCCAGGTGCAGGACCACGTCATCGCCGCCGGCCGTGCGCACGTCGAGCGGCTGGTCCTCGAGGCCTTCGTCGAGAAGAACGCCGCCATGGTCGACAGCGACAACAAGGTCGCGCTGAACATGCTCTGCGACCTCTTCGCGCTGTCCACGATCGAGGCCGACCGGGCCTTCTGGATGGAGCACGGCCGGCTCTCCAGCGCCCGCTCCAAGGCGATCAGCCGCGAGGTCTCCTCGCTGTGCCGCCGGCTGCGGCCGCTCGCCGAGGACCTCGTCGACGCCTTCGGCATCCCCGCGGAGATGCTCAAGGCCGAGATGCTCGACGACCCGGGCGCTGCCTGATGCTGGAACGCCTCCGGATCCCCGGGCTCGGGGGCTGGGGCGAGGACCCGCTCTGGGCCAGCGTCTACGACTGGACCGTGGAGCACCCCCAGGTCGGCGGGCTCGCCTGGAAGGTGGGCATCGGCAGCGACCTGCAGCGGCTCTACGCGGCCGCGGCCGAGATCGGCCGGCAGTCGGCGGGGTCCTCGGTGCTCGACGTCCCCTGCGGTGGCGGGGTGGCCCTGCGCGGCCTACGACCGGGCCAGGGCGTCCGCTACGTCGCGGCCGACATCTCCCAGGGGATGCTCGACCGCACCACCGCCGAGGCCCGTCGCCGGCAGGTCTCGGCCCAGGTCGAGCCGGTCCTGGCCGACGTCGGCCGGCTGCCCTTCGCCGACGGCGAGTTCGACCTGGTGGTCTCCTTCACCGGCCTGCACTGCTTCCCCGACCCGCACCTCGCCGTACGCGAGATGGCGCGGGTGCTGCACCCGGGCGGCGTGCTCACCGGCAGCGCTCTGCTGAACGACGCCGGCCTGCGCTACCTCCCCCTGCGCCAGACCGGCCGCTTCACCGGCCTCCTCGGCCCCGGCGCCACCTCCACCGAGGTCAGCACCTGGCTCGCCGAGACCGGCTTCCAGGACATCGCCATCACCATGTCCGGCGCGGTGGGGTACTTCCGGGGGACCAAAGGCTGAGGGCCCTGGGGTGCAGGTTTCCCCGGTCGACCGGGGAAACCTGTCGTTGTCGGCCGAACAATTCGGGTCACGACGTCAGGAGTCGGCCGACCACCCCGCCCGCTTTGTTTGTACGCCGATTGTTTGTACGCCCAGGGCGGTGGCTCGTGAGGCCGACCGAGGACCAGGACAGCTGGCCCGGCGTACGTCGTACAGAACGGGCAGGGTTCTCAGGCAACCCCTGCACTTCTCGGGCGATGCTTCGCCTGAGAAGTGCAGGTATCCCCGGTTAACCGGGGAAACCCGCAGCCACGGGAGCGGCCCTCAGTTGTCCGGCGTACGCCCGGACTCCGGGCTGCCGTCGTCCTTGGCCTCCACCTCGGAGGCGCGGTCCTTGGCGCGCTGGAAGGAGGCGCGGACCTCGGCCTCGGCCTCGGTGCGGCCGACCCAGTTGGCGCCCTCGACGGACTTGCCGGGCTCGAGGTCCTTGTAGACCTCGAAGAAGTGCTGGATCTCGAGGCGGTCGAACTTCGAGACGTGGTTGATGTCGCGGAGGTGCTCCAGG
>JAOPYC010000090.1 GCA_025964795.1 Marmoricola sp.
GCGCGGCCTCGAGGAGGTGCGCCGTGCGGCGGCGGCCTGGCCCGCGGCCGCGGTGCTCTCCGGCACGGACGCCACCGCGGCCCGGGTCGCCGCGCTGGCGGCCGACGTGGACGTGCTCCACCTGGCCGGGCACGGGCGGCACACGCAGGAGAACCCGCTGTTCTCGGCCGTCGAGCTGAGCGACGGGCCGTGGTTCGGCTACGACATCGACCAGCTGGCGCGGACCCCGGAGACGGTCGTGCTGTCGGCGTGCGAGCTCGGCCGGGTCTCGGTGCGGTCCGGCGAGGAGGCGATCGGGATGAGCGCCGCGTGGCTGCATGCCGGAGCCCGCACGGTGCTGTCCTCGCCCGTGCTGATCGCCGACGACGTCGCCTGCGAGGCGCTGGCCCACTGGCACGCGCTGGTGGCCCGGGGAGCCGCACCGGCCGACGCCCTGGCCGAGGTCGCGGCGGCCGCCGACGACGTCGTCCCGCTGCTGAGCTTCGGCGCGGGCTGGTGAGACGGCTCAGCGGCGGTCGCTGATCCGTTTCGCCTTGCCCAGGGAGCGTTCCAGCGAGTGCGGGGCGAGCACGTCGACGTGGACGGTGATGCCGATCCGGTGCTTGATCCGGAACCGCAGCGCGGCGCCGAGGGCCTCGGGGTCGTGCACCCCGGACGGCAGCTTCGCCGCGTGCTCCACCTGGACCAGCAGCTCGTCCAGGTTGCCCGGTCGGCTGAGCACGCACAGGTAGTGCGGCGTCAGTCCCTCGATGGCCAGGATCTGCTCCTCGACCTGCGAGGGGAACACGTTCACCCCCCGGACGATCATCAGGTCGTCGGTGCGACCGGTGACCTTCTGCATCCGCCGGAAGGTGGGGTACGCCGTCCCGGGCAGCAGCCGGGTCAGGTCGCGGGTGCGGTAGCGCACCACGGGCATCGCCTGCTTGGTCAGCGAGGTGAACACCAGCTCGCCCTCCTCGCCGTCGGGCAGCACCTCGAGGGTCACCGGGTCGACCACCTCCGGCAGGAAGTGGTCCTCCCACACGTGCAGGCCGTCCTGGGTCTTGGCCGACTCCTGGCTCACGCCGGGTCCCATCACCTCGGACAGGCCGTAGATGTCGACCGCGCGGAGGCCGCTGCGCTCCTGAACCGTCGTCCGCATCTCGTCGGTCCAGGGCTCGGCCCCGAAGATGCCGACCTCCAGGCTGGTGTCGTGCGGATCGACGCCCTGGGCCTCGAGCTCGTCGAGGATGCTCAGGAAGTAGGACGGCGTCACCATGATGATCCGCGGCTGGAAGTCGAGGATGAGCTGCACCTGGCGCTCGGTCATCCCGCCGCTGACCGGGACCACCGTGCAGCCGAGTCGCTCGGCACCGTAGTGGGCGCCCAGGCCGCCGGTGAACAAGCCGTAGCCGTAGGCCACGTGGCATAGGTCGCCGGGACGCCCGCCCGCCGCCCGGATCGAGCGGGCCATCAGCTCGGCCCAGGTGTCGAGGTCCTCGCGGGTGTAGCCGACCACGGTCGGCTGGCCCGTCGTACCGCTCGAGGCGTGCACCCGGGCGACCTGCTCGCGCGGCACCGCGAACATGCCGAACGGGTAGTTCTCGCGCAGGTCGGCCTTGGTCGTGAACGGGAACCGAGCCAGGTCCCCCAGCTCGACGAGGTCCTCGGGAGTTACGCCGGCGGCGTCGAAGGCACGGCGGTAGTGCGGCACCCGCTCGTAGGCCGACCGCAGCGTGCCGCGCAGCCGTTGGAGCTGCAGGACCTCCAGCTCGGGACGTGTCATCGCCGGGATCTCCCCGGGAGTCTGGCCGGCCATGCCGCCACCCTCGCACTGCCGGGCCTGCGTCACCACTGACATCATCGATGCTTGTTATGACGTCATAGTGATGTCATAGTGGCATCATGGAACTCACTCCCTTCGTCGACCGGCTCCGGCGCGACCTGTCCGACGCCGCGGCCGCCGGGGGGGCCGAGGCCCAGGCCGCGGCCGACCGGCTCGCGCTGGCCCTGGACCCCGCCACCCGGATGATGCTGCTCGAGGCGCTGTCGGAGGCGGCCGCCGAGATCACCTCGGCCCTCGACCACGACGCGGTCGACGTCCGGATGAACGGCCGCGAGCCCGACTTCGTCGTCACCCGCCTCCAGGCCGACGAGCCTCCCGCGACGCCTCCGCCACCGACGCCGCCCACTCCCCCCGAGCCCGAGGACGACAGCCAGTCGCGGATCACCCTGCGCCTGCCCGAGTCGGTCAAGGCCCGGGCCGAGGAGGCTGCGAACCAGATCGGCCAGTCGCTCAACGCCTGGCTGGTCGACGCCGTCCGCGACGCCCTCGACGGCCGGCGGGTCGACCTGCAGGTCGCCAGCAGCCGCCTCACCGTCACCGACGACGGAAGTCGTCGCAAGCAGGTCCGGGGCTGGGTCCGATGACCCCCACCCGGAGACCCAGCCCCACTGGAACAGGAGAGCTCATCGTGCACACCTTCGAGACACCCGACCCGACCATGCTGATGGTCCGCAGCTCGGCCGGCCACGTCACCGTGACCGCCGGCGACACCGACCGCACCACCGTCGAGCTGACCCCCCTGAACGCCGCCGGCGAGCAGGCGGTCGCCACCGCCACGGTCACCCAGCGCGGCGGCGGGATCGTCGTCCACCTGCCGCACCAGCGCGGCGGGCTGTTCCGCCAGGGAGCCTCCGTCGACGTGGTGGTGCACTGCCCGACCGGGACCGCGCTCGAGGTGCGGACCGACGCGGCCGACGTGCAGGCGACCGGGACCTACTCCCGGGCCTCGGTCACCTCCGGCTCGGGGACCATCGAGGTCGACGTGGTGACGGGCACGGCCAACCTCAGGACCGGCTCCGGCACGGTCACCGCCACCGACGTCCGTGACGCGCTCGTGGCCGCTACGGGGTCGGGCAACGTCCGCGTCGGCCACACGGCCCGGACCGCCAAGGTCACCGTCGGCTCCGGCGACATCTCGATCAGTGAGCTCGCCGGCGACGTGGTCACCAAGACCGGCTCCGGTGACGTCGAGGTGGACCGTCTCGACGGCGCGCTGACGACCAAGACCGGCTCCGGCAACCTGACCGTGCGCCGCGCCGTCGCCGGGTCGGTCCTCGCCAAGGGGGCCAGCGGCAGCGTCACCATCGGCGTCGAGGAGGGCACGGCGGCCTGGCTGGACGTGTCCACGCTCACCGGCCGCGTCCGCCAGGAGCTCGGCGAGGCAGCCCCTCCCACGGACGGCGACAACCGCGTCGAGATCACCGCGCACACCGTGAGCGGCAACCTGCGGGTGCACCGATCATGAGCCGGCGGACCTTCGGGTCGGCCCAGCGCTGGCCGAGGAACCCGGTCCCGGCCGTGACCCAGGCCCAGCCCCGCCTCAGAGCGCTCGGGCGAACAGGGCCTGCAGCTCGGTGAAGTGCCGTTCCGTGGCGGCCTCGTCGTACATCGATGTGTCGGCCATCGAGTAGCCATGGGCGGCGCCGGCGTACACCTCGTTCCGGCTCGTCAGGCCCGCGTCCGCCAGGGCCTGGCCCAGCACCGCGACGGCCTCGGCCGGCATCGACCGGTCCTGGTCGGCGTGACCGAAGACGAACTCCGCCATCGCCGTCCGCAGGCTGTGGTGGGGGCTGTCCTCGTCGTCGGTGACCAGCCCGCCACCGTGGAAGCCGCCCACCGCCGCGACCTCCGGGTCGAGGCCGGCGGCCCGCACCGCGAGCCGGGCTCCCATGCAGTAGCCCGTGGTGCCGACCGGGCCGTCGGCGACACCGGGGAGCTGCCGCAGCGCCGCGAGGTAGACCGGGATGTCGTGCGCGGCCCGCTCGCCGGTCAGGCCCCTGACCCTGGGCATCACGCCCTCGAAGAACGCCTCGCGCTCCCCCGGCTCCCGGAGGTCGGCGTGGGGCGCGAGGTCCTCGGCGCGGCCGTCGCGGTAGAACGCGTTGGGGGCGAGCACGACGTAGCCCCAGTCGGCGATCCGCTGGCACATCTCCGCGATCCGCGGGCGCAGCCCGATCGCGTCCATGAAGAACACCACGCCGGGGTGCGGCGCGCCGTCCGTCGGACCACTGCTGGGACGGGCGACGTACGCCTCGGCCACACTGGAGCCGGCCATCGGAATCTCGAGAACGTCCACGCGGTCAGGCTAGCCACGAGCACCACGGGCCGGGGCACCGCCCGGAGGGAGGAGCGCGCGTGAAGGTCGTCCTGCCGCTGCTCGTCGCGCTCGTGCTGACGGCCGGCTGCGCGGCGCCGCAGGACGAGCGGCCGGAGCCCTCCGCGGAGGCCCCGGGTACGACACCCAGTGCGACACCCCGTGCGTCTTCCGGCGCGACGTCCGGCGCGACGCCCGCGCAACCGTCCGTGACCCGCTCGGCCACGACCTACCCGGAGCCGCGGCCGGCCTCGCCGCGCGTGGGCGAGTCGTTCACCGCCGCGATCCTGGCGAGCGGTGGCTGGGTCGAGGCGCGCGTCACGGTGACCGCGGTCGACAGCCCCGCGTACGACGCTCGGGTGCTGCTCTTCCGGTGGAAGGCGACCAACATCGACGACCACGCGCTGGCGGCACCCGTCGACCCGATCAGCTATCGGTTCGCGGGCCTGGACGACCGGGACCGGCGTACGCGGACGCTCGGCTACGAGCCCGGCTCGAGCGCGCGCGGGTGCCGGATCCTGCCGGGGCGGGTCCGCTGGAAGCCCGGGCAGACGATCCACGGCTGCTCGGCCCAGGAGCTCCCGGCCGGCTCGCGCCTCGCCCGCGTCGCGTTCCTCAGCGGCGACCCGCGCAACCCGCAGACGGTGGAGTTCTTCCTCGACTAGCGGTGGGTGAGGTCCCAGCGGGCGACCCACCAGGCCACGCCGTAGGGCGCCTCGGCGTAGCTGACGTAGGCCACGACCTCACGGTCCCGGGCCAGCTCACCCAGTAGGCGCAGGGCCGGCACGCCTTCGCACCAGAGCTCCTCGCCCTCCTCGGGGTCGAGGGCGGCCAGCGACTCCGCGTCTCCGGAGCGCAGGGCCAGCTCGATGCGCTCGTCGAAGGCCACCGCGTCGGGGTGCAGGTGGCCGGGGGCCTTCTCCCCACGGCGCGCTGTGCCGTCGGCCATCACGACCAGCGTGGTCGGCTCGGAGACCTTGAGCAGGCCGGCGGCGGCGTCGGGCAGCGCGAGCCGGGGCTCGAACGCGACCGGTCCCAACAGCGTCGTTGCGACGCGATGGCCGAGCGGCTCGGTGATCCCGCGGGCGGCGTTGGCCTCACTCACGGGTACGGCGAGCACGACGACGGGGTGCCCCGCGGGCAGCGTCGAGGTGGCCATCGCGCACGCGGCGCGCAGGCCGGCCACCGGGTCGTCCACCGACCGCGGTGACAGCAGCGCCGGCGGACTGGGCAGCACCAGCACGGTCTCGATCATGCTCGGCCCCGGATGGTCCGCGCCGGCGATCGCCGGCCGAGGATGACGTCGACCATGTCGACGACCTGCCGGGTCTCGGTGACCTCGTGCACCCGGAAGATGCGGGCGCCGTGCAGGGTGGCGAGCGCCGTCGCGGCCAGGGTCCCGGTCAGCCGCTCGCCCACGGGCAGGTCCAGCGACTCCCCCACGAAGTCCTTGTTGGACAGCGACACCAGCACCGGCCAGCCGGTCGCGACCAGCTCGTCGAGGCGGCGGGTGAGGTCGAGCGAGTCCTGCGTGGTCTTGCCGAAGTCGTGGGCCGGGTCGATGACGATGCTGTCCCGGTCGACGCCCGCGGCGGCCGCCCGTTCGGCGTATGCCGTGGTGTCGGTGATCGCGCTGGCCACCACGTCGGCGTACTCGATGCGGTGGGGGCGGGTACGCGGGACCACGCCGCCGGTGTGGGTGCAGATGATCCCCGCGTCGTACGCCGCGGCGACGTCGACCAGCTCGGGGTCCGCCCCGCCCCACGCGTCGTTGAGCACGTCGGCCCCGGCCTCGCACACCGCGCGCGCGACCGACGCGCGCCAGGTGTCCACGCTGATCACCACGTCCGGGTGCAGCGCGCGCACGCGCTCGACGAACGGCACCGTGCGGCGCATCTCCTCCTCGGCGTCGATCTCCGCCCCGGGCGCCGCCTTGATGCCGCCGATGTCGACGATCTCGGCCCCCTCGGCGACCACCTGGGCGACCCGGTCCAGTGCCTTGTCCTCCGCCCACGTCGCCCCCTGGTCGTAGAACGAGTCGGGGGTGCGGTTGACGATCGCCATCATCAGCCGCCGGTCGTCCGGGAAGGACTGCCGGCCGAGACGGAGCGTCATGGTGGGAATCCTTGCACTCCCCCGGATGCGCCGATCGCGGGCGGGCGCTCCACCAACGGGATCTCGCGGCGGACGGTGGCGACCTCGGCGCCGACCTTGCGGGGCTGGTCCAGGGCGACGTGGTCGGCGGCGGAACCGGTGGAGCGGCGGGTCGAGGCCGCGAGGATCTGGGCCGCCATCCCGCCGAGGTCGTGCAGGCTCTGGTGCCGGTGGGCGCGGCGGCCGAGATCCACCTGGGCGATCGCCGCGGGACCGAGGAGGCGGGCGGTGTCGATCAGGGCGGCCAGCTCGACGGCGTACCCGGTGGGCACGCAGAGCCGCTCGAACAGGTCGCGTCGTACGGCCCACTCGCCGGCGAGCGGCTGCACCAACCAGCCCAGCTCGGGCCACTCCAGCGCGATCAGCGGACGCGCCACCAGCTCGGTGACCCGGCCACCGTCGAGGGACGCGTCGCCGGCGGCGTCCTCCCCCGCGGTCCGCTCGTAGAACCCTTTCACCAGGGCGATCCCGTCGCCGGTCAGCAGCGGTCCCAGGAGCCCGGGGACGAAGTGCGTGTCCCAGTCGACGAGGTCGGCGTCCATGAACACGATCAAGTCGCCGCGCGTCACGAACAGCGACTTCCACATCGCCTCGCCCTTGCCGGCATGGGTGCCGAGCTCGGGGCGGATCTCGTGCGATCGGTGCACGACGGCACCCGCGTCGCTGGCCACCGTGAAGGTGTCGTCGGTCGAGTCGGAGTCGATCACCACGATCTCGTCGAGCAGGCTCGTCGTCTCCATCAACGCCGACCGGACCCTGCTGACCACCGCCCCGACCGTCGCCGCCTCGTTGCGCGCGGGCACCACCAGGCTGGTCGTCAGGCCTGTCTCCGCCTTGCGCCGCAGCAGCGAGGTGAGGTCCCAGTCCTGCCAGCGGTGGGTGCGCTCACCGTGCGCGTCGGGCTTCACGTCGCAAACCTAGACTCGGGGTGCGACGACGCGACCGGAGGAGCACCTCGTGGACCGCAAGAAGGCCTACTTCTGGCTGATGGGCACCTGCATCGCCCTGATCGTGCTGGCGTGGAACGTGGTGCGGTTCTGGTCCGTCCCGGCAGCCGTGGTGATGAGCGTGATCGCCGCGGTGATCCCGCCGATCGCCGTCATCGTCGGGAACCGCGGCCAGTCCTGAGCCATCAGAGCTGGTCGAGCTTCTCCTGCATGCTCGAGGCCACCTGGTCGGCCAGCGGCCGCCCACCACGCGGTTGGCAGGATGGGCCCATGTCGTACGACGTCGGCCGCCGCGAGGAGCGCTGGACGCAGCGCCTGCCCGGCGCCTTCGTGATGGTGGGGCTGACTCTCGCCGCCCTGTGGGGCACCGAGCTCGTCGACTCCTCGACGGGCGGCCGGCTGGACACCTACGGCATCCGCCCACGCAGCCTCGACGGCCTGGAGGGGATCGTGTTCGCGCCGTTCCTGCACGCCGGCTTCGGGCACCTGTTCTCGAACTCCGTCGTCTTCGCGGTGCTCGGCGTGATCGCGTACGCCGCCGTCCCGCTGGGCCGGTTCGTGGGCGTCATCGTGATCACCATGCTCAGCAGCGGGTTCGGCGCCTGGCTGTTCGGGGCGCCCGACACGCTCGTGATCGGTGCGAGCGGCGTGATCTTCGGACTGCTCGGCTTCCTGCTGTTCCGCGGCTTCGCCGAGCGCAGCCCGGGGGCGATCACGATCAGCATCATGATGCTGATCGTCTACGGCAGCACCATCTCGGGGGTCCTCCCGGGGGCGTCGTACATCTCCTGGCAGTCGCACCTGTTCGGCTTCCTCGGCGGGGCCGGAGCCGCGTTCCTGCTGCGCCCGCCGCGCCAGCAGCGGGCCGGCTGGCGCTAGCGGTCGACGACACGCCTGGCGCGCGGCGCGCCCGCGTCAGATGTCGGTGATCCGGATGCCCGCATGGGCCTTGTAACGGCGGTTGACGCTGATCAGGTTGGCGGTGAGCGCCTCGACCTGGTGGGCGTTGCGCAGCCGTCCGCCGTACACCCCGCGCACCCCGGGGATGGTTCCCGCCAGGTCCTGGACCCGGTCGCAGGCCTCGCGGTCCTCGCCCTCCCCCAGCACCAGCACGTCGGTGTCGACGGTGGTGACCTCCGGGTCCTCGAGCTTCACGGCAGAGACGTTGTGGAAGGCGCCGATGACTGTGGAGTCCGGTAGCAGCGCGGCCGCCTGCTGGGCCGCCGACCCCTCCTCGACCTGCAGCGCGTAGGCGCCCTGCTTGTCGAAGCCGAGCGGGTTGACGCAGTCCACCACGATCTTGCCGGCGAGGGCCGGGGCCAGGTCGCGCAGCAGGTCACCGTGCCCGTCCCAGGGGACGGCGACCACGACGATGTCACCGGCCGACGCAGCGCCGGCGTTGTCGGCACCGGTCACGGTGCCACCCGTCGCGTCGGCCAGGGTCTGCGCGGTCTCGCTCGCGCGCTCCGCACTGCGGCTGCCGATCACCACGGGCAGGCCGGCCGCGGCGAAGCGGCGGGCGAGGCCACGGCCCTGCGGGCCGGTTCCGCCGAGGACGGCGATGGTCGTGTCGGTCAGGGATGCGGGCAGGCTCATGGGTCTCCTTCGGGTCGGCCCCCATCTTGGCCCGTTCGCCACCCGAGGTGCTCAGCGGCCCACCAGGACCGCCATCCGGTTCACGAGCTCGGCGGCCTGGAGCACGAGCGGGATCGGCAGGGCGTCCACCCCGTCGCCTCCCAGCGAGTCGACGATCGCCACGACGTCCAGCTCGTCCAGGGCCCGGTGCAGCGCGATCCCGGCCGGGACGGCGCCGAGGTGTGCCTGCACCGACGGGTCGAGCCGGTGCCACACCCGCTGCCAGGCCCATGAGGCGTCGTCCGGGTCGACCCGTGCGTCCGGGAACGCCGCCGCAGCCGGTGGTCGAGGAGCCGGCAGCCGTCCTGCCGAGACGAGCGTGGCCACGGCGAGCCCGCCGACCAGGGTCGAGTGGTAGACGGTGCCCAGCACCCGGCGTACGGCGTCCTGGTGGTCCTCGGCGGGTTCAGCCTCGGGCAGCCCCGGGCCGGGGACGAAGCCGTAGTGCCGCCAGGTGTCACGCAGCACCTGCCAGCCGAACCACTGGATCGTCGTCCAGTCGGTGCCCAGCAGCGCCGGGACCATCAGCAGCTCGCCGAGCAGGTCCAGGTCGTCCTCGTGGAGCGCCTTGAGGACCAGGGCGTCCGCCGTCCCCGCGAGAAGCGCCGTGTCGACCGTGGCCGGGAGGGGCACGCGACCGAAGTCGGTGGCGTAGGGCAGTGCGTGGCTGAAGGCGTAGGCGTCGTCCACGGTGGCGTGCACCAGGTCGACCCCCTGACCGATCGGGGTCAGCACCAGCGCGGGGTGGGCGAGCTCGGCGTCCCCGAGGACCAGCGAGCGGATCCAGGCCACGTCGAGCAGCCGGTAGGGCACGCGTTCCGCAGCCCCGGCCGCCGAGGACCCGAGGGCCGCGCGGGCCAGCTCGTCGAAGCCGGCGTCGACGCAGCCGAGCTGCTGCAGGCAGGCGTGGGCCAGGAGGTGGGCGGCCGCGCGCGAGGGGCGTACGACGAGCAGGTTCCGCGTCGCGGCCGACCTCGCCACGGGCGCGATCCGGTCCGCGAGCGCGGCGATGCGGACCCGGTCCGGCTCCTCGCGCAGCACGCGCTGGGCCAGCCGGAGGAGCATCGCCACCTCGGCGACCTCCTTGGTGAAGTCGGCGCCCGGCCGGTTGCTGGACCGGTTGCTGGGCCGGTGGCTGAACCGGGTGCTCGGCGCGAGCACGACGTGCTCGACGAGCAGCTCGGCGACGTCGAGGGCCGAGCGGACGAGCTCGAGCGCATGCCCGGAGGAGCGGTCCGGGGTGGGCCGGACACTCCTCCGGGTCATGCCCTGCGTCATCGCTGCTGGACCCGCTCGATCGCGAACCCGAGCTGCTGGACCTCGGCCGCCACCTGGACCACGTCCCCGAAGTGGGGGCCGATGTGCATCGTGAACTTGTAGCAGATGTCGCCCGGCTCGAGCTCGACCCCGGCCTCCTTGAGTGCTCCCTGCACCTCCTGGGCCTGGCTGAGGAGGACGTCGAGGTTGATCGCCCCGACCTTCTCCAACGCCTTCAACGTCGCTACCGAACGGTCGCTGATCTCCGTCATGACTGACTCCTTGCTGTCCGCGAGGCCCGGCCTCCCCTGCTGGCGGCCGTCCGTTGCCTCGCTGGTGCCAAGAGGGGGCGAGCAGCGGTCGTGATACCTCGCGGTGCGGTGGATCGGGTCCTACGCTGCTGAGATGAGCAACGACCTGCCGACCCTCGCCGTCACCGGCTCGACCGGTGAGCTCGGTCGCCGCGTGGCCCAGCGGCTCGCCGCCTCCGACGTGCGCCAGCGGCTGCTGGTCCGCGACCTGTCGCGCGTGCCCAGGGTGGACGGCGGCGTGCCCGTCGAGTTCACCGGCTACCGCGACCCGGGCTCCGCCACGAAGGCGCTGGAGGGCGTCACCACCCTCTTCATGGTCTCCGCCGCCGAGAGCGCCGATCGGCTGGGCGAGCACAAGGCCTTCATCGACGCGGCCGCCGCGGCCGGCGTACGCCACGTCGTCTACACCTCGTTCCACGGCGCCGCGCCCGACTCGACGTTCACCCTGGGGCGCGACCACTTCAACACCGAGGAGCACATCCGCGCGAGCGGGATGGAGTGGACGTTCCTCCGCGACAACTTCTACCTCGACTTCCTGCCGGAGATGGTCGGTGAGGACGGCGTCATCCGCGGTCCGGCCGGCGACGGCCTGGTGTCCGCGGTGAGCCGCGAGGACATCGCGGCCAGTGCCGCGGCGGTGCTGGCGGAGCCGGGCGCCCACGTCGGGACGACGTACCACCTGACCGGCTCCGAGGCGCTGTCGCTGTCCACCGTGGCCGAGACGATCTCGGCCGCCCAGGACCGCAAGGTCAGCTTCCACGACGAGACGATCGAGGAGGCCTACGAGTCACGCAGGCAGTGGCCCGCACCCGACTGGCAGTACGACGCCTGGGTGAGCACCTACACCGCGATCAGGGCGGGCGAGGTCGCCGACGTGACGCACCACGTGCTCACCCTGACCGGTCGTCCGCCACTGACGCTGCAGGAGCTGCTCCGCCGCACTTGACGTCTCACCCCCTGGTCACCCAAAGTGCAGTTGATCGGTGTACTTATTCTGAGAAGACCCGCTCAACGAGGAGACCTGAATGTCCTACCGTCCCGAGACCCTGACCGTCCACGCCGGGCAGGAGGAGCCGGACTCCGCGACCAACGCGCGGGCCGTGCCGATCTACCAGACGACGTCCTACGTGTTCGACGACACGGAGCACGCGGCGAACCTGTTCGCGCTGGCCGAGCCCGGCAACATCTACACGCGCATCATGAACCCGACCCAGTCGGTGTTCGAGGAGCGGATCACCCAGCTCGAGGGCGGTGTCGGCGCCCTCGCCACGGCGTCGGGCTCCGCCGCGACGACGTACGCCGTGCAGAACCTCACCTACGCCGGCGACAACATCGTCGCCATCTCCACGCTCTACGGCGGCACCTACGCGCTGTTCGCGCACACCCTCCCCCAGTTCGGCATCGAGGTCCGCTTCGTCGACCCCAACAAGCCCGAGGACCTCGCGCAGCACGTCGATGACAAGACCAAGCTCGTCTTCGCGGAGACCATCGGCAACCCGAAGCTCAACGTCGTCGACATCCGCGGCTGGGCCGACGCGGCCCACGCGCTGGGCCTCCCGCTGATCGTCGACAACACCGCGCCGACGCCGTTCCTGTGCCGTCCGTTCGACCTGGGCGCCGACATCATCGTGCACTCGGCGACGAAGTACATCGGCGGCCACGGCACCTCCATCGGAGGGGTGATCGTCGACTCCGGCAAGTTCGACTGGAGCGCCCACGCCGAGCGTTTCCCCGGCCTGACCCAGCCCGACGGGGCCTACCACGGGGTGGTGTGGACCGAGGCCGTCGGCGAGATCGCCTTCATCATCCGCGCGCGCACGGTGCTGCTGCGCAACACCGGTGCGGCGATCGCCCCGCTGAACTCCTGGCTGTTCCTGCAGGGCCTCGAGACGCTGCACCTGCGCATGGAGCGGCACAGCTCCAACGCGCTCGCCGTCGCGCAGTTCCTGCAGAACCACGAGCTGGTCTCGTGGGTCAGCTATCCCGGGCTGGCTGGCTCCGACCAGAAGGAGGTCGCCGACCGCACCTACATCGCGGGCCGCGGCTACGGCGGGCTGGTCAGCTTCGGCGTGAAGTCCGGGCGCGACGGCGGCAAGCGCTTCGTCGAGGCGCTCGAGCTGTTCAGCCATCTCGCGAACATCGGTGACGCCAAGTCGCTCGCAATCCACAACGCCACCACCACGCACTCGCAGCTCACCCCCGAGGAGCTCGAGCTGGCCGGCGTGCCGGAGGACCTCGTCCGGCTCTCGATCGGGATCGAGCACGTCGAGGACCTGATCGCCGACCTCGACCAGGCCCTGGCCGCCGCCAAGTGACCCACCCAGTGAGTCACTCAGCCACACCGTGTCCGTAGGCCTGGTCAGCACCGAGCGGGTCGTCCTGCACGACGAGGACGACCCGCTGGTGCTGTCCGGCGGGGCCACGCTGGCGCCCGTCGAGGTGGCCTACGAGACCTACGGGACGCTCAACGAGGCCCACGACAACGCGATCTTCGTCTGCCACGCGCTGACGGGCGACGCCCACGCCGCCGGGCACCACGGCGACCCGGCGCGCCCCGGCTGGTGGGACAACCTGATCGGGCCGGGTCGCCCGCTCGACACCGACCGGTTCTTCGTGATCTCGCCCAACCTGCTCGGCGGCTGCCAGGGCACGACCGGGCCGAGCTCCACCGACCCGGCGACCGGCCGCGCCTACGGGACGGGCTTCCCACTCTTCTCGATGTCCGACCTGGTCAGCGTCCACCGCCGGCTGCTGCGACACCTGGGCATCGACCGGCTGCACGCCGCGATCGGCGGTTCGCTCGGCGGGATGCAGGTCCTGCAGTGGACGATCGACGCCCCCGACGAGATCGGCAGGGCCGTCCTGGTGGCCGCCTCCTCGCTGCTCTCGGCCCAGAACATCGCCTTCTCCGCCGTCGCGCGCACCGCGATCCTCTCCGACCCGGACTTCCGCGACGGGCAGTACGCCGCGGCCGGCACCCGTCCCGCGGCCGGCCTCTCCGTGGCCCGGATGATGGCGCACATCACCTACGTCTCCGAGCAGCTGCTCGACGAGAAGTTCGGCCGGGACCGCGTGTCCGACGGACCACCGCGGATGGGCACCGACTTCCAGGTCGAGTCCTACCTCGCCCACCAGGCCAGCTCCTTCCAGGCCCGGTTCGACGCGCTGTCCTACCTCTACCTGACCCGGGTGATGGACTACTTCGACCCGTTCGCCGACCCGCGCGCCGCCGCTCGCGCCGCGTCGTACGACACCCGGTTCCTGGTGCTGTCCTTCGACAGCGACTGGCGCTTCCCCACGCACCACTCGGTGCGGCTGCGCGAACAGCTCGCCGCCGCCGGCGCGATCAGCGAGCACGTCGAGATCGCGTCGAGCTGGGGGCACGACTCGTTCCTGCTGAAGCCGCCCGGCTACCACGAGCGGGTCGCGCAGTTCCTGGCCTGAGCTCCTGGCCTGAGTTCCTGGCCAGCTCTCCCGGGGCGGTTCCCGGGAGCACGCGCAGGGACTAGCGTCGAGAGCGGACGCACCCACCTGCCGAGCGGAGCCCCCATGCCGGACCTGGACATCGACGCCCTCCTCGCCGAGCTCACGCTCGAGGAGAAGGCCAGCCTCGTGATCGGCGGCGACTTCTGGCACACCGCTCCCGTCGAGCGCCTCGGCATCGAGCGCGTCATGGTGGCCGACGGCCCGCACGGCCTGCGGATGCAGCCGGACGGGGGTGACCACGTCGGCATCGGGGGCAGCGCGCCCGCCACCTGCTTCCCGACGGCAAGCGGGCTCGCGTCCTCGTGGAACCGGTCGCTGGCGGCCGAGGTGGGCGCGGCCCTGGCCCAGGAGGCGCGCGTCCAAGGGGTGTCGGTGATCCTCGGTCCCGGCATCAACATGAAGCGATCACCGTTGTGCGGGCGCAATTTCGAGTACTTCTCCGAGGACCCCTACCTCGCCGGTGAGCTCGCCCTCGCGATGGCCGCAGCGATCCAGGAGCAGGGTGTCGGCACCTCGCTCAAGCACTACGCCGCCAACAACCAGGAGGACGACCGCCTTCGGGTCAGCGCCGAGGTCGACGAGCGGACGCTGCGCGAGATCTACCTGCCCGCCTTCGAGCGCGTGGTCACCGGCTGCCAGCCGTGGACGGTCATGTGCGCCTACAACAAGGTCAACGGCACCTACGCCTCCGAGCACCACTGGCTGCTCACCGAGGTGCTGCGCGAGGAGTGGGGGTTCGAGGGACTCGTCGTCTCCGACTGGGGCGCCGTCCACGACCGGGTGGCGTCGCTGGTCGCCGGTCTCGACCTGGAGATGCCCCCCTCGAAGGGCCGCAGCGACGTCGCCGTGGTCGAGGCGGTCTCCTCCGGCGCGTTGGCGCCCGAGGTGCTGGACCGCGGCGTACGACGGGTGCTGCGTCTCGTGTCGCAGGCGATGCCCACCAAGGACGCCACCCCGCCCGAGCCGGCGTACGAGGCCCACCACGCGCTGGCCCGTCGCGCGGCCGCCGAGTCGGCCGTGCTGCTGCGGAACGACGGGACGCTCCCGCTGGCGCTGAGTGACGGCCAGACCCTCGCGGTGATCGGGCCGTTCGCCACGGCTCCGCGCTACCAGGGCGCGGGCAGCTCGCAGGTGAACCCGACCACCCTCGACGTACCGCTGGACGAGCTGCGCGCCCAGCTCCCCACCCACGTGCACCTGACCCACGCCGACGGCTTCGGCCTCGACGACTCCTCGAACGACGCGGCCCTGCTCGCCGAGGCCCGCGACCTCGCGAGGCAGGCCGACACGGTCGTGCTGTTCCTGGGGCTGCCCGCAGCTGCGGAGTCGGAGGGGTTCGACCGCACCCATCTCGAGCTGCCCGCCAACCAGCTCGCGGTGCTGGAGACCGTGGCGCAGGTCAGCAACCGGGTCGTGGTCGTCCTGGCCAACGGCTCGGTGGTCCGCACGTCCGCCTGGGAGGACCGCGTCGGCGCGGTGCTCGAGTGCTGGCTCGGCGGCCAGGCCGCCGGCGGCGCCGTCGCCGACCTGCTCACCGGTGCGGGCAACCCGTCGGGCAAGCTCGCCGAGACGATCCCGCTGCGGCTGGAGGACAACCCGTCGTACCTCAACTTCCCGGGTGACTCGCAGAAGGTCGTGTACGGCGAGGGCCTGTTCATCGGCTACCGCGCCTACGACGCGCTCGCGCTCGAGGTGAGCCATCCGTTCGGCTTCGGGCTCTCCTACACGTCGTTCTCGCTCGGATCCCCGTCGGTCTCGGTGGCGGGATCGGTCGGGGACGAGCTCTGCGTCTCGGTCACCGTCCCGGTGACCAACACCGGGGCCGTCGAGGGGGCGGAGGTGGTGCAGGTCTACGTCAGCGACCCCGCCGCCAGCGTGCGTCGGCCGGAGCAGGAGCTGAAGGGCTTCGCGAAGATCTCCTTGGGCGCCGGGGAGTCGGGCGAGGTGCAGGTCGACCTGGACGAGCGGGCGTTCTCGTACTGGTCCACCCGGCTGGGCCGCTGGGTGGTCGAGGCGGGCGAGTTCGTGCTGCGCGTCGGCACCTCCTCCCGTGATCTCCCCCATGCGCACTCGATCGACCTGGACGCCCCGTCCGTCGCCGGCCCCCTCGACCGTGACTCCACCCTCCACGAGTGGCTCGCCGACCCCCGGGGCCGCGACGTCCTCCTCGGCGCGTTCGACTCCACCGGCAGCGCCGGCTTCATCGACGACGACCTGATCCACGTCATCGGCACCATGCCCCTCTCCACCCTGGCCGGCTTCGGCCTCGGCGGCTTCAACCACGACCTCCTCGACAAGCTCGTCAGCGAGCTCTGACCCCGCCGAGGCGACCAAGACTTTCTGAGAAGCTTTCCCATCCCCACCGAACAGGGGGAATCTCGCCGCCAGTCGGAGCTGGCGGCCCAGTGCAGCGGCGGCCTGCCGATTCAGCCCTTCCCGACGGCCGAGCGCGAATACTGGCTCGCCCGGGGCAGGTCGCGCCCCTAGGTTGACCCCATGACGACGTTGAGGCAGCTCCAGGTGACCTTCGACTGTGCGGACCCTGCGCGCGTCGCTCTCTTCTGGTCCGAGGTGCTGGGCTACGACGAGGAGCACGACGACTCGGACGCGGCATGCGTCGATCCCACGGGCGTGGGCCCGCGGCTGTACTTCCAGCGGGTGCCCGAGGGCAAGGTGGTCAAGAACCGGCTGCACCTCGACGTACGCGTCGGCACCGGGCTCGTGGGCGAGGAGCGCCTGGCCGCGCTCGAGGCCGAGTGCGCTCGGCTGCTCGAGCTCGGCGCGACCCGCGTCCGGCTGATGCTGGCCGACGAGGAGAACGAGTCGTGCCTGGTCATGCAGGACGTCGAGGGCAACGAGTTCTGCCTCGACTGAGCCGTGATGCCTAGGGGTCGGGGTCCTCGGGCGGGTGGAAGCTGACCTCGACCTCCTGGAACCCCTTCGAGCGCTGCGCCTTGGCCTGGTCGGTGTAGGAGCGGCGGTCCCCCCGGGTCAGCTGCACGTTGTCGGTAAAGGGGGTCAGCAGCGAGCGCGGGAAGAGCTTGTCGACGCGCACCGCGTTGAGCTCGGCGCACAGCACGACCGCGATGGCCGTCACGTAGAGGAAGGCCAGCAGCCCGAGGACCAGGGCGAAGACGCCGTTGGTCGCGGACGCGTCCTTGACCACGTGCTTCACGTACACGACGCCGAAGGTCTGCAGCAGCTGCCAGACCACCGCTGCTGCGACCGCCCCGGGAGCCACCTGTCGCAGTGTCAGCGCTCGGCCGGTGGCCACGCGGAAGGTGAACACGAAGACCGCCGCGTTGACGACGAAGGAGGCCGCCAGGAGGAGGACCTTCCCGACGAGGCCGAAGGAGCTGCCGCTGAGGGCCGACAGCACGCAGGTGGCGAGCACCGCGAAGCCGGCCGTGACCAGCAGCAAGAGGCTCCGCCCGCGCGACTTGATCGGGTTGGGCCGGCTGTTGCGCGGGACGGCCCACGCGGTGTTCATCGCGTTCTGCACCGCCTGGCCCACCCCGAGGCCGCCGTACAGCGAGCCGAGGATCCCGACCACCAGGCCCACCGTGCCGCCACCGATCTGCTTGGACTGGCCGAGCTGGTCCCCGACCACTGGGAACTGGCTCAGGGCGGAGTCGAGCACCCGCTGCTGCAGGTCCGGGTTGCCGGCCAGGGCGATCCCCAGGATGGTCGAGAGCAGCAGCAGGAGCGGGAACAGCGAGAGGAAGGCGTAGTAGGCGATCAGCGCAGCGAGGTAGCCGCCACCGTCGTCGAAGTACTTGTAGAGCACGGCCAGCGGGAAGCTGGCGGCAGGATGGCGCCGCTGGAACTGGTCCAGCCGGTCAACAACGGCCACGCCGGCACCTCACCTCGGGACGGCCCCGACGGTCGCGGGATCTCCATGCTCGCGTACCCGGAAGTGACCGAGGAGATGTCACTCGCCGATGCGGTCGACGTAGGCCACCATCCGGTTGAACAACGCGGTCACCGACGCCACGTCCGGGGTGTGCGGCTGGTCAAGGAGGTTCCCGGACTCGCCGCCGGCCGCCCGGGCGCCGTACTGCGCGGCCACGGAGGCACAGACCCGGGCGGCGTCGTGCACGGCGGCGCCGTCCACGGTCCACATCGACTCGAAGAGTCGCTTGCGCTCCGGCACGTCATCCTGGCCCGGCAGCTCCCACGCGGTGAGGGCGACCGGCAGGTCGCGCGAGTCGCACACCACCGCCCACTCGCGGCGCATCGGGGCGTCCGCCGGCAGCGCGATCTGGACGGGCGAGGCATCCGGGTCCGGGTCGGCGAACTCACCGAACACGGTCGTCCCGGCCGACACCCGAGCCAGCTCCCTCCACCGCGCCTCGGCGTGGCGGTAGTAGCGCTCGTGCTGGAAGGCGCCGTAGATCGTGGCGCGGTCGGCCTTGGCGCAGAACTCGTCCTCGATGGCCCAGGACAGGGCCAGCAGCGTGGACTTCTTCAGCCGGTGCACGCCGAGCTGGGGGTGCTTGCGGCGCAGGAACGCGTAGACCGACGGGGCCGCCGGCTCGGCGTCCGCCATCGCCTGGGCGATCGCGATCTCCAGCCGGGTGCCGGCGTCCTTGTGGCGTACGACGGCCAGGATCGCCTCGACGTCCTCCTCGCGGTAGCGGCGGTGGCCGCTGTCGAGCCGCTGCGGCACCGGGAACCCGTGGCGCGACTCCCACATCCGCAGCGTCGCGGGAGCGAGGCCGGTGCGCTCGGAAAGGTCGCCGATCGACAGCGTGGCACCAGCCTGAGCGGGTACGTCGTCCTCGGCTGTGACCCGCGTGACGCCGACTTGCGCATCCGGCTTCGGTGAGTTCATGATGGGAGCATACCTCAACAAAGCGTTGAGGTTGATTGTTCAAATTTTGGAGTCGGCATGACAACGTTCAGCCGTAGCGCCAGCAGTGAACCCACGACCACGCACGCTGACGATCGCACAGGGGCCCCTCGACTCGTGGTCAAGCTGGAGGACCGGTGGGAGGGAGAGGGCCAACCCGTCTTCTGGCTCTCCAGCGATCTGATGATCATCGGCTCCGACCCCGTGTGCGACATCGTCCTGCCCGACGTCGAGCGCCTGCACAGCGTCGTGTACCACGACGACCGGGACGAGTACGTGATCGACAACTGCGGCCCCGAGATCCGCGTCCACGGAGCGGTGGTCGAGGACTCGGCCATCCTGCGCACGGGCGCCCGGATCGACATCGGGCCGCACACGCTCTCCTTCTTCCGCGAGGAGTACGCCGACCACGGCCGCCCGTTCGGCGGTCGTGAGGGCGGCGAGATCGGCCATCAGCGCAGCCAACCCCCGCGTCCCTCCGATGAGGAGCCGGCGCCCGGCCGCTGATGGTTGGACCGGCCCCACCACCCCCCGTCGAGGGGCCGGTCCCATCAAGTCGGGGGCTCCGCACACCACCCCGTGCGGAGCCCCCGCACCCTGTCCCCCGCTCGACCAAGGAAGAGAGAACTCATGCGCGTGCTCGTCACCGGTGCCACCGGCTACGTCGGATCACGGTTGATCCCCGAACTGCTGGAGCGGGGTCACGAGATCTACGCCGCCGTCCGGAAGGAGGGCGCGGTCGACGACTACCCCTGGGGCCGGGCCGTCACGCCGCGGCTCTTCGACATCGAGGAGCCGGGCCTGATCCGCTCGGCCGTCACCGGCATGGACGCGGTCGTCTACCTGGTGCACTCGATGGAGTCCGACGACTTCGTCACCAAGGACCGCGAGGCCGCACAGCGCGTTGCTGCCGCCTGCGAGGACGCCGGGGTCGGGCGCGTCGCCTACCTCTCCGGCCTGATCCCCGACAGCGACCTGTCGGACCACCTGCGCTCGCGCCTGCAGGTCGAGCAGGTCTTCCTCGAGTCAGCGGTCCCCGCGACCGTGCTGCGAGCGGCGATGGTCATCGGGGCGGGCTCAACGTCGTTCGAGATCCTGCGCCGGCTGATCGAGCGCGTCCCGCTCACCCCGATCCCCGCCTGGATGCTCAGTCGCCTCCAGCCGGTGGCGACCGAGGACGTCGTCCACCTCATCGGGTGCGCGCTCGAGGGCGAGCCGCACAACCGGCACTTCGACGTCGGCGGCGACGACGTCCTCACCTACCCCGAGATCCTGGCGCTGATGGCCGACGTCGCCGGCAAACGGCGACGCCAGCTGATCCTCCCCTTCGCGCCGATGATGCTGGTCGGCTGGATCGTCGCGTGGATCACCAGGATGCCGCGGCCGACCGTCGTGTCGCTGGTCGAGAGCCTGACCGAGGACATGGTGTGCGGCGAGGACGACGTACGCCGCGACCTGGCCGGGCCCGACCACCGGTTCGTCCCGCTGCGCGAGGCCTTCGAGCGCTCGCTGGACGACGGCGGCCCCGACGGGACCAGTGTCTTCGGCGACGTCCAGTCCGAGGCCGTGACCGACCCCGCCTGAGCCGCTCCGTGAGAGCGTGACCCCATGGGCTCGTTGGTGGTCGTCGGAGGCGTGAACCTGGACCTGACCGTGCAGGCCGGGTCCCGGCCGGCCGGCGGGGAGACGGTCGTCGGCAGTGGACCCGTCGCCTCGTCCGGGGGCAAGGGTGCCAACCAGGCCGTGGCCGCGGCGTACGCCGGGGCGCGGGTGCGGCTGTGCGCCGTGGTCGGCGACGACGCGGCGGGGACCGAGCAGCTGGACCAGCTCCGGGAGAGCGGGGTCGACGTCTCGCGGATCCGCACGGCGACCGGGACGGCGACCGGGACGGCCTTCATCCTGCTCACGCCCGACGGCGAGAACTCGATCGTCGTCGGCACCGGCGCCAACGCCGACCTCGGGCCCGACGACGTGGCCGCGGCCGTCGAGGGCGACGCCGACGTGGTGCTCGCGCAGACCGAGCCAGGGGTCGGCCCGGTCGAGGCCGCCGCCGAGCACGCACGCCGGCGCGACGCCCGCTTCGTGCTGAACGCCGCTCCGGTGGAAGGGCTCCCCGCCGGCGTGCTGCGCCAGGCCGACCCGCTCGTGGTGAACGAGCACGAGGCCGCCGACCTGCTGCGCGGGCTGGTGGACGACGTCGCGTCCGGGGACCTGGCCCAGGCACTGCGCGCACACCTCGGCTGTGCCTCCGTCGTGGTGTCCCTGGGCGCCGAGGGCGCGCACGTCGTCGCGGACGGGACCGACGAGCGGGTCACCTCGCCATCGGTCAGCGCGGTGGACACCACCGGCGCCGGCGACGTCCTGGTCGGCGTCGTCGCGGCCCGGCTCGCCGACGGCTGGGACCTGGTGCGCGCCACCGAGGACGCCTGCGCGGCCGCGGCCCGGGCCGTGACCAGCGAGGGTGCGCGCGGCTACCTCACTCCCGGCTCGTGACGACGTACGGCGTCCGCCCGGCCAGCCGAGTCACCACGATCCCGGTGATCGTCATCGTCAGCGCGATGCCGGCCAGGACCACCAGCTGGAACTGAGCCGCCACCGCCGGGCTCGCGCCACCGAACAGCGCGCCGACGAAGGCGCCGGGCAGCGTGACCAGGCCGGTCGACTTGGTCTGGTCGAGGGTGGGCAGCAGCGACTCGCGTACCGCCTCCCGGCCGATCTCCTGGTGGGCCTGCGCGGGCGTGGCCCCCAGGGAGAGCCAGGCCTCGACCTCGTCGCGGCGGGCGTGCGCGCCGCGCAGGAAGTTGCGGCCGGACAGGGTCGCCGCGGTCATCGAGTTGCCGATGATGATGCCGCCGACCGCCACGACGTAGCGCACCTCGAGGTCGACCAGCCGGAGCGCGAAGATCACCACGAGCGTGGACAGCGCACCGCTGAGCACGCCGACCACCGCCGTACGACGCCCGTGCCACAGCTCGTGGAGCCGGCCCATCGCCGTCCAGGAGGCCGTGCTGAGCATCAGCACCACGAACACCGCGACCGTCGCCGGCACCTCGAGGATGCCGCGCAGCAGCAGCGCGATCGCGGTCAGCTGTACGACGGCCCGCAGGATCGCCCACAGGGGGAACAGCCCCAGGCCGATCCGCGCCCAGAGGCCGAGGGCGAGGGTGAGGCCGGTCAGGACGAGCAGCCCCGCCCCGAACCACAGGTAGTGCAGATGGCCGCCCACACAGGCATTCTGCTTGACTCGCACCCAGGGACGGACCGAAGGGGAACGACATGGACGACGTGGTGCCGGTGTACTTCCTCTCCGACAGCACGGGCATCAGTGCCGAGACGATGGGCAACGCGCTGCTCATCCAGTTCCCCGCGCTGCGCTTCGAGCGCACCCTGATCCCGTTCATCTCCTCGGTCGACGAGGCCCGGCAGGTGGTGGCCCGGCTCGACGAGGCGTTGGACACCAGCCCACGGACCCCGCTCGTGTTCACCACCGCCGCGAGCGAGGAGGTCCGGCTCGAGCTCCGCAAGACCCGCTGCCCGCTGATCGACTTCTTCGACCTGCACATGCAGCAGGTCGAGGCGATCCTCGAGACCCCCGGAGAGCGGCTGGCCGCCCGGCTGCACGGGGTCGGCGACATCAAGCGCTACAACAGCCGGATGCAGGCCATCGAGTACACCATCGAGCACGACGACGGCCAGAGCGTCCGCAGCCTCGACAAGGCCGACGTGATCCTGGTGGCACCCTCGCGCTGCGGCAAGACACCCACCGCGATGTACCTCGCGCTCCAGCACGGGCTCTTCGTCGCGAACTACCCGATCGTCGAGGAGGACCTCGAGGTCACCGAGCTGCCCCGCCCGGTGCGGCACCTGCGCGAGCGCTGCTTCGGCCTGATCACCTCGCCGCAGCGGCTCTCGGCCGTCCGGCAGGAACGGCGCCCGGGCTCGCAGTACGCCTCGCTCGAGCAGTGCACCTTCGAGCTCCGCCGCACCCAGGCGATGTTCAACCGGCACCACCTGCCGGTCGTCGACTCCTCCACGAAGTCGGTCGAGGAGATCTCCACGATGATCCTGCAGCGGCTCAAGACCATGAGGTGACGCAGAATGGCCCGAGAACGACGCAGCCCCCGGAACCAGGAGACGCCATGAGCGACAAACCCCCCGTGAACGTCCGCCCGTTCAGCGACATCGGTCTCTCCGACATCGAGGAGGTCGGCGGGAAGAACGCGTCTCTCGGCGAGATGGTCCGCAACCTCGCCAACCTGGGCGTCCGCGTGCCCGACGGGTTCGCCACCACCGCCGAGGCGTTCAAGCGCTTCATCGGCGACACCGGGCTGGCCGAGAAGATCTCCGGCCAGCTCAAGGACCTCGACACCGACGACACCCAGAAGCTCGCGCAGGTCGGCAAGGCGATCCGCGAGGAGGTGGCCAACCAGCCGTTCCCCGAGGACCTCGAGGCCGACATCCGCTCGGCGTACGAGCAGCTCGTCGACGGACGCGAGGACGTGTCCTTCGCGGTGCGTTCCAGCGCCACGGCCGAGGACCTCCCCGACGCGTCGTTCGCCGGGCAGCAGGAGACCTTCTTGAACATCAAGGGGATCGACGGCGTGCTCCAGGCGATCCGCGAGGTGTTCGCCTCGCTCTACAACGACCGGGCGATCGCCTACCGGGTGCACCACGACTTCGACCACGACGTGGTGCTGCTGTCGGCCGGCGTGCAGCAGATGGTCCGCTCGGACGTCGGCGCCTCCGGGGTGATGTTCACGATGGACACCGAGTCGGGGTTCAAGGACGCCGTCTTCGTGACCTCGTCGTACGGCCTGGGCGAGGCGGTCGTGCAGGGCGCGGTCAACCCGGACGAGTTCTACGTCTACAAGCCGGCGCTCCGCGACGGGCGCCCGGCCGTGCTGAAGCGCGGGGTCGGCTCGAAGGCCACCAAGATGGTCTACACCGACGACCCGAGCGTCGGGAAGACCACGGAGTTCGTCGACACCGACGAGGCCGAGCGTCCGCTGCTGAGCCTGACCGACGCCGAGGTCGAGGAGCTGGCCCGGCAGGCGCTGACCATCGAGGACCACTACGAGCGGCCGATGGACATCGAGTGGGGCAAGGACGGTGTCGACGGGGAGCTCTACATCCTGCAGGCGCGCCCCGAGACGGTGATGTCGCGGGCCGGCGTACGCCAGCGCTTCCGGATGGGCGAGAAGGGCGAGGTCGTCGTCGAGGGCCGGGCCATCGGGCAGAAGATCGGCGCGGGGTCCGTGCGGGTGATGACCTCGATCGAGGACATGCACGAGTTCAACGAGGGCGAGATCCTCGTCGCCGACATGACCGACCCCGACTGGGAGCCGATCATGAAGCGGGCCTCCGCGATCGTGACCAACCGCGGCGGGCGCACCTGTCACGCGGCGATCATCGCCCGTGAGCTCGGCATCCCCGCGGTCGTCGGCACCGGCGACGCCACCAAGGTCCTCGAGGACGGCCGCGGCGTGACCGTCTCGTGCGCGGAGGGCGACACCGGCTACATCTACGAGGGCGAGCTGGAGTTCACCGTCGAGGAGACCGAGCTGTCCGCGATGCCGGAGATCGGCACCAAGATCATGATGAACGTCGGTACGCCGGAGCAGGCCTTCGCGTTCGCCCAGCTGCCCAACGCGGGGGTCGGCCTGGCCCGGCTGGAGTTCATCATCAACCGCCAGATCGGGATCCACCCCAAGGCGCTGCTCAACCACGAGACCCTCGACGAGCCGCTGAAGTCACAGGTCAGCGAGGCGATCCAGGCCTACCCGGGCCCGCGCGAGTTCTTCGTGCAGCGCGTGGCCGAGGGTGTCTCGACCATCGCGGCGGCGTTCGCGCCGAACCCGGTGATCGTGCGGATGAGCGACTTCAAGTCCAACGAGTACGCCAACCTCGTCGGCGGTGAGGAGTACGAGCCGGACGAGGAGAACCCGATGATCGGCTACCGCGGGGCGTCGCGCTATCTCTCCCCCGACTTCGTCGACTGCTTCGCGATGGAGGCCGAGGCGCTGAAGTACGTGCGCGACGAGATGGGCCTGACCAACGTCAAGATCATGATCCCGTTCGTGCGCACCACCAAGGAGGCCAAGGGCGTCATCGACCTGCTGGCCGAGCACGGTCTGGTCCGCGGCGAGAACGACCTGCAGGTGATCATGATGTGCGAGGTCCCCTCCAACGCGATCCTCGCCACGGAGTTCCTCGAGCACTTCGACGGCTTCTCCATCGGGTCGAACGACATGACCCAGCTGACCCTTGGTCTCGACCGCGACTCCTCGCTCGTGGCCGCGTCCTTCGACGAGCGCGACCCGGCCGTGAAGTTCATGCTGGAGCGCGCCATCACCGCGTGCCGCGAGGCCGGGAAGTACGTCGGAATCTGCGGCCAGGGTCCCAGCGACTACCCCGACATGGCCGAGTGGCTGCTCGGGCTGGGCATCGAGTCGATGTCGCTGAACCCCGACACGGTCGTGGACACCTGGATGCGCCTGGGCAAGGTCGCCAACGGCTAGAGGGGCCTCCTGGGCTCCCGCGCGCTCGGCACGACCAGCGCCGAGGGGATCAGCACGACGGCCACCACCAGCAACGCCTTCAGGGTGCCCACGTGGTCGGCGACGAAGCCGAGCAGCGGCGGGCCGGCGAGGAACGCGCCGTACCCGATCGTCGAGACCACGCTGACCCTGGCCGCGGCCCGGCGGGGGTCGTCGGCGGCGGCGCTCATCCCGACCGGGAAGCCCAGCGAGGCACCGAGACCCCACAGGACGATCCCCGCGATCACCACGACCGCCACCTGGCCGAAGACGATCAGCAGCACTCCCCCGGCGGCGGCGACCATGGTGCCCCAGAGCACGGGGACGCGGCCTAACCGGTCGAGCAGCACGGGCCCGACCACCCGGCCGGCGGTCATGGCGCTGACGAACACGGCGAAGCCGCTGACGCCGACCCAGTGCTCCACGTCGTACCCGTCGACGAGCGCGAGCGCCAGCCAGTCGTTCGCGGTGCCCTCGGTCAGCGCCAGGGCCAGCACCATCAGGCCGATCAGCAGCGTCTGCGGCTCGCGCCAGGCCGTCCAGGCCGAGGGCCGCGGCTCGTGGTGCTCGGCGACCGGCTCGTCCGGGAGGAAGGCGCGCGAGCTCACGTAGAGCGCGGCGACCCCGAGGACGGCCAGCACCGGCAGGTGCCAGACCGTCGGCACGTCGAGGGCGATGGCCGCCGCCCCGACCCCGGAGCCGACGACCGTGCCGAGGCTGAACGCGGCGTGGAACCGCGGCATGATGTTGCGTCCGAGGTGCCGCTCCACCGCGGCGCCCTCGACGTTCATCGAGACGTCCCAGGTGCCGGTGCCGACGCCGTACAGGAACAGCCCGACCGCAGCCGGCCAGACCACGTCCGCCGCGAGCGCGAGGGAGACGGCGACCAGGCCGACCAGGGCGCTGAGGCCGCCCAGCCGGATCACCGCGATCGTGCCGAGGCGCTCGAGCAGTCCTCCGGTCGTCGGCATCGCCAGCACCGAGCCGGCCGCGATCGCCAGCAGCAGCAGTCCGAGCTGGCCGTTGTCGAGCCCCAGGGAGTCGCGCACCTCGGGGATCCGTGAGATCCAGCTGGCGAACAGCAGGCCGTTGAGGAAGAACACCAGGCCGACGGCGTTGCGCGCGGCGAGGGTGGTGGTCACGGGGCCCAGCAGATCAGATGACCCCGTCAGGCGCCGCAGGCACCCTTCTTGGCCTTCGCCGGGCTGCAGTAGCTGGTCTTCAGGTAGGGGGACCGGACGATGCCCTGGTTGACCCGGATCACGCCGGTGTCGCCCACCCGCGGGACGCGGCCCTTGATGAGCTTGCGGTTGCCGATCGTCACCTTGGTGATCTTGGCCTGCGCGCTGGCGGTGCCCGCCGGGGCGTCGGCGACCGGGTCCGTGAGCTGGTAGGTCAGCTTGACCACGATCTCGCAGCAGCCGTTGCTGAGCGTCTCGATGCCGACCCCGTCGCCGGTGATCGCCAGCAGCCGGGTGTGGCCCGACCAGTAGCCGACGAGCGCGGTGAAGTCAGGGGCGGCCCGCCTGACGTCGATCTGCTGCGGTGCCGTGGGCTGGGTGGTGGCCAGCTTCTGGGCCTGGGTGCGGAGCAGGACCGGCGTGCTCGGAGCGGTCAGGAGGGGCGTGAGCAGGGCCCCGCGCGCGCCGTACACCCGCACCAGCTTGGGCTGCGAGAAGCAGCCGGCGAGCATGGCGTCGCTGCCCTCGCCCAGGCTCTTGCTGCACTGGGGCATCGCCAGGAAGGACTTGACGGCCGTGTTCGCGTTCGTCGCGCGCGCACCGAAGCTGGCCACCCGCAGCGAGAGGGCGCGCGCCGTCGCCTGCAGGAGGCGCAGTGACTGGATCGTGGCGTTGGAGCCGGCGCTGACCGAGAGGCCGGTGAGCGGCTCGAGGTCTGCGTCGTACGTCACGCTGCGGCCCGACGCCAGGAAGTCGCTGGTGGTGCCGAGGAGGTCGATCCACGGCGCGTTGACGGCCGGGACCTGCGGGGCCGTGACCACGGGGACCTTGGGGTGCGCGACCTGGATCGGGCCGAACAGGCGGTTGGTCACCTTCAGGACGCGCTTGTCGTTCTCGAGCCCGAAGCACCACTGCAGCGTGGGGTTCTTCGTCGACACCACGGAGTAGCCGAGCTCGCGGGCCGTGTCCTTCGCCGCGCAGTCCGGCTTCGCGACCGTCTTGTCGACCCCGGAGGTCAGGCCCTTGGTCAGCTCGGCCTGGAAGCTGGCCAGCGCCGAGTCGGTGTCGACCGACAGGACGGCCAGCTGGTTCAGGCTCCGGGTGGCGTAGCGGACGTGCTGCTGGTCGGGGGTGAGCATCCCGGGCTGGTAGGTCCAGGGCTTCCCGGCCCCCTCGCGGCTGGCCACGACGAGCGAGGTGGTCGTGGGTACGGCGTTGTCGAGCTTGACCGTCAAGGTGGCGGGGTGGTCGAGCCGCCCGGCCGGCTCCACGGAGTAGATAGGCGAGACGAAGTCGAGGTTGGCGCCGCTCTCGGTGCCCGGCGAGGAGCCGGTCACGCTCAGGGCCACCCCGACGGGCAGCCCCGTCGCGGTCACGTCCGGGACCGGCGGCGGGGTCGACGCGCTCGGCGTCGGCAGCACCGTGGCCTGCTTCGGCGCCTCGTTGGTGCCACCGCACGCGGTCGCGGTGAGCACCACGACCATCGCCACCAGCACGCGCGTCAGCCCGGCCACCGGCCGTCGTTCGTGCCGCATCGTTCGCCCCTGCCCTAATCGAAACTCCTGGTCTCAGGAACGGTACGTGGGTTCGAGACCGTTTTGTGCGTTTTCCAACGACACGCGAAACGTGTCGCACGGGCCGTAAGTCGGCTCAGCCCGCCGTCACCGGGCGGCCGACCCGACCGCACCGGGGACGAGGTGGTGGATCACACGCAGCATCACGGTGCGATCAACCACCTGGTCCGAACCCACACCCGCGGATCGAAGGCCGTCTCAGCAGCTGAACCCCGGCTCGTCGGGCGCCACCCGGCGGAGCAGGTCGTCGAAGGCCTCGCGGAGGTCGCAGCCGCAGGCGACCGGCTTGGCGAAGGTGAGGCGCCGGTCGAGGTGGCGGCCCTCGGCGTACAGCCGCAGGACGATGCCGAAGCGGTCCATCGCAAGAGGGCGTACGTCGATGGAGTCGTCGAGGCCCTCGTGGACGGCCCTGGCGAGCGTGCGCAGCAGCCGGGTGTGGTCGAGGAGGAGGTGGGGCAGCCACTGCGACTCGAGCTCGATCATCGGGTCGGGCAGGGCGGCGCGGTACTCCTCGACCGGGATCTCGACGGACGGGCCACCGGCCCCTGCCCCGCGCTCGCACTGCCAGGTGAGCATCACCCGGGTGGGCTGCATCCGCAGCACCGGCCCGGCGAGCTCGACGTCCTGGGGGTCGGGGCCGGCGAGGTGCTCGCGGATGCCGGCGGGGAGCGGCTCGATGGCCGGGCGCATCGGCCCGGTGAGCCGGAGGCTGCCGCGGATGCGGTCGTGCTGCGGCACCGTGGCCACGTCCACCGCGGTCACCGTGACGACCTGGGCCGGCAGCCGGGGAGCCACCCGGAAGATGGCACCGGGCGAGTCCGCCGGGGCGAGGAACAGCAGCGACCCGTCGATCCCGACCGCGTGCCGACCGACCTCGTGGGTCAGGTTGAGCACGCCGACCCGCAGCCCTGTCGCCGAGGCGATGATCGTGCGGGCCCGTTCGGCTGGGGCGAGCGAACGCCTCCCCGGCTCGGTGACGGGTCGGGTACGGGACCTGCTCACCGGAGCACCATCTCAGTCATTAGGTAAGGCTAGCCTAACAACTTTCTACGGTCACCCCGTGGCCCGAGCCCTTGCTTCGCGGGTGCCGCTCCGACAGCCTGACCACACCATCCCGGACCCACACACCAGGAGCACCGATGAGCCAGGTCGACCTCACACCCGAGCAGGCATCCGAGGGCTCGGCGGTCTCCCCCGTCGACGCCGCCCAGCTGGTGGCGCGGTTGCGGGCGACGTACGCCGCGGGCCGGACCAGGACGCTCGGCTGGCGCCAGCAGCAGCTGGCCGCCCTGGGACGGATGCTGGTCGAGCGCGAGGACGAGCTGATCGAGGCCCTCCGGGAAGACCTCGGCCGGGCGCCGTTCGAGGCCTGGGCGGCCGACCTGCGCGCCACCGCCCGCGAGGTGGAGGACCTCCAGCGACACCTGGCCACCTGGATGAAGCCCCATCGGCAGAAGGTGCCGTGGCTCTTCCGGCCGGGCCGGGCCGACCTGATCCACGAGCCGCTCGGCGTCGTCCTGGTCATCGCGCCGTGGAACTACCCCGTGCAGCTGCTGATCGCGCCGCTCGCGGCCGCGCTGGCGGCCGGCAACGTGGTGGTGTGCAAGCCCTCCGAGGTGGCGCCGGCGACCTCAGCTGCGATCGCCCGCATCCTGCCGCTCTACCTCGACCCCTCGGCGGTGGCCGTGGTCGAGGGCGGCATCCCGGAGACGACGGCTCTGCTCGAGCAGCGCTGGGACCACATCCTCTACACCGGGAACGGCTCGGTGGGCCGGATCGTCGCGGCGGCCGCGGCCAAGCACCTCACGCCGGTGACCCTCGAGCTCGGCGGCAAGTCACCCGTCATCGTGGCGAGGGACGCCAACGTGAAGCTGGCCGCGAGCCGGATCGCGTTCGCGAAGTTCCTCAACGCCGGACAGACCTGCGTCGCCGCCGACCACGTCTGGGTCCACGCCGACCTCGCGGAGAAGTTCCTGGCCGCGATGAGGTCGGAGATCAGCAAGCGCTACGGGTCGAACCCGCGCGCGAGCAAGGACTTCGGCCGGATCATCAACAGCCGCCACGCCCAGCGGATCAAGGACCTGCTCGACGGGCGCGGCTACGAGGTGGTCGCCGGCGGGGAGGTCGACGTGAAGGGCAAGTACGTCGCCCCCACCGTGCTCCGCGACGTCAGCCGCGACGCAGCCGTGATGAACGAGGAGATCTTCGGCCCGGTGCTGCCGGTGCTGACCTTCGAGGACCTCGACGAGGTGACCGACGCGATCAACGAGGGCGACAAGCCGCTGGCCCTCTACCTGTTCACGGCCTCGGACCACACCGTCGAGCAGGTGCTCGCCACCACCTCGTCGGGCGGCATGTGCGTCAACGACGCGATCAGCCACCTGCTGGTGCCGGCCCTGCCGTTCGGCGGCGTCGGCGACAGCGGGTACGGCGCCTACCACGGCCGGTGGGGCTTCGAGACGTTCAGCCACCGCCGCGCCGTGCTGCGTCGCCCGTCGTGGCTGGTCGACGCCCCGATGCTCAACCCGCCCTACCCGAGGTGGAAGGCCCGGCTCACCCGCAAGGTGTTCTGAGCGTTCAGCCCTCGACCGTGACGGTCGCCTTGTCCGGGTAGAAGGCCAGGTGGCCCTTGATCTCGGACACCGCGTCGTAGGCCTCGTCGTACGTCCATGCGGCGTCGGTGACGGTGCCCTCCGGCGTCGCCAGCGAGAAGTAGGACGCGTCCCCCTTGAAGGGGCAGTACGTCGACGTCTCGGTGCGCGACAGCAGCGCGGGGTCGACGTCGGCGATCGGCACGTACTGCACCGGCGGGTAGGAGGCCTCCTGCAGGGTCAGCGAGGAAGTCGTGTCAGCGATGACGGTCCCACCCACGACGACCTGCACGCGGCCGGCGGTCGGCGAGATGGTGATCGGGTGGGAGGCGTCGGGGATCTTCTGCTCACGGGTCATGAGGGGGGTAACCACGTTGGCCGCCGGGGTATGCCCACGTGGCCCGGCCAACGTCTCGAGAGCCGTGCGTACGGCGTCGACCTCTTCATCCTCGGCAAAGGCGACGCGCGCGTACACCTCGAACCCCGGCGGACCGAACCGGACCAGGTCCCACCAGGAGACGTCGGCCTGCAGCAACCACTGCGCGGCGTCCCCGTTCTCGGCGCATCGGATGACACTCACCGGATTAGTCTGGCGCAGGCTGCTCGAGCGGTCACCGGGGCAGACTCACCACGATGGAGGCGAAGTTGACGACACCACCGATCGGCGCCGGGCGGGAGCGGCAGGGGGCGGTCTACCGGGCCGGCGTGCTCGGAGCGGCCCCCTCCGTCCCGGTCGAGGCCGCGCTGCTCGAGGAGCGGGCGCACGCGGTGATGTCGCGCAAGGCGTGGGCCTACGTGGCCGGCGGCGCCGGTGAGGGTACGACGATGCGGCACAACCGGGCCGCGTTCGAGCGCTGGCGGATCGTCCCCCGGATGCTGCACGGCACGACGACCCGAGACCTCTCGACGTCGGTCCTGGGCACCGACCTGAAGGCGCCGCTGCTGATCGCCCCGGTCGGCGCGGGAGCTCTGGTCACGCCCGACAGCGATGTGCACATCGCCCGCGGAGCAGCGGCCGCCGGGACGCCGTACGTCTTCTCCTCGCAGGGCTGCAGCCCGATGGAGGAGACGGCCAAGGCGATGGGTGACGTGCCGTTCTGGTACCAGCTGTACTGGTCCACCGACGAGCCCCTGGTCGACTCGATGATCCAGCGCGCCGAGGCCTGCGGGGCCAGGGCGCTGGTCGTCACGGTGGACACTACGACGCTGGGCTGGCGGCCGAAGGACCTCAACCTCGGCTCGCTGCCGTTCGCGCAGGGAGCGGGCATCGCGCAGTACACCTCCGACCCGAGGTTCGTGGAGATCATCCGGCAGCGGATCGCCGCCGCCGGACCGGCCGAGAAGGTGAAGGTCACCGCCGCGGCGGTCCGGAGCCTGCTGGAGATCACCCGCAACTACCCGGGCCGGTTCCTCGACAACCTGCGCTCCAAGGAGCCGCGGGCGGCCGTCGAGACGTTCCTCGACATCTACTCCAACCCGGCGCTGTCGTGGGAGCACCTCGCCACCCTGCGCGGCCGTACGACGCTGCCGATCCTGCTCAAGGGGGTCCTGCACCCCGACGACGCGGCGCAGGCGCTGGAGGCCGGCGTCGACGGGCTGATCGTGTCGAACCACGGCGGCCGCCAGGTCGACCACAGCATCGCCGCGCTGGACGCGCTGGTCGGCGTCCGGGAACGCGTCGGGCCCGACGCCACGGTCCTGTTCGACAGCGGCATCCGTTCCGGCGCCGACGCGTTCCTCGCGCTGGCGCTCGGCGCGGACGCCTGCCTGATCGGGCGCCCGCACCTCTACGGCCTCGCGCTCGCGGGTGCCGACGGCGTCACCCAGGTGATCCAGAACCTCACCGCCGAGCTGGACCTGACCATGGGCCTGGTCGGGGCCGCGAGCATCGAAGCCATCACACGGGACCTGCTGGTCGAGGCCCGCTGACGCGTCAGTCCTGGAGCGCCTGCCGCCCGGGGACGGACAGTCCCTGGTCAACCGTGTCTAGACCTCTGGGAATCGTTCCAATCCGAGACGCTGACGGCGTCGAAGCCCCGTATGACGCACCTCACACATCGGGGGTGCGACCTATCTGGAGGCAACTCATGAGTGAGACCAACCGAAGGAAGTTCCTCGCCGTCGCCGGCGCAGGAGCAGCGGCCGGAGTCGTCGGCGTCACCGCCGGCCCGGCGTTCGCGAGAGGCACCGAGCGCAGCCAGCAGGCCGCGAGGCAGACGGTCGTGGCGTACGTCGACGACCACCGCGGCAGCAAGGTCACGCTGCTCGTCGGCGAGCGCGAGGTCGTGGTCGACGACCGCGACCTGGTCACCGCGATCCTCAACGCCGCTGGGGGTGAGTGACGTGTCGTCACACCGCGAAGCCCCGGAGATCTCGAAGGACCCGGTCGCCGACGGCACGGACGTCTACGCGTTCATCAGTCCCGACAAGCCCGGCACCGTCACGCTGATCGCCAACTTCATCCCGCTGCAGCAGCCGGACGGCGGCCCGAACTTCTACGAGTTCGGCGACGACGTGGCCTACGACATCAAGATCTCGAACAGCGGCAAGGGCACGGCCGACATCGTCTACCGGTTCCTGTTCACCACGAAGATCCGCAACTCCAAGACGTTCCTCTACAACACCGGGCCGATCAACAACATCACCGACAGCACCTGGAACCGGCCGCAGTACTACTCGGTCTCGCGCACGGAGGCCGGCCACACCAAGCAGATGGTGTCGGGCCTCACCTGTCCCCCGGTGAACGTGGGCAAGCGCAGCACGCCCGACTACGCGAAGCTCGCCGGTCAGGCCGTGCACTCGATGGGCAACCGCCGGGTGTTCGCCGGCCAGCGCGCTGACGCGTTCCACGTCGACCTCGGCAGCATCTTCGACCTGGGTGCGCTGCGGCCGTTCAACGAGGCCCACCTGATCAAGATGCCGGAGATGAACGGTGTCAACGCGGTCCAGTCCTACAACGTGCACACGATCGCGTTGCAGCTGCCGATCTCAGACCTGAGCCGCAACGGCGACATCCCCAAGGACCGCACCAAGGCGAGTGCGGTGATCGGCGTGTGGGCGACCGCGAGCCGCCGGCAGTCGCGGATGTGGGACAAGAGCAAGGGCGCCTACGTCAGCCACGGTCCGTGGGAGCAGGTCTCCCGGCTGGGCAACCCACTGTTCAACGAGGTGCTCGTCCCGATGGCGGAGAAGGACAAGTGGAACCGGCTGGAGCCCAAGGAGGACAAGGCGTTCGCGAAGTACGTGAACAAGCCGGAGCTGCAGGGGCTCCTGCCGGCGCTGTACCCGACGGTGTTCCCCAACCTCAAGGCCTACACGAAGCCGCGGGCGGACCTGAACGCGATCCTGCTCACCGGCATCCCCTCGGGGGTCGTCCCCGGGTTCCAGAACTACACCGGGCCCGTCGAGTCGGACATGCTCCGGCTGAACCTGGCGATCCCACCAGCCAAGAAGCCCGACGACGGGGGCCTGGTCGCGGGCGACGCGGCGGGCTTCCCCAACGGGCGCCGGATCTCCGACGACGTGGTCACCATCGAGCTGAGGGCGATCGCCGGTGCGACCATCCCGCTGGTCGACAAGTCCTACCAGCCGGACGCCGCGGCCAGCGCCGTCACGGACGGTACGACCAACACCAATGCCCCACTGCTGAAGGGATTCCCCTACCTGGGCCTTCCCGGCGGCGGCTACCAGACGGTGCCCGGCACCACCAAGGCGTCATGAGCGCCGCGACTGCGCACGCCGAGAACCCCCACGCGGGGCAGGGTTCGGTGATCCTCGACATCGGCGGCGACGTGGGTGCCCTCGTGGTCACCATGCCTCCGGGGATGGAGGGGGTCGAGGTCGAGATCCGGCCGGCACACGGCTCCCCCGCGCACGCCCACCACCCGCACGTGGCGGTCGTCGACCGGCCGACCCCCGGTGGAGTGATTCCGTCGCTGGTGTTCCCGGAGGTGGAGCAGGGGCGTTACGGGCTCTACCCCAAGGGCACCGACGACCTGCGGCTGATGGTCACGGTCCTGGGTGGGGAGGTCACCTCCGCGGAGTGGACCGGCTGAGGACGCACGTCGCTACCCTTCCCGGGACCGCATCCTGCAGCCCCGGGAGAGGGAGTGGCATGTTCGGCGGTCGCGCAGCCGCCCTCCCACCCCACCACCGGCAAGCTCCGCTACCTGCCGCTCGCGCACCACGACCTGATCGCGGACCAGAAGTCGGTGCTGGTGTCCTTCAGCCGCAACAACCCCGACGCCGCGAAGGTCCAGGACGACCCGTTCCTCTACCGACCGGAGTTCCTGCTCGTCACCCTTCCCCGAGCGCCTCGCTGAGGGGCGCGCGGCGGGCCAGCAGGTCTCCCCCGCGCTCGTAGTCGTCGTTGGCCTCGTGGGTCAGCACACCGACCAGCTCGCCGGCCGCGTCGGCGTACCAGACCGTGAAGGCGCCGTCCCCGTGCTCGACGACCCGGAGGTCTTCGAAGCCGTCTCCCCAGGCGGAGTACTTCAACGTGTGCTTGCCGATCTCGCTCCAGAAGCCCGGCGCGTCGGACCAGGTGTCCGGGTCGCCGGTGCCGCCCGGGCCGCTGGCTGCGGCGTTGGCGCCGACGAGCTGGCCCATCGCGATCGCGTCGCCCCAGTGCTCGACCATCAGCGCGCGGCCCGCCACGGCGTGGTGCGCCCGCGCCACGTCGCCGGCCGCCCAGACGTGTTCCTCGCTGGTGCGCAGCTCCTCGTCGACGACCAGGCGACCCCCCTCGATGCGCAACCCGGACTCCTCGAGGAAGTCCCTCGACTGGTCGACGCCGACAGCGGCCAGGACGAGGTCGGCCTCGAGCTCGGAGCCGTCGTCGAGGTGGACCGTGCAGGGCGCCTCGACCTGCTCGACCTGGACCCCGGTGCGCAGCTCGACCCCGGCTGCCGTCAGCCACTCGGCGATCCGCTTCCCGGCCCACTCCCCCAGCCGGGCCGCCTGAGGCGCGTCCTCCGGCGTGACGAGAGTGGTCCGGACTCCGCGGCCGGCCAGCGAGGCGGCGGCCTCGCAGCCGATGAACCCCGACCCGACCACGACCGCCTCGCCGGCCTTGTCCACGGCCTCGACCAGCCGGCGACCGTGCTCGAGGCTGCGCAGGGCGAAGACCGCCGCCTCGGCATCCGCCCCGGGCAACGGGGTCGGGTCGGAGCCGGTGGCCAGCACCAGCCGCTCGTAGGCCAGCTCCTGACCGTCGTCGGTCCGGACGCGCTGGCGGTCGGTGTCCAGGGTCTTGACGCGGGTGCCGAGCCGGACGTCGATCCGCTCCAGGACCGCGTCGTCCTCCAGGATCGGCGTAGCCTCGCACGGCTCCTCGCCGGCCAGGACCGCCTTGGACAGCGGGGGTCGCTGGTAGGGCCGGTCCGGGTCAGCGGACACGATCCCGACGGGTCCCGGCCCACCGGCTTCGACGTACGCCGCGGCCGCGTGCAGGCCCGCAGGCCCGCTGCCGATGACGAGGAGCCCGAACGACTGGGTGGGAGTTGAGTCCATGGGCTGCCCGTACCCCGCTCGCCCGGAGTCCACCCTGACCACCTCGCCGGCTCCCGCCTCCACGGTGGTTGAGGAGCGAGCGTCAGCGAGCGCCTCGAGACCCGGCGACGTACTGGTGCGGCGGGGTCCGGGTCGGTGCGGTCAGCAGAAGTGCTGCGGGGCTTCAGGTTTCGGCGGTGGTCGTTCCGAGTTGACGTCGACGGTGCCATGGTGGTCGCGTAGGAACTGGTAGCCGTTTGACGCGGATGTGCTCGTTCAGGTCGACCACCGGCTTGACGATCACCTCGGTGTCCCGGTTGCCGCACAGGGCGGCCTCGGACAGGTGCCCGTAGAGCACCACCTGCCGCGGCTTCCCGGCCCCACCGCCGGCAGCCCGAAGGTCCGGTGCCAGCTGCTGCCGAGCGATCTCCCCCACCGCCATCGCCCGCCGCACGTCCACCGACTCCGTCGACCCGCCCAGCGCCAGCTGCTCGGCCTCCGCGGACAACGCGGCGTCGAAGTCGAGGGCGTCGGTCAGGTCGGGCTCGCTCTCCACCACCCCGGCGGTCGGGTGCAGGTCAGCCGGCGTCGGCCTCGAGCCGGCGGGCCAGGGTGGGGACGACGATCGCCGCGGCCACGGTGTGCAGGGCGATCAGGGTGGCGGCGGAGGCGGCGTCGAAGCCGAAGGTCAGGTCTGGGACGAAGGACATGGCGGTGAGGGCGAGCGCCGTACGCACGAAGGCGGAGCGCGGGCGACGCGCCCTGCGTGCCATCACGGCGGCCATGGCGACGCCCAGGAGCGAGAAGATCAGGGTCAGCTGGGCGAAGCCGGCGGTCGGGATGCCGGCGCCCGTCCGGTCGGCGAACGAGACACCTGCGGCCGAGGCGAGCGCCGCCAGAACGGTGGTGACGACCGAGGCGACGAGCGCCGCGGCCACGCCGTGCCTCCAGACGGGCAGGCGGTGGACGACGGGGGTGGGAGCTGTGGGGGTGGGGAGCTGCGTGGTGGTGGACATGTCGGTCTCCTCGGGTACGGCGGGCCGCTGGTGCGACTCGCTCTCACCGACTCCACGAACGGGACAGCGCGGATACGACAGGGGCGCCGAGGAAATGCCGATCCGAACAAGTTCGTGGCAGGTTGTCGTATCGGCGCAGGTGCGTTCGTGGTGGGAGTGAAGGCAGTCACCCGGACCGCCCGGAACGAGGAGAACTGACATGACGCACTACCTGATGGCCGTGCACGGGCCGGTCGAGATGAACGAGTTCGGCAGCTATGGCTCCGAGGAGGAGATGGAGGAGGCGTTCGCCGCGACCGGGGCCTTCAACGAGCAGCTCCGCGCGGACGGCTACTGGGTCTTCGCCGGCGGCCTCGGGGCGGCGTCCACGGCGACCGTCGTCGACGGTCAGGGCGAGACCCCGGTGATGACCGACGGCCCCTACCTGGAGACCAAGGAGCTCATCGCGGGCTTCTGGATCATCGACGCGCCCGACCTCGACGTCGCGCTCCGGCTCGCGGCCGAGGCGTCCAAGGCGTGCCGGGGCAAGGTCGAGGTCCGTCCCTTCGACGGCCTCTCCTGAGCAGCGCCGGTCGGCTGTCCCGCCGCGGCCCGTACGGCGATAGGCTCGACCGGTCGAGACGACAGGGGTGTGGAGATGACGGCGAGCCGCTCTGCTCGTGAGAAGAAGGCCGCCGCGGAGGCCGGCCCGCTGGCCAAGGTGAAGATCGACCTCGACGCGGACCGGCAGTTCGTCTACAAGATCAGCTGCACCACGTGCGTCGCCCGGGGGACGCTCAGCTGGTCGGCGTACCGCCCCGGCGGCGACAACGGGTTCATGGCCGCGATGGACCGCTGGGTCTTCCACCTCACCGAGAAGCACCCCGACGCCGAGGCGCCCTGCCTGGCCTATCTCGGGGCCGCCCAGCAGCGCCTGCACGAGCGCCGCGAAGCCGCTCCCGGGGCATGATCGAGCTCCCGGTCCTCACGCCCGAGGAGCAGCGCGTCCTCGGCAGCCTGATGGAGAAGCAGGCGACGGTGCCGGCGTCGTACCCCCTCACCGCGAACGCCCTCCGCAGCGCCTGCAACCAGCTGAACAACCGCGATCCCGTGATGGACCTCGACCAGCAGACGGTCGAGCAGACCGCCCGGACACTCAAGGACCGCGGGCTGGTCCGGATCGTGTGGGCGGCGACGGGGCGGCGGACGCTGAAGTACCACCAGATCCTCGACGAGCGCCTCGGCCTCGAACCCGACGAGCGAGCGCTCCTCACCGTGCTGCTGCTCCGCGGCGAGCAGGCGCCGGGCGAGCTGCGCACCCGCACCGAGCGGCTGCACCCGTTCGCGGACCGGAGCGTGGTCGAGGACCTGCTCGGCCGGATGGCGGAGAAGCCCGAGCCGTTGGTGCGCGAGCTCGAGCGGCGGCCCGGGCAGCAGGACGCCCGCTGGATCCATCTCCTCGGACCGGTCCCCCACCAGTCCGCGGGCGTAGCCCCGGTTGACCGGGACGTCGTGATCGCCGCCGGCGGCGACGTGCGCGACAGCCGCGTCCGGTCGTCGTACGACGTCGTCGCTGGGACGTACGCCGACAGCCTGGTCGCCGAGCTGGGCGGCCTGCCGTTCGAGCGGTGGCTGCTCGACCGGGTCGTCACGCACGCAGCCGGTCGACCCGTGGTGGAGGTCGGGTCTGGCCCCGGCCACGTCACGGCCTACCTGGCCGAGCACGGTGCCGACGCCACCGGGATCGACCTCTCCCCGGGCATGGTGGACGAGGCCCGCCGTCGCTTCCCCGGTCCCGACTTCGAGGTCGGCGACCTCCGTGAGCTGCGCCGACCGACCGCCACGACGGGCTGGGCGGCCGTGCTGGCGTGGTACTCCCTGATCCACCTCGCCGCCTCCGAGCTCCCGACCGCGCTCGCCACCCTGGTCCGGGCGCTGGATCCCAGCGGCTGGCTCGTCCTCGCGCTGCACGTGGGCACCGAGGTCAGCCACTTCGACGAGTGGTTCGGCCACGAGATCGACCTCGACTTCGTGCTGCACGAGCAGGAGGCCGTCGCACGGGTCGTCGAGGGCGCGGGGCTGGTCGAGGTCGAGTGGTACGTCCGCGGACGCGTCGCAGCCAGGAGCGAGACCACCGAACGGCTCTACGTCGTCGCTCGCAAGCCGGGCTGACCCAGCCCGACAGGGGCCGTGCGGAATCCTCGCGGTGCTGGTTGGCTGTCACGGTGACGCGAACGCTCGAGGTGGACTACCTGGTCGTCGGGGCCGGCGCGACCGGGATGGGGTTCACCGACGCCTTGATCGACCACGCAGCCGACGTGCGGGTCGCTCTCGTCGACCGACGGCACGCGCCCGGCGGCCACTGGCTCGGGGCCTACCCGTTCGTGCGCCTGCACCAGTCGTCCACGTTCTACGGCGTCGCCTCGACCCTGCTCGGCGGTGGGCGCCTGCAGCAGAGCGGACCGGAGGCGGGGCTCCACGAGCGCGCCGACCAGCCGACCATCTGCGCCTACTACGACGAGGTCCTGGCGGACCGGATGCTCGCGTCGGGCCGCGTCGAGTTCTTCCCCGGCTGCGAGTACGACGGGAACCGCGCCTTCGTCTCGCAGCTCTCGGGTGAGCGTTTCGAGGTGCCAGAGCGGTGCCGGGTCGTCGACGCGCGCTACCTCGCGCCCGACATCCCGGCGGAGGAGCCGCCGCGGTTCGGGGTCGGCGAGGGGGCGCGCGCGATCCCCGTCAACGAGCTGGTTCACGTCGAGGACGCCCCGAGCCAGTACGTCGTGGTCGGCTCCGGCAAGACCGCCACCGACGCCTGCATCTGGCTGCTGGCGCGCGGTGTCGACGCCGACGCGATCTGCTGGGTGCGGCCACGCGAGCCGTGGATGCTCAACCGGGCGCTGATCCAGCCCGATCCCGCGATCTACCTCGGCATGGTCGCCACGATGATGCAGGCGGCCGGCTCGGCGAGCTCGCTGCCGGCGCTGTTCCTCGAGCTCGAGGACGCCGGCATCATGCTGCGCATCGACCGCGCGGTGGAGCCGACCATGGCCAAGGCGCCCACGCTCGGCACGTGGGAGCTCGACCAGCTGCGCACCATCTCCCACGTCGTACGACGCGGCCACGTCGACACCGTCAGCCGCGGGCGGATCCACTTCGACGACGGGTCGGTCACCGTCGCGGACGACGCCCTGGTCGTCAACTGCGCGGCCGACGGGCTGAAGCGACGGCCACGCGTGCCGATCTGGGGTCCGGAGACCATCACGCCGCAACCCGTCCGGGCCGGCTTCCCGTGCTTCGGCGCCGCGCTCACCGGCTACGTCGAGGCGACCCGTGACGACGATGTCGAGAAGAACCGGCTGTGCCCGCCGTCGTCGTTCGGCAACACGCTGGTCGACTGGGCGACGATGAACGTCCTCGGGATGCGCAACGCCGCGTCGTTCGGCTCCGAGCCTGACATCAAGGCGTGGTCCGACCAGGTCGCGCTCAACCCCGCGCGGATCCCGCCGGAGCACCCCGGGTCACCGGAGCTCGACGACGCGGTCGCGCGCCTGACGAAACACGGGGGGCCCGGGCTGGCCCGGTTGGACGAGCTCCGGCAGGCTGAGGTCAGCTCCTGAACCACCGCCGGCGACGAGGGGTCGGCCGGGGTCGTTCGCAGACGCCGCAGTCTTGTCGCCCGCAGCCGGTCGGCTCACCGCTGGTGATCAGCTTCAGCGCCTGGTCGAGGTAGGCGTCGGCGAGCTGCCAGACCAGGTCGATCCGACCTTCGCCGACGGCAGCGTTGACTTCCCACGCATAGCTGTCGTGCAGCTCCTGGAGCTGCTGCTTCTCACTCATCCGAACTGCCTCCGACCTGCCTCCGACCGGGCGAGCCGGGCCGTTGCGCGGTCGAGTCGCCGTCCCGCCAGTGTGCGCCTGCTCGTGCGATGCCACAACGTAACGACCCCATTGCCGTGTCAACCACTCAGGTCCAGTCGGTAGACGACGTGGCGCCGGTCGTCGGCCGGGTTGTCGGGCTCCAGATCGGCCTCGCCCACGCGCCGGAAGCCGGAGCGCTCGAGCATCCGCCACGAGTCGACGTTGTCGGCGTGCACCGGCACGATCACCGTCCGCGAGCCCGCGGCCCGGATCGGCTCCAGCACGGCACTGACCATGGCACTGCCGAGCCCTGTCCCCCGGAGCTCGGGGACGCCGACCAGGTAGTCGATGCTGGCGGCGTCGTCGGGCAGCTCGACGGCGTCCCCCAGCGCGATCACGTAGTCGGTCTCGTCGACGTAGCGGTACCACTGGATCACGCCGTACGGCGTCCCGTCGTACGACGCCAGCAGGACGTGGGCGGCGTCGAGGCCGTCGATCGAGGGACCGTACTGCTCCTCGATCGCGATCAGCGACGGGTCGTCCGCCCACCAGCGCGCGACCAGCGGGTCGCGCAACCAGGTGCTGAGCAACCAGTAGTCCTCGCGCCGGAACGGCCGCAGCTCGACGTCGGGCATCCCCCGACGTTAGCCCCGTGGCAGGCCTCCCAGGACACAAGGACGATCAGCTCGGATCGTTCGACGCCGGTTCAGGCGGCGCCACAGGTCGGGCACCAGCGAGCTGATCGTCCTTGTGGCTCGATCACCGCCGTGACCGTCTCGCGAACGTCGTCCGCGTCGAACATCACCGGCTTCCAACCGAAGCGCAGGACCAAGTGGCCCTCACACAGGAAGGCGTTGTAGCGCTTCAGGTCACGGGCGAAGGCCACCGCGTCCGAGTGGAACTCGAAGGACTCGGCCTCGAGCACAATCTTCCTCCCCCGGTCCACGAGGTCGGCGCGGCCGATGTTCCCGACCCACACCTGTGGCTCGAAGCCCGCGCCGGCGATCTCGATGACGAAGGAGCGCGAACGACCGTTCCTGGGCAGTCTCGCGCAGGCGAGCAGGAGCTCTGTCTTGCTGACACCCTCGCGCAGGGCGGAGTCCACCACGGTCAAGGCCACGTCGAACGGGAGCAGCCGCACGCAGTCCAGGACGGTGCGGACCCTGGAGGTGGCGCTGGCCTTGAGCTCCTCCGGAGTGACCTCACCCCAGCGCAGGTCGACCCCGATGCGCCGGTCGGCGGTGACGTTGCGCCCACGTGGCACCAGGACCTGAGGTCGTTCGGGCGGCAGCTTCACCGGCCATCCCCAGTGGCGGGCCGCGGACAGCAGCGACAGGCATCCGGACAACCGGGTGGCTGCGGCCGCGTGGTCGGTGACGTCCGGGAGCGAGTAGAACCCGCGTCCTGACCTGACCAACCGGCCTGCCTTCACCGCTCGCCGGATCTCCCCTCGTGTCGCGACGACCCGAAGCACCGAGTAGCGGGCGATCCCACCCGCCTCGAGCACCGCCTGCACCACGTCCACACCGGCACTTCACCGGCTGTCGCCCGGGTCGGCAAACGGCTGTCCACAGCCCGGGTGACACAAGGACGATCAGCGTCAGGGGTCGGCTCATGCGGTCACTCAAACAGGAACCGCTGAGCCATACTCCCCGCATGAGCGAGATGGACTTCGAGTTCGAGGGCCCGATCATCGAGTGGCGCGGTCCGGCACCGTTCTACTTCCTGCGGATCCCGGAGGAGGAGAGCGCGGACATCAAGTTCGCCGCCAAGGGGATCGAGTACTGGGGCCAGGTCCCGGTGCTGGTCCGGATCAACGACGCCGAGTTCACGACTGCGCTCTTCCCGAAGGACGGCTGCTACCTGGTCCCGCTGAAGGTCGCGGCGCGCAAGGCCGCCGGCATCGACCTCGAGACCGACGGCGTGATCACCGCCGCCCTGAACGTCGCCGGCCGCCAGTAGGGCTCACGGGCGGAGTCGGCCAGGGTCACCTCGACCGCCCCGCAGGGCGGGTCATCCTCCGGGAAGCCGCGCCTCGACGGCCCACCCGCCCACCCCCGTCCGCCCCGCGGTGAGCTGGCCACCCAACGCCTGGATGCGCTCGCGCAGGCCGACCAGGCCGCGGCCGGTGCCGGCGAGCTGGGCATCGTGCCGGGGGACGCCGTCGTTCTCCACGCGTACGGCGAGACCGCGGCCGCCCCCGTCGATGCTGATCACGATCCGCACCTCCGACCCGGGCGCGTAGCGCAGCGCGTTGGTCAGGCTCTCCTGCACCACGCGGAAGGCGAGGTGCGCGACCGGCTCCGGGACCGCCTCGCGGTCACCCTCGAAGCGGCACGTGACCCGCAGGCCGCTGCGGCCCGCGCGGGTGACCACCTCGTCGACGAGCGCGAGGTCCGGCCCCCCGGTCGCAGCGCTCTCCGTCCCGCTGAGCAGCTCGATCAGCCGCTCGAGGTCCTGGGTGCCCTGGCGCGCGGACTCCGAGATGGCCGCGAAAGCCTCCTTGGCGCGGGCCGGGTCGGCGTCGACCAGCCGCTGTCCCGCGGCGGCCTGGATCACCATCACGCTGATCGCGTGCCCGACGATGTCGTGCAGCTCGCTGGCGATGCGCGCTCGCTCGTGCCGCAGGGCGATCTCCCCGAACAGCTCCCGCTCCTCCTCGAGCTCCTGCGCCCGGAGCGCCAGCTGGTCGGCGGTCTCCCGGCGCAGTCGCAGCAACGTGCCCGCGACGTACGGCGGGACCGTGAACATGAGAGCTGCGACCCAGCTGTCCACCTCGGCCAGGTAGTAGAACGGCACCAGGTAGGCCAGCCCGCACAGGGCCACCAACCAGGCGCCACGCCCCGACCAGCCGAGCGCCAGGACCGCGAAGCTGGCCGAGAACAGCGCCACCCCCACGTCGGGGAACCAGCCGCCACCCACGGCGAGCGCCGCGAGGATCAAGCCGAGCGCGGCCACGGACGCGGCGCGCGGCTGGGTCCTCCACCACACCAGCACGAGCCCACCGGCCAGGACCAGGAGGGAGAAGACGTTGCCGCGCAGCGTCGTCGGCCAGCCGTGCAGCGCGGTCGGCAGCGCCACCAGGAGCAGGACCCCCAGGACGATGCCCAGCTGCTCGAGCCGACGCACGGCCACGGCTAACCCAGCACGGGAAGCTGCGCGACGGCATTGGCGTGGCCCCGGCTCACCTTGACGTCCAGCGACCCGCCGAGGAACTTGGCGCGCTCCCTGGCCCGCGCCACCGCGGCCTTGACGTCGGCGGCCCGGTCGACCGGCCCGGTGACGCGGAGCTCGAGGGCGTCGTCGTCGAACCGCACGCCCACGTCGATCCGCGACTCCGGCTGGTCGGCGAGGACGTCCACCAGGTGCTCGACGATGCGGTACGCCGAGAGCTCGACCGTCGCGGGCAACCCGCGCGGGTCGCCGGCCACCGTCAGCCGGGAGTCGGCGTGCGCGTGCCGGGCCAGCAGGGCGTCGAGGTGGGCCACGGTCGGCGCCGGCGCCAGCGCGACGTCCCCACCGCGCAGCAGTCCCACGAGCTCGCGCATGCCGTCGAGGGTCGCCCGGCTGTCGGTCTCGATCGACGCGAACAGCTCCCGCGCCTCGGCCGGCTCGAGGTCCTGCCCCGAGTCGGCAGCGGTCGTCAGCTGGCCGAGCCGCTCCTGGAGGAGCCCGTCGAGCTGCTGCGAGAGCCGGACCCGGTCGTCGGCGACCTCCAGGGCGACCCGCACGTCGCGCAGCTCCTGCAGCTCCGCGGTCCGCGCCCTGAGCTCCGCACTCATCGCGGTGCGGTGCCGGACCGCGCGGCCGATGCCGAACACGATCAGCACGATCGGCAGCGCGAGCACGACCGGCTCGAAGCCGGTGGTCGCGTCGACCACGAGGACGGCGCAGGTGAGCAGCACGCCCAGCCCCAGCGAGAGCCAGGCCCGGGCCCGATCGAGGGAGACCGCGCCCAGGTAGGCCAGCACGAACGCGAGAGGCAGCCCGGCGCCGCACCTGGTCACCCAGCCGAAGAGCAGGTCGTGCGCCACCATCACGACCAGCGCGATCCCGGCGACCGTGATGACGCCCCGCCGCCACCACAGCACCGGGACCGTCGCCAGCACGAACACCGGGATCATCACCCACGAGCGGGACGACATCTCGTGGACCATGCTGCCCTCGGAGATGGCCGAGACCACGTCCGCGTCCGGTTGGAGGACGTTCTCGACCATCAGGAAGGCGCCCAGCGCGGTGAGGGCTCCCGCCAGCACCCAGTCGACGGGTCGGATCCCCCGGAAGACCCTGCTGACGCCTTCACTCATGGCTCGACTCCCTCAGGCGGGAACGCGGTCGGTGTCCCGGGCAGGCACGTCGGCGTTCCTCTCCGCACGAGTCTGCACGAAGAACCCGATGCCGTAGAAGACCAGCGCGAGGGGGACTCCGAGACCGAGAGCACCGAGGCCCCCGGTCGAGGAGTCCTTGACCAGGATGACGACCTGCAGGGCGAGGACCCCGACGAGGCCGATCAGGTGGTTCTGCCGGCTGCCGGCGAAGCGGGCCACGGCGTACGCCATCGCGATCGAGAGCGGCAGCGCGAACCCGCAGCGGGTCACCCAGCCGAACATCGGGACGCTGGCGGCGATCACCACGAACGAGACGGCGATCGCGGCCAGGATGTTGCGGCGGCGCCAGAGGATGGGCAGGGCCGCGACGACGAAGACCGGGATCATCAGCCACGACTGGGAGTCGAGCTTGTGAGCGAGGTCGGCGTCCGCCCCCGCGTTGACGTTCTCGAAGCCGATCAGGGCGGCGAGGGCGACCATGACGGCCGTGAGCACGTAGTCGAGGGGCCGGATGCCCTTGAGGATGTCCATCTGCTTTCCTTCCGATCCGGCGCCTGGTTGACCCCGTTGACCTCACGCTCCCAACGCGGCGGCGTAGTCCGCGTCGGCAGCGAGGACGATCCTCACGCCGCGCGTCATCCTCAAGGAGGACTCGCCCCCGCCCGGACGTGGGCACAATGGACACGTGATCAGGGTCCTCATCGCCGACGACCAGGAGCTCGTGCGCACCGGCTTCCGGGTGATCCTCGAGGCGGAGGGCGACATCGAGGTCGTCGCCGAGGCCGTCAACGGCGTCGAGGCGGTCCGGCAGGCGGCGCTGGTGAAGCCTCGGGTCGTGCTGATGGACATCCGGATGCCGGAGCTCGACGGCCTGGCCGCGACGGAGCAGATCCTGCGGCAGGCGGACCCGCCGACGATCGTGGTGCTCACGACGTTCGACCAGAACGAGTACATCTACCGCGCCCTGCGGGCCGGCGCTGCTGGCTTCCTGCTCAAGGACGCGCCCTCCTCGCGTCTCGTCGCCGCCGTCCGGGCCGCCGCGACGGGCGACTCGCTGATCGAGCCGTCGATCACCCAGCGCCTGGTCGAGCGGTTCGCCGAGCCGGTGGCGGTCGTCGGCGTCCCGGCCGAGCTCACGCAGCTCACCGAGCGCGAGCTCGACGTCCTCCGCCTGATCACCCGCGGCCTCTCCAACGCCGAGATCGCCGCGGAGATGGTGGTCGCCGAGACGACCGTGAAGACCCACGTCGCACGCATCCTCAGCAAGCTGGGCGTGCGGGACCGCGTCCAGGCCGTCGTGGTCGCCTACGAGACCGGCTTCGTCGGCCGCAGCGGCGTTTGACCACCACCGCCCCCGTCGGCCTCCCCGTCGTCGCCGCCGTCCTGCTCGCCGCGGTGCTGCACGCCGTGTGGAACGCGATGGCGCACGCCATCGACGACCAGCTGGTCGGCTTCGCGCTGATGGGCGTGGGCCTCACCGCTGGGTCGGTGGTGATCGTGCTGGTCTCGCCGCTGCCGGCGAGCGAGAGCTGGCCCTACCTCGCCGCCTCGGCGGTGCTGCACGTCGCCTACAACGCGCTGCTGATGTGGTGCTACCGCATCGGCGAGTTCGGCCAGGTCTACCCGTTGGCGAGGGGTACGTCGCCGTGGCTGGTCGCGATCGCCGGTGCGGTGTTCGCCGGCGAGCACCTCTCGTTGATCCGGGTCCTAGGCGTCGTCACCATCTCGGTCGGGCTGGCCAGCCTGGTCTTCGTCGGCGGGGTGCCCACCCGGGCCGCACGCCCGGCGATCGCGGCCGCCCTGCTGACCGGGGTGGCGATCGCGTCGTACACGACCTTCGACGGGCTGGGCGTCCGGCACGCGGGCTCGGTCGCCGGGTACGCCGGGTGGCTGTTCCTCCTGCAGGGACCGGTGCTGCCGCTGGTGGCACTGGGGCTCCGCCGCCGAGGGCTGTGGACGCAGCTGCGACCCCACCTGCTGACGGGGCTGACGGGCGGCGTGCTGTCGCTGGCCGCCTACGGGCTGGTGCTGTGGGCCCAGACCCGGGGCGCACTGGCCCCCGTCGCGGCGCTGCGGGAGACCAGCGTGATCGTCGGGGCCGTGATCGGGGCCGTGGTGTTCGGTGAGAAGTTCGGTCGCTGGCGGATCGTCGCGACGGTCCTGGTCGCGGGTGGCGTCGTCCTCGTCACCCTGTGAGCCTCGAGGTGGCAGGATCTGGTGGGACCGGGTTCTCGGACCGGAAGGATGCTCATGCGCCACACCACCAGCGCGCTCGCCGCCCTCGTCGCCACCGTGTGGACCGACCCGGGCAAGGCACGGGCGGTCGACCGCCCGGCGCTGACCCGGCCCGCGCACCCGCAGCAGTGGCTGCGCGCGATGACGTCGGCGCAGAGCGGGGACCTGAGCGAGAGCAACCGCACCCAGACCCTGGCGCTCTACGGCGCCCCGGTGCTCGTCCTCGCCCGCTAGGGCGCGTGGAGCCAGGTCGTCGTACCCGACCAGCCGACGCCGCGCGACGCTCGCGGCTACCCCGGCTGGATCCCGACCGTGCAGCTGACCCGCAACCCGTCGTACGGCGCGGCCACGGCGAAGCGCCCGTTCGCGCTCGTCGACCGCGGCATCGGCACCGGGCTCTTCTCCGGCAGGAAGCTGCGGCACCGGGTGCTCGCGCTGAGCCTGAACACCCGGCTGCCGGTGATGGGCCGGACGAGGAAGGCCATCCAGGTCCTCACCCCGGCCCACGGGCGCAAGTGGCTCCCGAAGGCGCGAGCGTCGGTCTACCGCAGCGAGGCGGCCATCACGCGGCCGACCGGGCGCGACCTCGTGCGCACGGCGAGGACGTTCCTGCGCCAGCCCTACGTGTGGGCGGGGCGTTCGGGCTTCGGCTTCGACTGCTCGGGCCTGACCGGGACCGTCTACCAGGTCCACGGGATCACCATCCCGCGCGACTCCGGGCTGACGGCTCAGATCGGCATGGCGATGAACGGTGACGAGTAGTCACCGTCGCGGGCCAGCTCGTCCTCCGCCGCGTCCACGGAGGTGCGGTTGGCCTCCGCGTGGATCAGCATGCCCAGCAACCCGACGTCCCCGGCGGTCGGAAGACCGGTCACCTCGGGGTGGGACAGCACCCACGAGACCGCGGCGGTGATCCGGTCCTGGTCCGCGTAGGGCTCGTACCAGGTGGCGTGCGAGTGGTCGGAGCCCTCGGGCCAGTTGCGTCGAGACACCGCCTTGATCGTCATCAGGCCGGCGTCCTGGCGCCGGACCTCGTCGACCAGAGCCTGGTAGTCGGACCGGTAGGCCTCGTCGCGCCACAGCACGGGGTTGAGCGGCGTCAGCACGGTCGCGAACGGATGGCGGCGCAGCGCCTCGAGGTGGGTCGCCGGGGCCTGGTCACCGTGACCGGTGATGCCGATGGCTCCGACCAGGCCCTCCTCCTGGGCCCTGATCGCCGCCGACAGCGCCCCTTCGGGACGGGTTGCCGCGTCGAGCTCAGCGAGGTCGCCGATGGCGTGCAGCTGCAGGAGGTCGACGCGGTCGGTCTGCAGCCGGATCAGGGAGTCGTTGATCTGCCGCCAGGCCGGCTCCTCGTCCCGGAGGCCCGTCTTGGTGGCCAGGAAGATGCGGTCCCGGATCTGCGACATCCACGGACCCAGCCGCAGCTCGGCCTCGCCGTAGTCGGCCGCGACGTCGAAGTGGTTGAGGTCCCCGTCGAGGGCCTCCTGGATCGAGCGGTCGGCGACGTCCTGCGTCACCTCGGCCAGGGCCGCGGCCCCGTAGATGAGGACCGAGCTCTGGTGCTCGAGGCGTCCGAGCCTGCGCTTCTCCATGCCGACCACTCTTGCCTCCGGCACCCGAGCAGGCAACCCCTGGCGCCACGATCGAGGAGGCCGGCTCGCCGGATCTTGACTACCCTCGGGCAGATGAGCCGGATCTCCACCGTCAGCGTCGCGTCGGTCTACCCCCACTACCTGGCGAAGGTCGAGAAGAAGGGACGGACGCAGTCCGAGCTCGACGAGGTCATCGAGTGGCTGACGGGCTTCGACGAGTCCGCGCTGCGGGCCCACCTGGCCGCGGGGACGACGTTCGAGGACTTCTTCGCCGAGGCGCGGCTCAACCCGTCGGTGTCGCTGATCACGGGCGTCGTCTGCGGGATCCGCGTGGAGGAGATCGAGGACCCCTTGATGCAGAAGATCCGTTACCTCGACAAGCTGGTCGACGAGCTGGCCAAGGGCAAGGCGATGGAGAAGGTCCTGAGGACCTAGCGCAGCTTCAACGCGCCCGAGAGGTGGGGCTCCCAGGGCAGCTCGTCCTGCGAGGCGATGTGCTCGTCCAGGGCTGCCGCGACGTCCTCGGGCCACGGCGCCGTACGACGGGTCTCCATGTCGATGTGCAGGAGGATCTCCTCCATCACGAAGCTCAGCCGCTGGTTGGTGTCGTCGAGGAGGTAGACCAGCGCGTGCGCGGCCCGCTCCGAGCGACCGAGCAGCCGCACCCGCGAGGAGATCTCGGCCCCGGTGAGCAGCTCGGCCAGGTAGGTCAGATGGTGCTCGGCCGAGAAGCAGGCGTGGCCCCGGGCCGGCCAGTCCTGCGGGATCCCCAGCGCGACCAGCGACTCGTCGAGCCCCTCACTGGCGATGCCGGTGTAGTGCCGGACGTTGAGGTGCCCGTTGGCGTCCTCGAACGGCACCGGCACCGGTTGCACGGTGTAGGCAGGCAGGTCGACGAGCTGCTCGTACGTGGGGTGGGTTGGGCTCACGGACCGTGACGCTACCGGGTGCCGCCGGCGCGGCGGCCCGCGCGGGGGTGCCGATGGACGGTCCGTCCTGAGGGTCAGTCGTCGAGCAGGGCGGCGAGCTCGTCGTCGAAGTCGACGTGCGCGCTCTCCTGGCCGACGGGGACCGAGACCAGCATCGCGGTCAGGAACCGGTCGACGTTGCGGGTCTCCGTCTGGACGAGGACCTCACCGTCGGGCGAGCGCAGCTCGATGATCACCACGGCGTTGCCCTCGGAGCTCAGGCACGGCCACAGGTGGACGTCGCCGTCGCCGGTGGGCTCGTAGCGTCCCTCGAGGAACAGCTCGCGACCGAAGGTCCACAGCACCTCCTGGGCGCCGGTCTGGAAGACCATGGTGACCGCGAACGGGTCGGCAGGGTCGTAGACCAGCTCGGCCTCGAGGGCGGTGGCCTCACCTTCGGGGTCCACGAACTCCAGGCCGAGGGTCTGGCTGACGATCTGGGCACTGGTGGTCTGCTTCATGGCTGCTCCTGCTGGTTGGTGTCGGGCCCCCTGTGCAAACCCGTCACGCGATGAGTCGAGTGTGCGCAGCCCGGGCGGTCAACGGCGCGAAAGCCGGCGAGTGTCCGTTATGTCCCCCTGGTGGGCTAGTTTTTTCAGGCTGCTGGTCTATTTTCGCGTGTCGTTGGTCTAGTTCAGTCGGAACCATCCTCTTACTCGCCTCCGCGGGTAGCCTGTTCCCGTGGTGATGTACCGGTTCCTCGATGCGATGGGGGAATCCCTCGACGAGCGTGAGTTTCCCGACCACGCGGCCGCCCTCGAGTGGGCCACTGCGGAGGACGAGCTGGATGCGGAGGTCCAGCGCGTCGAGTACCGCGAGCCGGGTGGGGACTGGCGCTGGGCCGGACCCTTGCTCGGCTGAGCCCACCTGTGCGGGCATCCCCAGCTACTTCGCGGCCCCGACACCCCGCACCTCTGGCTGGACGGTCTGATCGCCGACACCCTCGCGACCCTGGTGATCTTCGGGTTCAGCCGCCCAGCACAACTCCAGCTTCTACGACGCCTGGTGGAGCGTGCTGCCGCCGCTGCCGGCGATCTACTGGTGGGCGGCGGGGCCGTTGGCCTTCGACGACCTCCGGTGCTGGCTGGTCCTCGGCGTGATCCTGGTCTGGTCGGTGCGGCTGACCGCCAACTGGATCTACGCCTTCCCGGGTTTCCCGCACGAGGACTGGCGTTATCCCCTGCTGCGCGAGGGGAAGGGCGCGCTGGAGCCACTCGTCGACCTCTTCGGGATCCACCTCATCCCCACATGGCAGGTGTTCCTCGGCATGACGCCGGTCTACCTGGCCGTCACCCGGGCTGAGGAGGACGTCGGGTGGATCGACGCCGTGGCCGTCGTGATCGGTCTCGGTGCGGAGGCGCTCGACCGCGCATACGCCGAGCCCGGCCAGTCAGGAGGCAGAACTGCGGGCGCCGCCGTGGCGGCGCCTGTCACGATCGATGACCATGCGTATTGCGATGGCAGCTAGCGCGCCAATCGCCAGGCAAGGCCACGCCGACTGAAGGTCGAGGACGCCGAGGATCGGAGCTCCAATGAGGCGGTCGTCGGCGTGACGACGGCCAACGACGTCCAATCGCGGCCACCCGCGCGATGCGACCCATACGACCGAGGGAGCTCCAAGTCGTCCGGCGGAACCGGCTAGGTCTGCTGACCTGCCCCATTCGTGCAGCAGACCCTCGTGACAACAGAGGGAGCCGGAATGATCGCTGAGAGCGGGGTCAGGCGTGGAACTTCTCGTGACGGATCGCGTCGAAGTCATAGGTGCCGAACGAACGTTCGAGGTCATAGAGCCCGTAGGCCGCCTGACCGTTGGTGAGCGCATTGCAGGTGTCGTTGTCATCACCCTTGAGCTTGTTGACGGCTCCGGAGAACTCGGTGGTGTCGGGTGCGCTGAGCCAGTAGGAGGTGAGCACCCCTTCGCACTGGATGCCCGGCGCGACATAGCCGTGGTCGTTGGATGGCGTGGAGAGGGCGTACTGCATGCCGTACTCGACCAGTTCCGCCACGTCGAACAGCTCCCGGTTGCCGGCATGGACGGCGACGTTGGCGAGGTCTCCGGTGAACTCGAGGAACTCGTTGTCCAAATAGCTGCCGGAGGCGATGACGTCGCAGCCGGCCCAGCCGGTGGATTGGAAGTGAGACCGCTCGAGGAGGGTTCCCTCGGGGAACGGGACGTTCCACAGGTAGACCCAGGAGGCGAGGATCTTGGCCGACTTCACCGACGCCGCCAGGTGGCGCTCGTCATGGGTGATTTCGTAGGCCTTCAGCAGAGAACGCATTACGAACATGACACCGACCGAGTCGGTCTTCACCGACTTGATGTGGGTGGTGTCGTTGAGACCGCCCATGTAGAGGGTCGGTCCCACGAAGGTGTCGATGATGAAGTCGGCTGCCTTGGCGGCGGCGGCCTTGTACCTGTCCTTGCCGGTCAGTCGGTGCAGCGCAGCGAGGATAGGGATCGGGAAGATCGTTCCGCTCTTCTGCTCTGCGTACGACGCACCGAACCAAGCCGCAGGTGAGGTGAGTCCTTCTCCCTGGGGGTCATAGGCCCTGTACCAGGAACCGTCCTCGGCTTGGGTCGAGAGCAGGAACTCACCGAACCGCTGTCCAGCTTCCAGCCACTTCGCCTCGACCCTGCCGGTCGCTTCGTAGGTGAGCAGCAGTGGGTAGACGGACTCGCACATCGTCCGGAGGTAGTTGCCTTCGAGTCCGCGCAGCTCCCGGGCGATGGGACTGAGGGCTTCGGCGATCTGTCGGCCGACGTAGCGGCGTACGTCGTCTTCGCCGTTGGCGTACTGGAAGGGCATCAAGATGCCGGTGAACCAGTGGGTGAAGGTGTCGTTGACGGGGTCGAAGATGCCGTGCGTGAACCCGTTGGGGGCCTGGCAGTGTTTGACGAAGAAGTCGAGCACGGTCTTGGCGCGCTGGACATACAGCGGGGTGTGGGTCTTCTGGCCCCACAGCGTCTGCACGTAGGCGAGCAGTGCCTGGTCCCCGGAGAACCCGAACTCGATCAATGATCCGAGGGTCTTGCCCGTTCGCGGCGAGAAGTGCACGAGGTAGCCGGCGGGCTCTCTGGGGTTCTCCTCCGGCTCCCACTTCCTGTAGTACAGCTGGGTCAGCAGCTGGCGCTGCTCGATCGATTCCTCCAGGCTCACCCCTGGGGTGGGCCGCGTGGTCTCCAGCGTGTCGCGCTGACGGAGGAAGAGTTCCCAGATCGCCTCGGTCAGGTCCGCGGTGCGGCTGATGCGGAACTCGTAGCTGACCGACATCATCTGCCCGGGAGTATTCGGAGCGAAACCCGCCCAGCCCCGTCCGTCGGTGTCGAGGCTGAAGCTGTGCTCCTCGCAGAACGGGAAGCTGCCACGGAGGCTGATCTGGTCCTCGACGGGTGCGAGACCGAGCGAGCCGATGCCGGTGTCCTGGACGAAGTAGCGGTTCGTGAGCTGGTCGGTGGACAGGAGGGTGTCGAAGGTGGGTGCGCTCGTTCGCGAGACGGTGTAGGTCAGACCGCTTCGCGGGTCACGAGCGAGCACACCGAGCACACCGTTCTTGTCGTCGCGAAGGTCCTGGGCGTAGGTGCCGAGGTAGTCCTCGCGACCGTCTCCGTCAGCGTCGTTGCGGTTGTACAGCGTGCTCGGGAGGAAGAACTGCCACTCGGCCGCGGCTGCCGCGGAGGAGTCGGTCAATGCGACGAAGGCGACGCGGACACCTGGGGAGCGGCCCTGTTCGATCACGTGCGCGTCCCGGTGCAGCTGGAATCGGCCGGCGTCGTCGGTCCGGTAGTCGTCGCGGACCTCCAGTACCGTCCCGTCCTCGAGCGTGAGGGACGCGTGCGCAGTCCAGGACGCTCCTGCGCCTTGGTCGATCGACGCGTACCCGTGGCTCGTGAGGGACGAGCCGAGCGTCTCGACGAGGATCGGCGTGCTCAGGCGGAGCCTGTCGCCCCGGGCTGTGATCAGGTCCGGAATGAGGCCGCGATCGGTGCTTGCAACAGCGAGACGTGCGGACACGAGGTCGATGCTCTCCTCTCTGGTGGCCAGGGGGGTCGACGGCCCTGCGGGCACCATCCCCTCAACACATGTATACGGGCATCGTGCCAGCCAGCCATCGACGAAGGTCGTCATCCCCTCATCCACAGACCGGGTTCTTCGGCCGAGTTGAGGAAAGCAACCTGGCTTCGGGCAGACCCGTCACCGATGTGCGCCGACTGGCGCCGGTGTGTCGCGCCTACCCGCCCCCGTGGCCGAGGGACAGCGCAGCGCTGACCGCCGCCACGGCACTCCGAGAGCTGCACCCGGGTCGATGACCTGCGCCAGCTCGCGTCCCGGACGGGCATGAAGGAGCTGACCGTGCGCGTCCTCGTGCACTCGGCGGCCCTGGGCAGCGAGGGCGACGCGGCGGCGGCCGTCCTGCTCGCCGCAGACATCGACAACCCGAAGCAGCAGGCCCTCGCGGGCGCCAACGATGAGTCGGCCCTCCGACCCAGGTCTGCCTCCTCGAACCCACCGACGAAGGAGCAGCGATGACCTCACCCGAGAGCCACACCCTGGAGGTCCACGGCGCCAGCCTGGGCTACGACGTACGCGGAGACCTGCCTTCCGTCGACACCGTCCTGCTGATGATCGGCTCGCCCATGGGCGCCGAGGGATTCACCAGCCTGGCCGGCCACTTCACCGATCGGACGGTCGTCACCTACGACCCGCACGGGGTGGGTCGCAGCCAGCGCAGCGACGGGAGGAGCGAGACCACGCCCGCGGACCACGCCGACGACCTGCACCTGCTCATCGAGGCGCTCGGCGCCGGACCGGTCGACGTGTTCGCCAGCAGCGGCGGGGCCGTCAACGGGCTGGCGCTGGTCGCGGCCCACCCCGAGCAGGTGCGCACCCTCGTGGCGCACGAGCCCCCGCTGGCCGACCAGCTGCCCGACCGGGAGCAGGTCATCGCGGCCTGCGAGGGCATCCACGCCACCTACCAGAAGCTCGGCCAGGGTCCGGCGATGGCGAAGTTCCTCGCCGTGGTGATGCACCAGGGGGAGTTCCCGGAGACGTACGGCGAGCAGCCCTCGCCCGACCCGGCCGCCTTCGGCCTGCCGACCGAGGACGACGGCAGCCGCAACGACCCGCTGCTCGGGCAGAACATCCGGACCTGCACCTCCTACGTGCCGGACTACGAGGCGCTGGCGACGGCGTCGACGCGCGTCGTCATCGCCTACGGCGAGGAGTCCGGCGAAGGGCTGGCCGCCCGCGGCGGACGCGGCGTCGCCCGCCGGCTGGGCCTGGAGCCCGTCGCCTTCCCCAGCGACCACGGCGGGTTCCTCGGCGGCGAGTTCGGGCAGCACGGCGACCCGGACGCGTTCGGCCCGAGGTTGCGCGAGGTGCTCGGCTACTGAGCGGAACCCGATGCTCCCGACCCGTGGTGAATCCGCGGGTCTCGGCGTACGGTGGAAGGCGAGCAGTCGCCCGGGTCCCCGGTGACGTCCGCGAACGGTTTCTCGTTCCTCCTTCATCGGTTGCAGCCGGCAACGGAACCCTGTTTCCGCATTTCGTGGCGCGTCCAAACGCGTCGCGCTGAGTGGCCCTCGTGCTGGATCCCCCCGTTCTGGACCTGGGCCACTCTGTTGCGGGCTTCCCCTGGCCGGCATCGCGTACGCCGGGGTCCGCGGGGTACAGGGCCGGCGATGACCACCGAACCGCGCCCCCGCATCACCATCCCGACGGCCCCCAACCTGCGTGACCTCGGCGGCTGGCCGACCCGGGACGGAGGCCGGACGCGGACCGGCCTGGTGTTCCGCTCCGCCGAGCTCAGCGGGCTGACCGAGGAGGACCTCGCCACGTTCGGGGAGCTCGGCCTGCGCACGGTGTGCGACCTGCGTACGACGCACGAGATCGACGCCCAGCCCGACGTCCTGCCCGAGGGCCTGACCCCGACGCACCTGGACGTGCTCGCCGACCAGGAGATGGCCGCACCGGCGGAGATCCGGGAGATGTTCGCCCAGCCCGCGCTGGCCGGCGAGCTGCTCGGCGACGGGCAGGCCGAACGCTACTTCGAGCAGGCCTACCGCGACTTCGTCACCCTGCCCTCGGCGCGCACCGCCTACGGCTGGCTGTTCCAGTCCATCGCCGACGCCGACGGCGCACCGCTGCTGTTCCACTGCGCGACCGGCAAGGACCGCACCGGCTGGGCCACGGCCGCCCTGCTCCTGCTGCTCGGCGTGAGCGAGGCCGACGTGATGGAGGAGTACCTCCAGACCAACACCGACCTGCTGCCGATGATCCAGCCCTGGCTCGACCAGTTCAGCGCGGTCGGCGGTGACCCCGAGCTGCTCCGCCCGATCGTCGGGGTCCAGGAGAGCTATCTCGAGGCGGCGCTGGAGCAGCTGCGCACGTCGTACGGCGACGTCGAGAACTACTTCACCGAAGGCCTCGGCCTCTCGCCGCAGACTGTCGAACGGCTGCGCTCGGTGCTCCTCGAGAGCGCCGACTGAGCGGCAACCACACGCTCAGCCGGCGCCGATCAGGGTCGCCTTGATCTCGGTCTTGAGCACCTTGCCGACCTTGGACCGCGGCAGGTCCGCCCACACCTCGACCTGCTTGGGCGACTTCACGCTGCCGATGCGCTCCTTGACGAAGGCCGAGAGGTCCGGCCCGGAGACCAGCTGGCCTGGACGGAGCTGGACGACGGCCGTGACCCGCTCGCCCCACTTGTCGTCGGGCAGCCCGATCACCGCGCAGTCGGCGACCGCCGGGTGCTGCATCAGCGCCTGCTCGACCTCGGTCGAGTAGACGTTGAACCCACCCGTGATGACCATGTCCTTGGCGCGGTCGACGATGAACAGGAAGCCGTGCTCGTCGACGTAGCCGATGTCGCCGGTGTGGTGCCAGCCGTGCGCCGCGGCCTCCACGGTCGCCTCCGGGTTGCGGTAGTAGCCGCGCATCACCAGCGAGCTGCGGATCACGATCTCCCCGCGCTCACCGTGGTCGAGCAGCACACCGTCCTCGCCCATGATCGCCACCGTGACCAGCGGCGTGGGCCGGCCGGCCGAGGCCAGCCGCTCGTGGGCGATCGACCCGTCGGAGAGGAAGTGGTCGGCCGGCGACAGCGCCGAGACCATCATCGGGGCCTCGGTCTGGCCGAACAGCTGCGCCATCACCGGCCCGATGCGGGTGAGCGCCTCTTCGAGCCGGGTGGTCGACATCGGGGCCGCGCCGTACCAGAAGCACTGCAGGGACGAGAGCTCCGCCGAATCCAGCTTCGGGTGGTCGAGCACCATGTAGATCAGCGTCGGCGGGAGGAAGGTGTGCGTCACCTCGTGCAGCGCCACCAGGTCGAGGAACCGCTCGACGTCGGGCGTGCGCATCACCACGATCTCGCCGGCCTTGGCCAGCACCGGGAAGCAGAGCACGCCGGCGGCGTGGGTGAGCGGGGCGAGCGCGAGGTAGACGGGGCGCTCCGCGAACGGATAGCTCATCAGGGTGATGGCCGTCATCGTCTCCAGGTTGGTCCCGGTGAGCATCACGCCCTTGGGCTTGCCCGTGGTGCCCCCGGTGCCGACGATCATGGCGAGGTCGTCGACGGAGGGTTCGTCGAGCGAGGGCGCGTCCGCGTCGGCGTGGGCATCGGCGTGGGCGAGGAAGTCCTGCCAGGAGAGGGATCCCTCGACCTCGGGGTCGGCCTCGCCGTCGAGGGGGACGACGGTGCGCAGCTGGGGCAGCTCGGCGCGGATCTGCTTCACCAGCGGGGCGAACGACTTCTGGTGGATCAGCACCGTGCAGTCGAACAGGTCGAGCAGCTGCCGGTTCTCGGACGCCTCGTTGCGGGGGTTGATTGGGCACCAGACCGCGCCGGCCCGGCTGATCCCGAAGACGCAGGTGAACGCGACCGGGTCGTTGGCCGACAGGATCGCGACCTTGTCCCCCGGGGCGACCCCGAGCCCGGCGAGCGCCGCGGCGATGCGGAAGCTGAGCTCCCGCACCTGGGCGTACGACGAGCTGGTGCCGTCGGTGGTCAGGCAGGGAGCCCCGGGATCCACCGAGGCCCCCTTGTCCAGGTAGTCGACCAGTCGCACGGCACTCAGGCCTGGACGGTCAGGACCGGCTCCGACACGAGCCCGAACGACCGGAGCACGCCCAGCAGCTCCCGGTGCCCGAAAGCCTGGCAGCCGGAGGCGAAGCCGACCCGCTTGGGCGGCTGCATCAGCAGGGAGTACGCCGCGTAGGCCTGCAGGAGTCCGGTCTGCTTGTAGTTCTGGTTTCCGTGGATCACGCAGTGCGCCCGACCGAGCGGACCCGAGGCGTGCACGGAGTCCAGCGTCTTGTTCAGCCTCGGGTTCTCCCGGGGCGGCATCGTGTTCATCACCTGCGCGGCGGTGGCCGACAGGGCGGCGTACTTCTCGTCGGGATCCATGTCCTTGGTCGCCTCGAGCGCGCCCGCCACGATCTGCGGCACGCCGAGCATGAGCGCCTTGTTGAACACCCCGCCGAGCGCCTTCACGTTGGCCACCCGGGGGTCCTTGCGGTACCAGACCGGGTGCGACGTCCCGCCCCACGGCAGCGCCAGGGCGAGCTCGTGCTGGCCGGGGATCGCGAGCTGGTAGTGCCCGGCCTCAGGATCGAAGGGCACGTAGGCGTTCTGCTCCAGGTAGTGCGCACCGGAGAGCGCGGCGTTGAACAGGATCGTCTGCGTCGAGGCGATCGTCGGGCTGCCGCCCCAGAACACCGCGATGTCCAGGGTGTCGAGACCCGGCGCCTCGAGCGCGACCTCGGCGGCGATCTCGCCGGTGGTGTACATCTGCGCGATGCCCGGCGACAGCAGCAGGCCGGCGGCTGCGAAGTCGGCGCCGTACTGCTCGTCGCAGGTGATCAGCCAGTCCTGCTCACCGGTGGTGTCGGTGTAGTGGGCGCCGGCGGCGAGGCAGGCCTCGACGACCTCCGGTCCCCACTTGCTGAACGGGCCGACGGTGTTCAGCACCACGGAGGCGCCCCTGAACAGCTCGGTGAGCGATGCCACGTCGTGGGCGACCTGGACGATCTCGTAGTCGGCGGTCTCGATGCCGGCGACGTTGCCCTCCATCGAGGACTTGAGCTTGCCCTCGTCGCGACCCGCGGCGACGAAGGGGACGTTGTACTCGCGGAGGTACTCGCAGATCAGGCGTCCGGTGTAGCCGGAGGCGCCGTAGACGATCACGGGCTTGTCGGTCATGGCGCTCACATCCCCATTCCGCCGTCGACCGGCAGGCCGACACCGTTGACGAACCGGGACGCGTCCGAGGCCAGCCAGACCACGGCGTCGGCCATGTCGGCCACCTCGCCGAGACGGCCCGACGGGGTCAGCTCGATGACGGCCCCGACGGCCGCCTCCGGGGACTCGAAGAGGCCCAGCGCGGCCATGTCGTTGGCCAGGCCGGCACCCATGGCGGTGGGGACCAGGCCGGGGTAGACGCAGTTGACGCGGACGCCGTAGCCGAGCTTGCCGGCCTCCATCGCGGCGACCTTGGTGAGCCGGTCGACCGCCGACTTGGTGGCCGAGTAGATCGGGATGCCCGGGAACGCGATGGTCGCAGCCACCGAGGAGATGTTGATGATGCTGCCGCCCTGGCCCGCCACGCCCTCGGGGCGCATGGAGCGCAGGCCGTGCTTGATGCCCAGGGCGGTCCCGAGGATGTTCACCTCGAGCATGGTGCGGATGTCCTTCGGGTCGACCTCGGTCATCAGGCTGCTGATCTCGACACCCGCGTTGTTGACCAGGATGTCCAGGCCGCCGAAGTCCTGCGCCGCCGCGACGACGGCGTTCTCCCAGCTGGCCTCGTCGGTGACGTCGAGGTGCACGAAGCCGTGGCCCTCGCCCTTGAGCGAGTCGGCCACCTTCTCCCCCGCCTCGTCCTGCAGGTCGCCCACGACGACCCGGGCTCCCGCGGCGGCCAACGCCTGCGCCATCCCCTCACCGAGGCCTTGGGCCCCTCCGGTCACCAGGGCGGTTCGCCCGGTCAGGTCCAGGTCGGTCATGGGAGCTCCTCTTCGTCGAGTGTGTGGCGCGGTCACAACGTGCCGCTCGGTCTTGACAGTTGTCAAGACTTTCCTTGACATTTGTCCAGAAGATCTCGGCCGACTGTCAAGATCGCGTCGATCCCGCCCGGATCTCCCGTAGGGTGACGCCCACATCGAGCGTGCAAGGAGGTGACGCATGGCTGGCGCGACCACCACCAAGACAATCCGGCGTGCTCCCGCCGACAAGTTCGACGAGCGCCGCAACCAGCTCGCCGAGTCGGCGCTGCGCACCCTGGGCGAGCTCGGCTACGCCCGCACCAGCCTCCGCGAGATCGCGAACAACTCGGAGTTCAGCCACGGCGTCGTGCACTACTACTTCTCCGACAAGACCGAGCTGATCGTCTACTGCGTGCGCTACTACAAGGCCCAGTGCGTACGCCGCTACGACGGCGTCGTGGCCGACTCGACGACCCCCGCAGAGCTCCTCGACGCGTTCGCCGCCAAGCTGGTCGAGACACTCCAGGACGAGGCGCCGATGCACCGCCTCTGGTACGACCTGCGCACGCAGAGCATGTTCGAGGAGACACTGCGCGAGGCCGTGCTGATGATCGACCAGACCCTCGAGGACATGATCTGGCGGGTCGTCTCCCGCTACGCCGAGCTCAGTGGTGCGGAGGTCGCGATGACCCCGGCTGCGGCGTACGGCGTGCTGGACGGGCTGTTCCAGCAGGCGCTGCTGACCTACCTGCTCGCCGACCCGCAGGCGGCCCTCGACGAGCTCGTCGGCCAGGTGCACGCCTTGATGCCTCTGACCCTGAGCCCGCACACTTAGACCCTGTCGTCGAGAGAGGAAGCGCGATGGCCATCTTCACCCGCGGGTTCGGAGGCCGGCGCGATCCGGACGCCGTGGCGCTACCGCCCGGACAGCACCTCACCGAGGGTTTCCCGGTGCTCAGCGCCGGGCCGACGCAGTACGTCGAGCCCGAGGACTGGTCGTTCACGCTCACCACCGAGACCGACGAGAAGCAGACCTGGTCGTGGGACGACCTGATGAACCTGCCGAGCGAGGACGTCGAGGTCGACATCCACTGCGTCACCCGCTGGTCCAAGCTGAAGTCGCGCTGGCGCGGGGTGCCGGTCGACGCGTTCTTCGAGGACTCCGAGAGTGAGGCCGACTACGTGATGGCCCATTCCTACGGGGGTTACACGACCAACCTGCCGCTCGAGGACCTGCTCGACGGCAAGGCCTGGGTGGTCCACGAGTACGACGACGGCCCGATCCCCGCGGAGCACGGCGGGCCGGTGCGGCTGCTGGTGCCGCACCTCTACTTCTGGAAGTCGGCCAAGTGGCTCAGCGGGTTCACCATGATGACCGGCGACGAGCCCGGCTTCTGGGAGGGCTTCGGCTACCACAACTACGGCGACCCGTGGCGCGAGGAGCGGTACGCCGGTGACTGAGGCGCCCGCCCGCACCCGCGGCAAGGTCGGCGGTCCGCGACCACGATGGTTCCCGGCACGGCTCGTGGGGCTGCGTTCGGAGACGGCCACCGCGCGCACGTTGACGTTCCAGGTGCCGGGCTGGCCGGGTCACCTGGCGGGCCAGCACGTCGACGTACGACTGACCGCGGCGGACGGCTACTCCGCCCAGCGGGCCTACTCGATCTCCGCACCCGCGGACGGCGAGCAGGTGTCGATCACGGTGCAGGAGGTCGGCGACGGCGAGGTGTCGCCGTACCTCGAGGAGGGGATGGAGCTCGGCGACCAGCTCGAGGTCCGCGGTCCCATCGGCGGCTGGTTCGTCTGGTCGCCGTCCTCCGAGGCTCCCGTGGAGCAACCCGTCCTGCTGATCGGCGGCGGCTCCGGCGTCGTGCCCCTGATGGCCATGGTGCGCGAGCGCGCCCGCTCGGGCAGCCGGGCGCCGTTCCGGCTCGTCTACTCCGTGCGGTCGCCCGAGCAGGTGCTCTACGCCGCGGAGCTGGCTGAGCTCTCCTCGACCGACGGCCTGGTGGTGGACCTCCTGCACACCCGGACGGCACCGCCCGACGCAGCTCGGCCCGTCGGGCGGATCACCCCCGAGGACCTGGCCACTCCCCCTGGCTGGCCGGCCAGCCCGCCGCCCCGGGCCTACGTCTGCGGCCCGACCGCCTTCGTGGAGCTCGCCATCCCGCTGCTCCTGGACCTCGGCTACACCAACAAGACCATCCGCGCCGAACGCTTCGGACCCTCAGGAGGGTGACATGAACTCCCCCATCGACACCTCGGGCGAATCCGCCCTGGACGGCAGCGCTGCCGCCGGCCCGTTCGCCGACGTCTTCGCCGGCGACGTCAGCGCGGCCGTCGTGACGTGCGGCGGCTGCCGGTCGTCCGCCGTGTTCGCCGAGCAGCACGCCTACCTCGGCGCCCCGGGCACCGTGCTCCGCTGCCCCGGGTGCGACCACGTCCTGGCCCGACTGGTGCAGACCCCGACCGAGGTGTGGCTCGACCTCAGCGGGTCGTCGTCCTGGCGGTTCCCGCTCTAGGCGGTCGGGCTCCAGCCGAGCGCCGGGCCGAGCCTGGTGGCGATGTCGGAGAGGATCTGCACGTAGTCCTCGTGCTCGAAGGAGAAGGGCAGCGCGAAGGCCACCTCGTCGACCTCCCGGAAGCCCGCGTGGGCGTAGAGCCGCTCGGCGATCTCCTCCGAGGTCCCGACGATGTCGGGCGCGAACATCATCCGCGCCGGTCCCTGGGGCTCGGCCGTGCGGGCCATCCGCGACTCGGCGTACTTCTGGTACTTCGCCGCCTGCTCCGTGGTCGCGGTGTCGGTCGGGACGACCACGAGTCCCTGGGAGACTCGGGCCCTCGCCCCGTCGGGGTGGTGCTCGCGGAACCTCTGGATGTGGGAGAGCTGGATGTCGGCGAAGGCTTGCCACTCCTCGGCCTTGACGACGCTGCTGGTCAGGAAGTTCATCCCGTGCTCGCCGGCCCACTGGGCCGAGCGGAGGCTGGCGCCGCCGTACCAGAGGCGGCTGGCCAGCCCCGCCGAGTGGGGCTGGACGCGGTCGGCGAACTGCTCGATGCCGACAGTGCCCTCGAAGGGGCTGACGACCTCGCCGCGGACCATCCGCAGCAGCCGCTCGACACGCTCGTAGGTGAAGTCCTCGACGTCCATGGCGTCGGGGTAGAGAGCTTCCTTGACGTCGTCCCAGCGCATCGGCGGCCCGACGCTCAGCCCGGGGTTGAGCCGCCCGCCGGAGAGGAGGTCGACGGTGGCCAGGTCCTCGGCCAGTCGCAGCGGGTTCTCCCAGCCGAGCGGGATGACCGCCGTGCCGAGCTCGATCCGGCTGGTGCGTTGGGAGGCGGCAGCAAGGATCGCCACCGGCGAGGAGATCCCGAACTGCAGGTGCCGGTGCCGGACCCACGCGCTGTCGAACCCCAGCTGCTCCCCGAGCTCGATGACTCGCAACGTCGACTCGTGACCGGGGCGGGGGTCGTCGCCGTCGAAGAGGCCGATGGTCAGGAAACCCAGCTTGCGCAGCGGCGCCGAGGGCACGGGCACGGTGGACTCTCCTCGATGGACGGCAGTCGAGTAAGCCTATCGACCTGCTGCGCAACTGATCCGGGGTGTCGAGAGAGGAGGGCCGGTCGTCGTACGTCCTGGCGGCGCGGTCGGCGACCAGCATCCCGGAGCAGAGCTACCTCAACGAGAAGGCCGCGGAGGTCTGACCGCCGCCAGCGCCGCGACCACGGCCTGCACGGCGGGTGACTCGGCCATGCTCCGGCGGTGCACGGCGACGATGGCGCGGGTCGGCACCGGGTCGTGGGCGCGCAGCGCGACCAGGTCGTCGGCCAGCTCCTCGCGGCCGAGCCGGGGCACCAGGGCGATGCCCAGCCCCGCCTGGACCAGGGCCAGGTGTGACTGGAACTCCATCGCCTCATGGGCGATCAGTGGCTGGCGTCCGGTCCCCTGGTACATCCGGGACAGCCACTCCCGGCAGATCGTGCCCTCCGGGGTGGCGATCCATCCGACGTCGACCAGGTCGCGCGGCGTGACCCGTGCGCGCCGGGCCAGCGGGTGGCTGGCGTGCACGATCACGTCGGCGACGTCGTCGGCGAGCGCGGTGGTGGTGAGGTGGTCCGGGATGGCGAGCGGGACGTCGCCCCAGCTGTGCGCGACCCCGACGTCGGCCTGGCCGGACGCCACGACGTCGATGGTGTCCCAGGGCTCGCGCTCGGTCAGGGACAGGGTGAGCGCCGGGTGGGCGAGCCGCAGGTCGCGGACCCGAGGTGCGACGAGACCGCGCATCGCGGTGGAGAACGCGGTGATGCGCAGGTGGCCGGCCACGGTGCCGGCCTGCTGGTGCAGCCCGGACTCGATGGTCTCCAGGTCGGCGAGCAGCCGGCTGCCCTCGTCGACGAGGTGCCGGCCCTCACGAGTGAGCATCACGCCGCGACCCACGCGCTCCAGCAGGGCGACGTTGGTCTGCCGCTCGAGGCGCTTCACCTGCTGGGAGATCGCGCTCGGGGTGAACCCCAACGCCTCGGCGGCCGCGATCACCGAGCCGTGGGCGTCGACGGCCTGCAGGGCCGCCAGGGCGTTGAGATCGATCATGCAGCAATACTACATGGATACGCCCATTTTTATTCACTGGTGCTTCATCCTCGTATGCCGCAGTCTGGGGCTCATGAACCTCCGTGACTCACTCCTCGCTGCGCTCGTGGCCACGATCTGGGGCTTCAACTTCGTGGTGATCGACTGGGGCATGCACGGGGTGCCCCCGCTGCTGTTCGCGGCGGCCCGGTTCACGCTGGTGGTCCTCCCGGCGGTCTTCTTCGTCCCGCGCCCGGTCGCTCCGTGGCGCACCGTCGTCGCGGTCGGGGTGTTCATGTCCCTGGGGCAGTTCGGCTTCCTCTACGTCGCGATGGACGCCGGGCTGACCCCCGGCCTTGCGGCACTGGTGCTGCAGGCGCAGGTCATCTTCACGGTGGTCATCGCGGCCGGCGTGCTCCGCGAACGACCGACCCGCGCGCAGGTCGTCGGCGTCGCGCTCGGCACCGCCGGGCTCGTCGTGGTCGCACTGGGACGCGGCGGCCACGTCACCGCCGCGGCCCTGTCGCTGTGCCTGCTCGGCGCGCTGTCGTGGGGCATCGGCAACGTCGTCTCCCGCGCGTCGCGGATCTCCGGCGGGCTCTCGCTCACGGTCTGGTCGGCGGTCGTGGTCCCCGTGCCGTTGTTCGCCCTCTCGCTGCTGCTGGACGGTCCTACCGAGGTCGGATCGGCGCTGGGGTCGTTCTCGTGGCAGGCCGGCCTCTCCACGCTCTACACGGCCGCGCTCGCGTCGCTGGTCGGCTACGGCATCTTCAACAGCCTGCTCAGCCGCAACCCCTCGTCGTACGTCGTCCCCTGGGTGCTGCTGGCCCCCGTCGTCGCGATGGCCTCCGCCTGGCTGCTCCTCGACCAGCAGCCCACCTCGGCCGAGCTCCTCGGCGGAGCCGTGCTGATCGTCGGCGTCCTCGTCGCCATGCGCCCCGCCCGCCGTGCTCCGGCTCGCGGAGCTCAACTCGACATCCCTGCCCACGCAGCGTAGGAATGGGAACCGCAAACCCCACTGACGAAGAGGAAACCCGAATGGACGCATCTCGCGCACGCACGTTGCTGGAGGCCGAGCGGGCCGAGGTCGAGGCCATGCTCACCGAGATCACGAAATCGGGCAGCGAGGACCGGGAGAACGGGCAGGACACGGGCGACTCCGTCGACACGGCGCAGCCGCTGGAGTCCGAGGGTGTCGACGACGCCGTCGAGGCCAGCCTGCGCACCCGGCTCGAGGACATCGAGCGCGCCGAGAAGCGGCTCGAGGAGGGCACCTACGGCCTGTCCGTGCGCAGCGGCCAGCCGATCCCGGACGAGCGTCTCGAGGTCGCCCCCACCGCCGAGCTCACCGTCGAGGAAGCCTCAGAGCGAAGCTGAGTCGCGGCTGACCGCGACCCGGAAGCCGACGTTGCCCGACGAGTCGAGCAGGGCGCTGTGGTCACGCGCCGCGACCCGGTAGCGGTTGCAGTAGGAGTCGTGGCACAGGTAGGAGCCGCCGCGGCGTACGCGCTCGCCCTCTGCGACCAGGCCGTCGACCGACCACGGGCTCGCCGTCCACTCCCACACGTTGCCCACGGCCTGGTAGACGCCGTAGCCGTTGGGGGCGTGGCTGCGCACGCGCGACGTGCCGACGCCGTCAGGGCCGCGGTCGTGCCGGTCGGGGAAGGCGCCCTCCCAGATCGTGCAGCGCCGGGTGCGTGACTGCGCGGGGTGCTCGTCACCCCAGGGGTAGATCGCCTGGTCGAGCCCGCCGCGAGCAGCGCGCTCCCACTCGGTCTCGCTGGGCAACCGGCCGCCGGCCCAGGCGCAGTAGGCCTCGGCGTCCGCCACGTCCACGTGTACGACGGGATGGTCCGCCTTCGAGCCGGAGTCGGACCCCGGACCTCCGGGATGACGCCAGCTGGCCCCGTCGACGGCCACCCACCACTCGGCACCGGCGACCCGGCCACGCGCCGCCTGCGGGTCGGTCACGAGCTGGTGGAACACGAAGGACCAGCCCTCGCGCTCGGCGTACGTCAGGTGGCCGGTCTCCTTGGCGAAGACCGCGAACTGCTGGTTGGTGACCGGGGTGGCGCCGATGCGGAACGGGGCCACCCCGACCTCGCGGACCGGCCCCTCACCCTCACCGCGGTTCGCCAGCGGCCCCTCGTAGCCCATCCGGAAGACGCCTCCCGGGACGTCGACCATTCCGCGCAGCCGCTGGCTTCCGGCCGCGGGCCTGGCGTGCGTGATCGGCTCCTGGTCGCTGGGTCCGCGCGACGGTGAGCAGCAGGAGCTCATGCGTGCCAGCATACTGGACCGGGTTGGTGGAGTTTGGTGCTCACTAGACTCGCCCGACATCGCCGACGCCGGAGGAGGAGCCCGTGGGTCAGCTCGACGAGCTCGACATGTCCCTGTCTCTGCCGAAGAAGAAGGCGAAGAAGCGCCTCCGCAAGGAGCAGGACCGCCTGCTCGCGCTGCGGCTGCGCCTCGCCGGGCTCACCGGCGGCGAGGACATCGGCCCTCCGGTCTGCGTCGTCTTCGAGGGCTGGGACGCCTCCGGGAAGGGCGGGGCGATCAAGCGGCTCGTGATGCGCCTGGATCCCCGGCACGTGCGCGTGCGGGCGTTCTCGGCGCCGACCCGCGACGAGCAGCGACACCACTGGCTGTGGCGGTTCTGGCCGGTGCTCCCGGGATGGGGAGGCATGGCCGTGCTCGACCGCTCCTGGTACGGCCGGGTCCTCGTCGAGCGGGTCGAGGGCTTCGCGGAGCCGGACGCCTGGGAACGGGCCTACGCCGAGATCCGCGAGTTCGAGGCGATGCTCGTCGCCGAGGGCACCATCCTCGTGAAGTTCTGGGTGCACATCTCCGACGAGGAGCAGCTCCGCCGCTTCGAGCGGCGCAAGGACGACCCGCTCAAGGCGTGGAAGCTCACCGACGAGGACTGGCGCAACCGGGAGCAGCGCAAGGCCTACACCGAGGCGGTGGAGGACATGCTCGAGCGGACCGGCACCCCGCAGGCACCGTGGCACCTGATCGAGGGCGACTCGAAGCGCTACGCACGGCTGCGCGTCGTGGAGACCGTCAACCAGGCGATCGAGGCCGCGATCGGCGGGGGCAGCTGAAGCTCAGAGCTCGGACTGGATCCCGGCCAGCAGCTGCCGCGCCATCACGATGCGCTGCACCTGGTTGGTGCCCTCGTAGATCTGGGTGATCTTCGCGTCGCGCATCATCCGCTCCACCGGGTAGTCGCGGGTGTAGCCGTAGCCACCGAGCACCTGCACGGCGTTGGTGGTGACCTCCATCGCGACGTCGGAGGCGAAGCACTTGGCCGCGGCGCCGAAGAACGTGAGGTCCTTGTCGCCGCGCTCGGAGCGACCGGCGGCGGCGTAGGTGATCTGCCGCGCGGCCTCCACCTTCATGCCCATGTCGGCGAGCATGAACTGCAGCCCCTGGAACTCCGCGATCGCCTTGCCGAACTGCTGGCGCTCCTTGGCGTACTCCAGCGCGTAGTCCAGCGCGCCCTGCGCCACCCCCACGGCCTGCGCCGCGATGGTCACGCGGGTGTGGTCCAGGGTCTTCATCGCCGTCGAGAAGCCGGTGCCCTCGGCGCCGATCATCCGGTCGGCCGGGATGCGGACGTTGTCGAAGTAGACCTCGCGCGTGGGCGAGCCCTTGATGCCGAGCTTCTTCTCCGGCGCACCGAAGGACACGCCCTCGTCGGACTTCTCCACCACGAACGCGGAGATCCCCTTCGACCGCGCCTCGGGGTCGGTCACCGCCATCACGGTGTAGAACTCCGACTCCCCCGCGTTGGTGATCCAGCGCTTCACGCCGTTGAGCACCCAGTGGTCGCCGTCCCTGACCGCCTTGCACTTCATCCCGATCGCGTCCGAGCCGGCGTCCGGCTCGGAGAGGCAGTAGGAGAACCCGCCCTCACCTGCGGCGAGCTTGGAGAGGTACTTCTTCTTCAGCTCCTCCGACCCACTGATCTGCACCGGCAGCGAGCCGAGCTTGTTCACCGCGGGGATGAGCGAGGAGCTCACGCAGACGCGAGCCACCTCCTCGATCACCAGGACCGTGGCGAGCGCGTCGGCCCCGGCGCCGCCGTACTCCTCGGGCACGTGCGGGGCATGGAAGTCTGCGGCCAGCAGGGCCTTCGCAGCCTCCTCGGGGTAGCGGGCGTGCTCGTCGACCTCGGCGGCGTACGGCGCGATCTTGGCCTCGGCGACGGCGCGCACGGCCTCGCGGATCGCTTGGTGCTCCTCGGACAGCGCGAACAAGGGAAAGTCAGTCATCCCTCGATCCTACTGAGCACCGGCGACTCGCCCTCAGGGCCTCCAGAGCCAGTTCTGTCGCTCATAGGACTCGGGCAGGCCGAGCCGGCGCAGGTTGCGCAGTGCCGGGTCGGGTCGCGTGCCAGCCGCGGCGATGGTCCACCGCACTCCCAGCGCGTTGGCGTCGAAGATCCGGCGGGCGACGAGGCCCGAGTGCGCGCCGCGGCCGCGCTCGCCGGGCAGGGTCGCCGCCCCGCTGAGCACGGCCCGGTCGCCGTCGACGAAGAGGGACGCGACGGCGACGATCGTCCAACCGTCGAAGGCGGCGTACGCCGTCGTGCCGGGCGCGCGCAGGCCCTCGGCGTACCACCGGGCGAGGGGCGAGTCCTCGGGGAGGCCGAGCGCCTCGCCCACCACGCGGGCGACGTGCCGGCCGAGGTCCGGAGTGATCTGCTCGAGGTGCAGCCCGGTCTCCGCCTCGGCGATGAAGCCGCCGGGCGCCAGAAACCTCGCCGAGGCGCCCTGGTGGGTGAGCCCGCGGTGGGCGAGGAGGCCCTCGGGGTCCGCCCCCGGTGCCAGTCGCAGCACCAGCCCCTCGGCTCCGTGCGCGAACTCGATCACCTCGTCGAGCATCTCCGCGGTCAGTGCTTCCTCGATCCCCAGCCCCACGACCTGGTTCCAGCGGCCCGTCGGCTCCTGTCCCAGGACCCCCACCACCGCTCCGCCGATGCGGGTATGTGCGATGCCCAGGGCCTCACGAGTCTCGTCGCCGGCGGCGGCGTACCTCGCCTCGAGGCAGCGCGCCTCGGACAGCTCGGCGAGCCGGACCAGGTCCGGCGTGCTCTCAGCTGCCACGGCGCCCTGTCGCCGTCACCAGGCCCGCTGCCTGCGCGCCCTCGACGGTCGCCCGCAGGGTGGCCGTTGCGTCGTGCCGGGGCTGCCAGCCCAGGACGTCGCGCGCACGGGTCGTGTCCATCACCACGGAGATCCGGGCCGTCTGGATCCAGGCTGCCTGCGAGGGCATCGCGGGGAGTCGCTTCACCAGCGCGGCGGTGAGGTCGACGGCCAGATCCGGGACGGGCACGCTGCGCCAGCCCAGCTCGCGAGCGAGGTCGCTCATGGTGAACTCGCCCTCGGCGGCCAGGTTGTAGCAGCCGGGCACGCCGACGCCCTCGACCGCCTTCACCAGTGCGTCCGCCACGTCGTCGGCGTGCACGATCTGCATCGGGGTGCCCGGGTCGAGGATCACCGGGCCGGGCTGCGGCAGCCGGTCGAGCAGCGCGCGGACCGCTGACGGCACCAGCGACGGCGTGCCGACGTAGGGCACGTTGGTGACCAGCGCCGGCGAGTCGGGCCCGCCGACGATCGAGGGACGGAACACGTAGGCCTCGACCTCGGTGCCCTCCAGCGACTCGCGCAGGGTGGCCTCCAGCTCGGCCTTCTGCGCCGAGTAGTAGAAGTCCTCGGTGCCGGCGGGTCCGAGGTCCTCGTGGAGCGGGAGCGGGTTCGACGCGTGGAAGCCGTAGGCCGCGACCGAGGACGTGTAGACGAGCCGCTTCGAGCCGGCGGCCGCCGTCGCCTCGAAGACGTTGCGCGAGCCGGTCAGGTTGATCTCGCGGCTCTGCTCCGGGTCCCCGAAGATCAGGAAGGCGAGGTGCACGACGACGTCGGCGCCGTCGACGAGCCGGTCGATCGCCTCGCGGTCGAGGACGTCGCCCTGGACGTACTCGGTCTTGCTCAGGCCCTTCGACCCCGGGTCGAACGGGCGCCGTGCCATGCCGCGCACCACGGCGACGCGCTCCGAGCGCTCGAGCGCCTGCAGGAAAGCGATGCCGATCTCTCCGGTCGGCCCGGTGACGGCGACGGTCAGGCCGGGCTCGGGTGCGTTCTCGCTCATGCAGGCTCCTGCTCGATCGGTGAGTTCTGGTCAACCTAGATGATCAGCACCGCAGTAGCGTGGGCCCATGGCTGACTGGCAGGACCTCGAAGCGGTCGACTTCATGCTCGACGAGTGCACCACCTGGGCGGTGGTCGGGCTGTCCGGCGACCCCAGCCGTACGGCGTTCCGGATCGCCTCGCTGCTCCAGGAGCGCGGCAAGAAGATCGTCCCCATCCACCCGGACGCACCGGTCGTGCTGGGCGAGCAGGGCTACGCCACGCTGGCCGACGTGCCGTTCGAGATCGACGTGGTCGACGTGTTCCGTCGCTCGTCGGCCGCCGGCCAGTTCGCCGACGAGGCCGTCATCGCCGGCGCCAAGGCGGTCTGGTTCCAGCTCGGCGTCATCGACGAGGCGGCGTTCGACCGCACCCGGGCGGCCGGGGTGCCGATGGTGATGGACACCTGTCCCGCGATCGAGTGGCGCAAGCGCCCCGGTGGCTGAGCTTGTCGCGACCAGCTGACCTGACCCCGGGCCAGGACCTCGTCCTGCGATCGGGCCCGGGCTTGCCCGACGGGCTCGTCGTACCCGCCTCGGAGATCGTCGAGCAGTTCTCTCGCTCCTCGGGCCCCGGCGGGCAGTCGGTGAACACCAGCGACAGCCGCGTCGAGGTGGCCTACGACGTGTCCACGTCCACCGCACTCACGGACGCCATGCGCGAGCGGGCGCTGCGCAGCCTCGGCTCGAGCCGCATCGTGATCACCGCATCCGAGCACCGCTCGCAGCACCGCAACCGCGTGGCCGCCCGGCAGCGTCTCGCCGACCGGCTGCGCGCCGCCCTGGCCCCGCCGCCACTCCCCCGCGTGCCCACCAAGCCGACGCGGGGTTCGCAGCGCCGCCGGATCGAGGGCAAGAAGCGACGTTCGCAGATCAAGTCGATGCGGGGCCGGGTCCGCGACTGACCCCACGACACAGGTACTACAACCATCGCCCACTACACGCTCCTACCTCCGCCGGGCCACGGTGTTCACGGAGGTAATCGATGCGACGCGCAGCCACGAACGACCGGGCACTGGCGAGACCACATCGCCGGGCGCTGGGCGTTGCCGCAGGGCTGATCCTGCTCGAGGCAGCGGTCGAGCTGGCTCGGCCGTGGCCACTGCAGCTCGTCGTCGACCACGGCCTGCAGGACCGGCCGTTCCCTCGCTGGGCCACGGCCCTGGAGTCGTTCCCGGTCTGGGCGCTGGCCGCAGGCGCCGGGGTGGCGGTGCTGTGCCTCACCATGCTCGGTGCGGCCGCGACGTTCGGCTCCACGTTCCTGGTGGGCCGTTCGGCCGAGCGGATCGGGTTCGGCCTGCGCCGTGACCTGCTGGCACGGCTGCTCGACCTGCCACCGCGCTTCCACCGGCGGCACAGCTCGAACGAGCTGGTGAACCGGATGGTCAGCGACGTCTACCGGGTCGAGGACGCAGTCGTCGCCTGGTGGGAGATCGGCGCCCCCGAGTCGCTGATCCTCGTGGGCACGCTGGTGGTCCTGGTGCTGATCGACCCGTGGATCGCGCTCGCCGCCGTGGTCGTGTGCCCGGTCCTCGCTGTCACGGTGGCGTGGCGGGTTCGCGGCGTACGGAAGGCCCAGGGCCGGGTGCGGGAGCGGGAGGGTCGACTGGCCGCGCACACCGGCGACCTCGTGCGCAACATCCCGGTGGTGCAGGCCTACGGGCAGCAACGGGTGGCAGCCCGGTCCTTCGACGGGCTGAACGCCTCGGTGCTCAGCAGCAGCGTGCGCGCCAACGTCGTCGAGGCGCGGCTGGAGCCGCTGGCTGATCTGGTCCTCTCCCTCGGTGCTGGAGCGGTGCTGGTGATCGGTGCCGTCGAGGTCGACCGCGGCTCCATGACGATCGGCACGCTGCTGGTCGCACTGACCTACCTCGCCGGGCTCTTCCAGCCGCTGCGCTCCCTGACCCGGCTGTCCTCGACGCTGGCCCGGGCTGCTGCCAGCCGGCAACGGATCGACGAGATCCTCACCCAGGAGCCCGACAGCGGCGACATCGGGACGCAGGTGGCGCTGGGTCTGAGCGGCGACGTGGTCCTCGACGACGTCACGTTCGCCTACGACGGCACCATCGTCCTGGACGGCACCAGCCTGCACGTCCCCGGCGGAGCGATCACCGCGCTCTGCGGACCGACGGGGGTCGGCAAGAGCACGCTGCTCTCGCTGCTGCTCGGGTTCGAGCGACCGGCCAGCGGCCGGATCACCGTCGGCGATCTCGACCTCCGGGAGTTCTCCGCGTGGTCCGTACGCCGGCTGATCGCCTATCTGCCCCAGGAGTCGTGGTTCCTCGACGACACCATCGAGGCCAACATCCGGATGGGCCGCTCCGACGCCGATCCCGGCGCCGTGTCCCGTGCCGCGCGGGTCGCCCTCGTCTCGGAGTTCACCGCCAGGCTGCCCCGGGGGCTCGAGTCCCGGGTCGGCGAGTCCGGGCTGCACCTCTCCGGTGGGCAACGCCGTCGAGTGGCCCTGGCCCGCGCCGTACTCCGCGACGCCGACCTGATGCTGCTCGACGAGCCCACCGCCGGGCTCGACGACCGCGCCGCGGCGCTGGTGCTGAAGGCCATCTCGGCGTCCGCCCGTGGGCGCACCGTTCTCGTCGTCACCCATGACCAACGCGTCAAGCAGTGGGCGGACCACGTCATCGATCTCAGTCCCGAGGCGCAGGGGTCCCCTCCCCGGCAGCTCGCCTCAACAGTCCACGAGAGGAGGTGAACCACATGTCGACCACCCACAGCAGTCTGATCCGCGGCCTCGCGGAGGCCTACCCGGCCCAGACCTCGCAGCGGCGTACGCGCACCCGCACGCGCGGACGCACCCGCACCGGCCACCGCCGGGGTCACGGGCGCGGGCACCGCTGAGTGCCCGCTCCACCCGGGACGTGTGGGCGCACGGCCGCCTGCGCCCACACGTCCCACCCAGCGAACAACGGAGAAGACCATGAGCGCAGTCACGACCGAGGACACGGAGTCCTCGTGGGTCCGCGCACCCGGGGAGGAGCTGGTCCCGGGCTACCTGGCCTGGTCCCGCCTCGGCGGTGGGACGCACTGCGAGACCTGGCTCGCCTGGTCCGCCGCGCACTGGTGCCCGGTCACCGTGAAGCTCCCCAGGCCCGCCGAGATCTCCGACGCCGACACCCGGTCAGACCTCGCGCTGGAGGCCCGGCAGCTCAACCGCATCGCCCATCCCGGTGTCCAACGGCTCGTCGCCGAAAACCTGGAGGAGGCGGTGCCGCACCTGGTGCTCGAGTACGTCGAGGGGCCGACCCTCGCATCTCTCCTCGACACCGGCCCTCTCTCCGCGACCGACACCGTGCTGGTCGGGCTCCAGGTCGCCTCCACGCTGCGACATCTCCACGGTCTCCGGCTGGTGCACCTCGACGTCAAGCCGGGCAACGTCATCATCCGGGAGGGGCGCGCCGTGCTGATCGACTTCGGCATCACCACCGCCGTCGGCACCGCCTTCCCGGCCGACGATGCACCCGGAACGCCGGGGTTCATGGCCAGCGAGCTGTTCGAGGGCCGCGAGATCGACGCGCGCACCGACACCTTCGCGCTGGGCGCCACACTCCAGCGATGCCTGGGCCCCGCGGCGGAGGTCGAGACAGGACTGGCCGACGCGCTCCGCCGCATGAGCGCTCGCGACGCGGACCAGCGTCCCGACGACGACATGGTGCTCCGTCTGCTCGCCGGCCGGCTGCCCGCGCAGCACCCGGGTCTGTGGCCGGCCTGGGCCGCCCCTCACGACCAAACCGGTTGACCTCAACTGCACTTGAGGATGTTTCATGGGTCCATGACCTTGACGACCCCGGCCAAGCCGGCCGAGCGCGCCCTGGACGCGGAGCACCGCGCCATCACGCTCGGCCTGCTCGCCCTGGTGACGATGTTCGCCTTCGAGGCGGTCGCCGTCAGCCTGGCCATGCCGAGCGTCGCGCACGAGCTGGCCGGGGAGACGCTCTACCCGATCGCCGTGGTCGGACTGCTCACGGCGGCGCTCGTCGGCATGGTCGTCGGCGGCACCTGGAGCGACGCCCGCGGTCCGGGTCTGCCCATCACCATGGGGGGCCTGGGGTTCGTCGCGGGGCTGCTGGTCTCGGGGTTCGCCGGGTCCATGGAGATCTTCGTGGGTGGCCGCCTGCTCCAGGGACTGGGCTGCGGGCTGGCGCTGACCGCGATGTACGTCGCCGTCGCCGACGCCTACCCGGTCCACCTGCGCACCCGCGTCTTCTCGCTCTTCGCGACCGCGTGGGTGCTGCCGTCGATCGCGGGGCCGTTCATCGCCGGCGCCTTGGTCGACCTGTTCGGCTGGCGCTCGGTGTTCCTCGTGGTCGCGGGGTTCGCGGCCTTCAGCACGCTGGCGGTGCGCGTCGCGATGGGAGGGCGCCTGGCGGTCCGGGAGTCTGAGCTCGCCTGGGGACGGCGGCCGGCGTACGCCGTGGTCGCGGCGGTGGGCGTGCTCGCGCTGCACGTCGCCGGGCACGGCACCGGGGTGCGCGCGGCGCTGCTGCTGGTGGGCGGTCTGGTCGTGCTCGGGTTCGCCATGGGGCCGTTGCTGCCCCGCGGGACGGCGCGCGCGGCCCGTGGCCTCCCTGCGGTGGTCGCCGCGCGTGGCGTATTCGGCGGCGCGTTCGCGTGCACCGAGATGTTCCTGCCGCTGGTGCTGCAGAACGAGAGCGGGCTCAGCCCGACCCTGGCCGGCCTGGTCCTGATGGTCGGTGCGCTGGGGTGGACGGCCGGTTCGTCGTACTCCGGGAAGCACGGACGTCCCGAGACCTTCAACGGGCTGCTGCGCGCCGGAGCCCTGGCGCTGCTGGGCGGAGCGGTGGTCACGCTCGCCCTGGTGCCGATCGAGCACGTGCCGGTCGCCGCGGCGGTGGTGGCCACGGTCGGGTTCGCGGTGACGGCCACCGGGATGGGGCTGGCGACCCCGCTGCTGTCCACCCTCGCGCTGGACCTGTCCCCCGCCGGCAAGCAGGGCGAGAGCGGGGGCGCCATCCAGATGAGCGACTCGCTGGGGCAGAGCATCGCCGCGGGCCTGGTGGGAGCCGTGTTCGCGCACTGGTTCCTGGTCGACCAGGGGACGTCGTACCTGGCCGGGTTCGGGCTGGCCGTCGTACTCGCGGTGCTGGCGATCGTGATCAGCCACCGGTGCGTCACAGGCGACTGCGACTGAAGGGCTGGTCTCAGAAGGGCTGGTCTCAGAAGGGCTGGCCGAACGCACCGGACTTCGACTTCGGCGGACCCTCCAGGGTCGAGCGCTGCTCGAAGTCTCCCTTCTTCAGCCCGCTGATCACCGTGCTCTGCAGCTTGCGCCGGGTCTGGGTGGGGTCGGCCGCCAGCGCCTTGAGGAACAGGTAGGTGAAGGCGCCGTTGGCGCGGTCGTCGAAGGTGGCGTCGGAAGCCGTCTGGGCGGGCCGGCACGCCGCGAACAGCACCGGCCTCGCGCTGCCGCGGGCGGTCTTCGTGAGCTCCACCAGCTTCTTGTTGTCCACGCTGCGGGGCCGGGCCGACCGGAGGTCGCGCGCGCGGCTGAGGCCCTTCGGCGTCGGCGGCGGCAGGAACCTCGGCCGGCGACCCAGCAGCATCGCCTGCTGGATGTCGTCGAGGTCCTTGAGGCCGGAGCCGCTGTGGCAGGTGTCCAGCAGCACCTCGACGAGCACCCCCGCGGGGACCTTCGCGAAGAGGTCGCGCAGCTCGTCGTCGACGATGACGGTCCTGCGGTCCCAGTCGTCGCCGCTCTGCTTCAGGTCGTGACACGCGAACGCCTCGTCCAACCCGTCCGGCTCGTCGTCGTCCGTGCTCGGGACCTGCGTGCCGTGGCTGGAGAAGGTGAACACGAGGTGGTCCCCCGGCTCGGCCTTGCCGACCATGGTGCTCAGGGCTTTCGTCACCGCACGCTTGCTGGCCTCCTTGTCGCGGAGCACCGTGATGTCGCGGGCGCTGAAGCCGAGCTTCCTCAGCGCCTTGGCGAGGTCGTTGGCGTCGTTGACGCAACCGCTCAGCCAGCTGCTCCGCGGCAGCGTCCTGAACTCGTTGATCCCGACGCACAGGGCGTATCGCGCCATGGGCCTTCCTTTCCGGTGGTGGGGCAGGTGGTGGGTCAGCTGGTCACGAGGACGGCGTCGGGGCGGGCGTAGACGACGAACGAGAGCCAGGTGGCGTCGCCGGCCTTGCGGGTCTTCTCCCGGGCCAGGGCGGACGCCGCAGCCATGGTCCGTCCGGCGAGCAGCTCCTCGTAGAGCTTCTCCACGAAGACGCGCGAGGGCTCCTGTTGCACCGACCACAGGCACGACACGAACGCGGACGCCCCCGCGTCGAGGAATGCCTGGGCGAACCCGCCCACGGTGGTCAACAGGTCACCGGCCCGTCCGACCTGGCACGCGTTGAGCACCACGAGCGGGCCCGGGCCCTGCTTGGCGCGGGCCGCGTTCTCGCTGACCGTGGTGGCGCCGAGGTACTCCGCCTCCACCGTGCCGGCGCGCTTGCGCCCCTGCAGCAGGAGCTTGGCGTCGAGGATGTCGTCGGGGTCGGCGGCACCGTGACCGGAGAAGTGCAGCAGGTCGAAGGTCCCCGAGCGCAGCAGCGTGCGCACCCCGGCCGGGGTGGCGGTGACCGGGGTGGCCCCGAACCGCTCCTCGAGGAACAGCCGTTCCTTGGTCGGGTCGCTCAGCGCGAACCTGGGGTCTCGGTACTCGGGGCACAACGACCGGGCGTGGCCCTCGCGCACCCGCATCTCCCGTGGTGGGAAGCTCCCGAGCTGCCAGCGCACCAGCCCGCTCTGGGCCAGGAAGCGCGGCCGGGTCGGCCGTGGCCCGTTCGGCGGCTTGAGGTGCACCAGCTCCCAGGGCACGAACGGCTCGTCGGCGTAGACGATCAGGTCCTTGATCCTGGCCCGGTGCTTCCAGAGGTGGGCCTGCATCGCCTCGGGGAACAGCTCGCCGTACATCGTGGAGCCGATGTCCTGGAGCTTCCGCTCGCGCTCGCGCGGATCCGCCGCCGTGCGCCACAGGTCGGCGACGTCGTCGAGGATCTTCCCGATCCGGAGTACGCGGTCCTTGATCGGCTTCGACTCGAAGATCGCGGCCGGCTGCCCCGGGAGCAGGCGTACGGCGTACTGGTAGATCACCGAGCCGTTGGGCAGCTCCCGTTCCACGATGTCCAGGCAGGGCAGGCCGTCGAGCTCCGGGGCGTCGATCCCGGGGTGCGTGGTCGCGGTCGCGGCGGTGCCCGACGGGACGCCTCCCTTCTTCACGGCATCGCCGTCCAGGCGCAGCGTGGCGATCGGGACCCGGCCCTGGCGTACGACGACCAGCACCGCGACCGGGCCGGAGGCGAGGGACCTCGCCCGGAACTGCAGCTCGCTGACCCCACCACCAGGTGGGAGGGCGAGGACGTCGGTGTCGGGAGCGATCACCGTGGCGTTGGACTTCCCGATGACCTGCACGGTGACCGGTCGGTCGGCATCCACGGCCACGTCGGCCTCGGCGTGGGCAGCCCCCTCGGTCACGGCGATCTCCCGGCGAGAGAGCCGGACACGGACCGCGAACTCCTGCTTCGCCACGACCTCCGCCGGCATCTCCGCAGCCAGGCTGGCCGGGGTCGGGTCGGCGGGCGGCTCGACGGGCGGCGGGGCGGCCCTTCGGGCGGACCTCAGCTGCTCGACCGGCGCTTCCATGGCTGCGGCCGCCGGTGGCTCGGCCATCTCCGCGACGGCCATGTCCTCACCACCACCGGCTCCCAGTCCGAGCGGCAGCCAGCCGGAGATCGCCTCGATCACGCTGAGCTGGTCGAAGTAGTTGGTGTGGTAGACGACGTCGTTCTCGCCGAGCGCGAAGGTGTCCCGGACGAACCCGCCCACCTGCTCGTCGATCGCCGACATCGAGGAGGTGTCGACGACCAGGTCGTTGTCCCCCTCGAAGAGCTGGTCGAGGAAACCCTCGCCCAGCTTGAGCACCAGCTCGCGGGGGAACTCCGGCGGGCTGTGGTGGTCCTTGTCGAGCGAGACGTGGAAGTTCGAGGAGACCACGAACCAGCTGGTCCCCGGACCGGGCTGCCCGGGCTGGGTCTGGTTGAGCTCCGTGACGAAGGCACCGCCGGGGACCATCGCCTGGAGGCCGGGGACGTCGTCGTTGTCGGCGGCGTAGGCGACGAGGTACTTCACCAACGCGCCGATGCCCTTCACGACGCCAACCAGCCCGACCGTGCTCGCGGCGGCGAGGTTCGTGTAGAGGTCGACCAGCTCACCCCACCGCTCGGGGTCGGCGAGGTGGGTGCCGGCGTTGGTGGCGGCGACGAACACCGCGTTGTCGACGGTGCCCGGCCACTTCGCGTCGGGGAGGATCTCCTCCGCGAACGCGCGTGTCACCAGGCCGCCGCGGCTGTGCGTGATGACGTCGATGACGGTCTCGCCGCGATGGGTCCTCAGCCGCTTCAGCAGGGCCTCGGCGTTCTGTCGTGGATCGACGCTCAGGGTCTTGTGGTCGAACCCGATGACGGCGTCGTACGCCGCGATCGCGGCCCGCAGGAACCCTCTCCCGTTCTCGTCGACGCCGAACGCGGCGAAGGCGCTCTCGGTCGAGGAGAACGTGCCGTGGACGAGGAGCAGCAGCCGGGCGGGGCGGTCCTTCGGCAGATCGAGCTGGTCGAGGGTGTCGAAGCGCGTCCACCCGTCGCGGGTGTCACCGGCCAGGTGGACCAGTCCCGGCCGCACGTGGGACTCCATCTTCTCGATGGCCTTCTTCAGCAGGGCCGGGGCCGCGAACCGGAACACCAGGACCTGGGCGGCGCCGTGCACGGCGGCGCCGAGCAGGCTCTTCGTCCTCTGGGGCGCGCCGGTCTCGCTCGGCCGGACGTCGATCTCGAACCGGGCGGTGTGCGGGCCCTTCTCCAGCCGCCTGGTGCGCTCGCCGGCGTGCGCGGGCAGGTGCCAGGAGTAGACGCCGTCGCGCTCGAGCAGCACCACGCCGTCCGTGTCGGCAGGCAGGTCGAGCTCGAGCTCGACCGTGCCGGATCGTGGGGCGGCCAGGTCCTTGCCCCGGTGCGGCACGAGGTCGAGCCCCTGCACCAGCGCCAGGTCGCTGTCCTCCAGCGCGGCGACGATCGTGTCCGTCGGCGTGTCCTCGAGGCCCCTGGTCCGGCCAGCGGGCTTCGCGGCATGGCCCGGGGGTGTGGTGACGCGGAGCGCGCCCCCAGCGAACGTCTGCGCCATGCGTCGCTCCCTCCGCTGCTCGACGGGCCTTCCCGAACCTAGTGTCGCGACGCCGCCCTCAGATACCCCGGGCTAGGCCACGCCGGCCGAGGAGGGAGCCCCGGCGACCGTCTCGGTCCAGCGCGCAACCCAACCCCGGTGGTTGGGGAGGCAGCGCCAGCGACCGTCTCGAAACCCGGTGAGCCGAGGCAGAACTTGTCCACAGATCCTCTCGGATGCCGTGGACGCCCACGAGGGCGAGCAGTTGCATTCCGAAGAAGAGGCTGCCCGGGCCAACACCCGGCTGAGCTTCCACGACAACGGCGACGGCACGGTCACCGGGCACTTCACCGTCTCCGCCGCCACGGTCGTCGTGACCATCAGCGCCGACGTCCTCCAGGGCGCGCTGAAGGCAGCCCACCTCGACACCGGACAGACCCTGTCGGCGGGAGAAGCACGCCGGCTGGCCTGCACCGCCGGGATCATCCCCGCTGTCCTGGGCACCGGATCCGTAGCGCTTGATCTAGGGCGCGAGTCACGGTTGTTCTCCCTGGCCCAGCGGGTCCCAAAGGACTCGAGCAAGACATCTGCGCGGCCGATGGGTGCGAACGGCCCTATGCCTGGTGCGAGCTCCACCACCGGAAACCCTGGGCGTCGGGCGGGAGGACCGACCTGAGGAACGCCGTCCCCCTGTGCCACTACCACCACCAACGGGTCCACGACCCCGGCTTCTGGCACCGCTACCTGCCTGACGGCACCCTCAGCCTCAGCAGGCGGCCATGACCGGGATGGCGTCAGAAACCCAGCTTGTGCGCGGCCTCACCGCGCACCGCCTTGCCCTTCTCCTGGGCGGTCTCCTTGAGCGAGACCTGGAACTCGACCATCTGCTGCTGGAGCACGGGGTCGCCGGCGCCGAGGATCCGCACGGCCAGCAGGCCGGCGTTGCGGGCATTGCCCACGGCCACGGTGGCTACCGGCACTCCGGCCGGCATCTGCACGATGGAGAGCAGGGAGTCCATGCCGTCGAGGTACTTCAGCGGCACCGGCACCCCAATCACCGGCAGCGGCGTCACGGCCGCGAGCATGCCGGGCAGATGCGCTGCGCCCCCGGCACCGGCGATGATCACCTGCAGGCCGCGGCCGGCAGCCTCACGCCCGTAGGCGAGCATCTCGTCGGGCATCCGGTGGGCCGAGACCACGTCGGCCTCGAAGCCGACGCCGAACTCCTTGCACGCCTCGGCGGCCTCCTTCATCACCGGACAGTCCGAGTCCGAGCCCATCACGATGCCCACCTGCACGCGGCCGGTTGTCGATGACGACGTCATTCGCTTTCCTCTCCCAGGTCCCCGGCGAACCATGCTGCCGCATGCCGGGCGCGTTCGAGGCAGTCCTCGAGGTCGTCGCCGTAGGCGTTGACGTGGCCGACCTTGCGGCCAGGACGCAGCTCCTTGCCGTAGAGGTGGACGCGCAACCGCGGGTCCCGGGCCATCGCGTGCGGGTACCCGTCGTAGAGGTGACCGGTCTGGCGGGCTCCGCCGAGGATGTTCACCATCACGGTCCAGGACGCCCGGGCCTCCGGGGAGCCGAGCGGCAGGTCGAGCACAGCGCGCAGGTGGTTCTCGAACTGGCTGGTGACCGACCCGTCCTGCGTCCAGTGGCCGGTGTTGTGTGGGCGCATCGCCAGCTCGTTGACCAGCACCTCGCCGGAGTGGGTCTCGAACAGCTCGACAGCCAGCACGCCGGTCACGCCCAGCTCTCCGGCGATCCGCATCGCGATCTGCTGGGCCTGCACGGACAGCTCGGGGTCCAGGTCGGGGGCGGGGGCGATCACCTCGTGGCAGATGCCGTCGCGCTGCTTGGAGGCGACGACGGGCCAGGCGGCGACCTGTCCGGAGGGAGACCGGGCGACCAGGGCGGAGAGCTCGCGCCGGAAGTCGACGCGTTCCTCGGCGAGGATGCCCACCCCGGACTCGAACGCAGGAGCACAGTCAGCCTCGGTGTCGACGAACCAGACGCCCTTGCCGTCGTAGCCGCCGCGGGTGGTCTTCAGGACGCACGGCAGGCCGAAGGACACGACCTCGGCGACCGAGGAGACCAGGGCGTTCCGGGGACACGGCACCCCCAGCTCGGCCAGCTTGGTGCGCATCACGCCCTTGTCCTGGGCGTGCACCAGCGCGTCGGGTCCCGGCCGCACGGCCAGGGTCTGCTCAAGGGCGTGCAGGTGGTCGGTCGGCACGTGCTCGTGGTCGAAGGTGACCACCTCACATCCGTCCGTGACGGCGCGCAGGGTGGCCAGGTCGGAGTAGTCACCGACGACGTGGTCGGGGATCACCTGCGCGGCGCTCACGCCGGGGGCCTCGGCCAGGAGCCGGAGCGGGATGCCGAGGGCCGCGGCCGGCTCGGCCATCATCCGGGCCAGCTGTCCCCCGCCGATGACGGCCACGGTCGGGGCGAGCCCGGGAGTCGGCCCGGGAGTCGGCCGGGGAGTCGGGGAAGAAGTCACGCGCCGACCCTATCGAGGCATACTCTCGGGCCATGTCCCCGGAGTCCGAGCGCACCACCTACGTCCTCGTCGACGGTGAGAACATCGACGCGACGCTCGGCGCCTCGATCTTCGGGCGCCGGCCGAACCCGACGGAACGCCCCCGCTGGGAGCGGATCCTCACGTTCGCGGAGTCCACCTGGCAGCAGCCGGCGAAGGGGCTGTTCTTCCTCGCGGTCAAGGACGAGCTGCCGATGAGCTTCGTCCAGGCGCTGACGAGCATCGGCTACCGGCCGATCCCGCTCTCGGGCGGGCCGACCGAGAAGGTCGTCGACCTGGCCATCCAGCGGACGCTGCAGGAGCTCGAGCGTCGTGATGCCGACTTGATGCTGGTCAGCAACGACGGCGACTTCCTGCCGCAGATGGAGCGGTTGCTCGACGGCCGGCGGATGGGTCTGCTCGCGTTCCGTGAGTTCAAGAACAGTGGCTTCACGGCGTTGGTCGACCGCGGGTTGGAGTTCTACGACCTCGAGTACGACGTCGGCGCGTTCAACGAGCGGCTGCCCCGCCTGCGGGTCATCCCCATCGACGAGTTCGACCCCAACGACTTCCTGTAGCTGCAGGAGGGGCGTTCAGCGCGACGTGCGACGTACGGCGACCGGTTCCATCTCGCCGAAGCCGCGCACGGGGCGGGCTGGGAGCACGCGGGCCTCGTAGAGCTCGCGGTCGAGGGCGGCGGCGGTGTGGGAGTCGGTGATCACGCGGTTGCGGCGAGCCACGCCGACGAGGCGGGCCGCGAGGTTGACGGCGGGGCCGTAGACGTCGCCCATGCGGAGCACGACGGAGCCGGTCACCACGCCGACGCGTACGTCGGGCAGCCGGGCGTCGCCGCCGATGACCTTGACGATGTCCCACGCGATCTCGATGCCCTCGGCGGGCGAGGGGGCGATGAAGAGCACCGAGTCACCCAGGGTCTTGACCACCCGGCCGCGGTGCAGGGAGACCACGTCGTGGCTGCGGCCCTCGAAGACCTCCACGAGGTCGCCGATCTCGTGCTCGGCGAGCCGGTTGGTGAGCGCGCTGAAGCTGACCAGGTCCGCGAACCCGACGGTCGCCTCGGCCACCTGCTCGTCATCGGCGCCCTCCAGGCTCTCCACCCGGGTGACGGCGGCCAGGAGGTGGCGGCGCCAGACGTAGGTGAGCAGCTCCTCGAAGTGCGGGCCGATCGTCTTCACCAGGCGCAGCGCCTCGTCGCGCTTGGAGGTCTGGGTGTCGTGCCGGTCGAGCAGCGAGGCGAGCGTGGCCACCTCCCACTCGGCGAGGCGGTCCATCGTCTGGCCGACCGCGCGCGTCATCTGCACGATCGTGTCGAACTGGAGGTTGCCCTCCTCCACGATGGCGGCGACCCGGACCAGCGCCTCCTGGTCGGCGGTGGTGAAGGCACTGGCGCCGTCAGCCTCGGGGAACCCGAGGGCCCGCCACAGCCGCTGGGCCTGCTGGGTGGTGAGGCCCGCCGCGGTGGCCACCTCTTCCCCGGTCAGCGTGGGGACGGCACCGACGATCGCGCGTTCGAGCTCCTCAGGATCCGTCATCGGACCGTGGTGTGGCCGGGTCGGCCCGGTGGAAGAGCTCGTCGCTGACGGTCAGCTGCGCCTGCTCGACGTGCGGGATGTCCCGCAGCTCGACGCGGCCGGTCTCGCTCGCGTCGGAGACGACCAGGGTGCCGCAGCCGAAGATCCGGTCGATCAGGCCCTTCTCGTAGGAGATGTCGCTGATCCGGTTCAACGGGATGTCGTGGCCGCGGCGGGTGAAGACACCTGTGCGGGTGATCAGCCGCCGGCTGGTGAAGGTGTACGTCGTGAGCAGCCAGCGCAGGAAGGGCGCCACCACGAAGAAGACGAGCAGCACGAGTCCGAGGATGCCGATGATCCAGCGCCAGGTGCCGGCGTGCTGGCCGTCGGGGAGGCTGAGCAGATAGCCGTCGAGCCCCGCGAGGACGATCAGCACCACCGCGGGCAGGATCAGCACCTTGACGTGGGTGCGGGTGCTGAGGATGACGTGCTCACCCTCGTTGAGCAGTCTGCGCGAGATGGCCACAGCGCGATCATGCCACGGAGACGGTGTCCGTTAGGCGTGACCGGCGATCACTGCGGGCGAACGTGCACCACGTCGCCCACTCCCAGGTGCTCCTCCCCCGTCTCCGTGCGTACGACGAGCCGGCCGCCGGCGTCCACGTCGACGGCCTCACCGGTCACCTCGCCCCCGGGGACGGCGACCTTCACCTGGAGACCCGGCGTGCTGCACAGCTCGAGGTAGGCGGGCCGGAGATCCACCCCGGAGCGCCACTCGTCGTAGCGAGCGGCCAGCTCCTCGAGCAGCGCCGTCAGCAGGGCCGAGCGGTCGACCCGGGCGCCGGTCACGATGGCCAGCGAGGTCGCCTGCGGCACGGGGAGCTCGTCCCCGGACTGGGCGCAGTTGAGGCCGATGCCGACGACGGCGGCTGCCCGGCCCGCCTGCTCCACGCGCTCGAGCAGGATCCCGCCGAGCTTCTGGCCGTCGGCCAGGACGTCGTTGGGCCACTTCAGGTCGACCTGGACCCCCGTGATCCGGCGTACGGCGGCCGCCGCGGCGATCCCGGTCAGCAGCGGCAGCCACGGCCACCGCGCGGGCGCGACGTCCGAGGGCGCCAGCAGGAAGGACACGGTGAGCGAGCTGCGGGGCGGGGAGACCCAGTCCCGGCCGAGGCGCCCACGCCCGGCGGTCTGGTGCTCGGCGACGAGAACCAGGCCCTCGCCCTCGCCTGCCCGGAAGCGTTCCGCCACGGCGGCGTTGGTGGAGGTCGTCTCTTCGACCACCTCGACACGCCAGCGGGAGGCGGCGGTGACCTGGCCAATCGGTGGGCGGCTGTCCTCGGACTCACTCATGGCCACTACATTGACGCAGGAAAGAACGGGTGGCTACACCACCAGGCACCGGTCCGCCCACATCGGGCCAGGAGGAGTCGACGACGTGAGTGCACAACCGGGTGAAGGCACCGAGGTCCCCCAGGACATCGACATCCACACCACCGAGGGCCGGCTGGCCGATCTCGAGCGGCGCATCGACGAGGCGGTCCACGCGGGCTCGGCCAAGGCGGTGGAGAAGCAGCACGCCAAGGGCAAGATGACGGCCCGGGAGCGGATCGAGCACCTCTTCGACGAGGGTTCGTTCGTGGAGCTCGACGAGCTGGCCCGGCACCGCTCGGTGGCGTTCGGCCTGGAGAAGAACCGCCCGTACGGCGACGGCGTGATCACCGGCTTCGGCACCATCGACGGCCGCCAGACCTGCGTGTTCTCCCAGGACTTCACCGTGTTCGGCGGCTCCCTCGGCGAGGTCTACGGCGAGAAGATCACCAAGGTGATGGACCTCGCCATCAAGACCGGCTGCCCGATCATCGGGATCAACGAGGGCGCCGGCGCCCGGATCCAGGAGGGGGTCGTCTCCCTCGGCCTCTACGGCGAGATCTTCAAGCGCAACGTGCACGCGAGCGGCGTGATCCCGCAGATCAGCCTGATCATGGGCTCCTGCGCCGGCGGTCACGTCTACTCCCCCGCGGTCACCGACTTCACGATCATGGTCGACGGCACCTCCAACATGTTCATCACCGGTCCGGACGTGATCAAGACGGTCACCGGCGAGGACGTGACGATGGAGGAGCTCGGCGGCGCCCGCACGCACAACACCAAGTCGGGCAACGCCCACTACATGGGCACCGACGAGGAGGACGCGCTGGAGTACACCAAGTCGCTGCTCGGCTTCCTGCCCCAGAACAACCTCGACGACCCCCCGTCGTACGACGAGCCGGCCGAGATGGAGGTCACCGACGAGGACCGCGCGCTCGACACGGTCATCCCCGACGGGGCCAACCAGCCCTACGACATGAAGTCGGTCATCGAGGCCATCGTCGACGGCGGCGACTTCCTCGAGGTGATGCCGCTGTTCGCGCCCAACATCGTGATCGGCTACGGCCGGGTCGAGGGCAAGTCCGTCGGCGTGGTGGCCAACCAGCCGATGCAGTTCGCCGGCACCCTGGACATCGACGCCTACGAGAAGGCGGCTCGCTTCGTGCGGACCTGTGACGCGTTCAACATCCCGGTGCTGACCTTCGTCGACGTGCCCGGGTTCCTGCCCGGCACCGACCAGGAGTGGAACGGCATCATCCGGCGCGGCGCCAAGCTGATCTACGCCTACGCCGAGGCCACCGTCCCGCTGGTCACGATCATCACCCGCAAGGCCTACGGCGGGGCGTACGACGTGATGGGGTCCAAGCACCTCGGCGCCGACATCAACCTGGCCTGGCCCACCGCCCAGATCGCCGTCATGGGCGCCCAGGGAGCCGCAAACATCCTGCACCGCAAGGAGCTGAAGAAGCTCGAGGAGGACGGCGGCGACGTCGAGGAGCGCCGCGCCGAGCTGATCGCGGACTACGAGGACACACTGGCCAACCCCTACGTCGCGGCCGAGCGCGGCTACGTCGACGCGGTGATCGCCCCCCACGAGACTCGCATCGAGATCGTCCGCGCGCTGCGCCTGCTCGCCACCAAGAGCGAGACGCTGCCGCCCAAGAAGCACGGGAACATCCCGCTGTGAGCCAGGAGACCCCGCTGCTGCGCATCGTCAAGGGCGATCCCACGCCGGAGGAGGTCGCGGCGCTGGTGTCCGTCGTCTCTGCGATGGCGGCCGGAGCGGCGGAGGCGGCGGGAGCCCGCAAGAAGCCGCGTCCCGAGTGGGGAGCCCCCCACCGCCAGGTGCGCGGGACCCACCGGCACGGCCCCGGCGCCTGGCGCGCCCGGGCCCGCTAGCCACCGTGGCCACAACGCCCCGGCTCGTGCTCGCCTCGGCCTCGCCGGCGCGGCTGACGACCCTGCGCAGCGCGGGGCTGTCCCCCGAGGTGGTGGTCAGCGGCGTCGACGAGGACAGCGTCGAGGTCACCGAGCCGGCCGACTACACCCTCAAGCTGGCCCAGCTGAAGGCGGTGGCCGTGGCCGCCTCGGAGAAGCGCGCCATCGTCATCGGCTGCGACTCCGTGCTCGCCTTCGACGGCCAGATCCTCGGCAAGCCGAAGAGCGACCAGGAGGCGATCGAGCGCTGGCGACAGATGCGCGGTCGCGCCGGGGTGCTGCACACCGGCCACTGCGTCATCGACACGCACCGCGAGGTGTGGCTGGCCCGCTCGGCCGCGACGCAGGTGCGGTTCGCGCACGTGTCCGACGAGGAGATCGAGGCCTACGTGGCCACCGGGGAGCCGGCGGCCGTGGCCGGCGCCTTCACCCTCGACGGGCTCGGCGGCGCCTTCGTCTCCGGCGTGACGGGCGACCCGCACAACGTCGTCGGGATCAGCCTGCCCCTGCTGCGGCTGATGTTCGAGGAGCTCGGCTTCGTGTGGACCGAGTTCTGGACCCGCTGAGCGGCCAGAGCCCTAGTTGCTCGTCGCGGCGCCGTCCGGCCGGCTCCTCTCGGTCACTTCGTAGACGGTGAACGTGGAGTCGGAGGACGTCCAGACCTTGTCCCAGCGGCGCAGGTCCTCGTGGTGCTTGTCCAGCCAGAGGTGCAGGTTGTCCCCGCAGAAGAAGCAGACGTCCCGGTTGGGGCTGTAGAGCACGACGTGGTCGCCGACCCGTGGCTGCTCCGGCCCGGTGAGCGACATCCACCGCACGTGGGCCATCCGGTGGCCGGTGAAGGACAGGGCGTAGGTGGCCAGCACCCGGTCCGACATCCAGTCGGAGTACATCCTGCCCACGGCCCGGTCGTACGTGTGCAGCCAGTTGCGGAACTGGGCGGCGTCGTTGCCGTTGGTCACGACGTACGTCGGGGACTTGCGCACGCCCGACGCGGAGGCGGCGACCGGGCCGGCCACCAGCAGCACGGCCAGCACGCCGGCGAGCCCCAGGCGCAGGCCCCGGCCGCGGTCGGCGAGCAGCCGCTCCGCGAGCAGCCGGGCGAGCAGGGCCACGCCCCCGACCGCGGCGATGATCATCGGCGGCAGCCAGGCGATCCAGTAGCGGGCGACGTCGAGCCGGATGCGTGGGTGCGCGGGGCTGAGCCCGCCGCCGACGAGCGTGAACAGCCCGAACACGAGCACGAACCAGGCGGCGAAGAGACCGACCTTGCGGGGGAAGACGAGGCCGGACAGGACGGCCACGATGCCCATGGCCACCATCCAGTGACCGTCCGCGAACAGCAGGGCACCCTTGGGCATCGTGAGCAGGTAGGTCATCCGCGACTGCCCGAGGTAGGGGACGTCCGCCATGTTCGTCGTGGCCGACATGTCCGGTCCGGTGAGCGCCGTGAACCGGAGCATGGCGTCGCCGAAGGCGAGCTTGCTCACCAGCATCTCCAGGACCAGCAGGCCGACCGCGGGCACCGCGACCAGGGGCAGCGAGACCCGGGCCCGGGGTCCACCGCGCCAGAGCAGCACGGCCCCGATGACCGGCCAGGCCAGCAGCGCGGTCTCCCGCATCCACCAGCTCAGCCCGACGAAGGTGCCGGTGAGCAGCAGGGTCAGCACCAGCGCGACGGACACCTTGGGCCGGCGCGCCCAGACGTCGCGCGCCATCAGGGCGGTGGCCACGGCAAGCACGGTCATCGCCGCCGCGGCGACGTCGGGGTAGAGCCGCGAGGAGTTCACCAGGACCACGCCGTTGGCCAGGACGAGCACGGAGGCCGACAGGCCGGCGATCCAGCCGAAGGACCGGCTGGTGAGCCAGTAGACCCCGCCGATCAGGAGGCCGGTGACCAGGCAGGGCATCAGGTAGTAGGACAGCTCCGACTCGCCGAAGAGCCGCGTGATCGGGATCATCGGCAGCGTCATCCCGTAGCGGGTCAGGCCGACGTCGTTCCAGCTCCGCGCGGGGAAGGTCAGGCCGGCGAGGACGTAGTGCCACGGGTCGGTCGGCACGGGCATGGTCCGCAGCTTGAAGCTGGACAGCGCTCCCAGGACACCGACCACGGTCGAGACCACGAGCCGCGACCAGCCCACACCGGGCGCCGGTGGCTCCTCCGTGACGGAGGGGGGTGTCGGCTCGGGGCCCTCCGAGTCGAGGACCTGGTCGCGGTCACTCGAGGGTCGGGCGCTGATGGACGACATGGGCACTCACTCCTCGCCCGCCGGGAGACGCTGAAGAGACCCGACGGAACAGACAACGTAACGGCCGAGGCGCAGCGGCTGCACCTGCACACGCCCGACAGGGTAGGTCGGCGGTGGCCTACGGTCAGCGCAGGTCCGCCAGCACGTCCGGAGCGGCCTGCTCCCAGCGCTGCTCCCACGGTCCGATCGGCTCGATCCCGTGGGCGTGCAGCTTGTCGTGGCCGAGCACGGAGTACGCCGGGCGCGGGGCCGGCCGGACGAAGCTCGCGGAGTCGGTGGGGCTGACCACCTCGGGGTCGAGTCCCGCGGCGGCCACCACCCGGCGCGCGAACTCGAACCACGAGGTCTCGCCGGTGGAGGTCGCGTGCCAGGTGCCGGCGGGGGCGTCGGCCCGGACCAGTCGGAGGATCAGCTCGGCGACGTCGACGGTCCACGTCGGCTGGCCGACCTGGTCGGTCACCACGCTGACGGCCCCCCGTTCGCGGGCCACCCGGGCGATGGTGCGCGGGAAGCAGCCACCGTGCTCGCCGTACAGCCAGGCGGTGCGCACCACCAGGTGGTGGTCCGGCGCGGCCAGGCGCACGGCGGCCTCGCCGGCGGCCTTGGTGCGTCCGTACGCCGAGGCGAGGGCCACCGGCGCGTCCTCGTCGTACGGCGTCCGCGCGGTGCCGTCGAACACGTAGTCGGTGCTGACCTGCACGATCCGTCGGCCGTGCTCGGCTGCGGCCGTGGCGAGGATGCCCGGGACGACGGCGTTGACCTCGAGTGCGGCGTCCTCGTGCGTCTCCGCGTCGTCCACGGCGGTCCACGCCGCGCAGTTGACGATCACCTCGTGGTCCGCCACCGCCCGGCTCACGGCGACCGGGTCGAGGAGGTCGAGGTCCTCGCGGTGGTAGGGCGTCACCGCGACGTCGTGCTCGTCGAGGACCCGGCACAGATCGGTGCCCAGCATCCCGCGTGCTCCCGTGACCATCCAGCTCATCAGTGACCTCGTCGTCGTCTCGGGGTGGCCTGCGTGTCCACCGGCAGGGTAGCGACCCGGTAGCCTCGCCCGATGCAGGTCCGCGAGCTCTCCGTCCCCGGCGCCTTCGAGCTGACCCCGGCCCAGCACGCCGACGACCGTGGCGTGTTCCTGGAATGGTTCCGCGAGGACGTCTTCTCGACGATGACGGGTCACGCGCTGCACCTGGCCCAGGCGAACTGCTCGGTCTCGAGCGCCGGCACCCTGCGCGGCATCCACTTCGCCCAGCTGCCCCCGAGCCAGGCGAAGTTCGTGACCTGCGTCAGCGGGGCCGCCTTCGACGTGGCGGTCGACCTGCGGGTCGGCTCCCCGACGTACGGCCGGTGGGACGCGGTGCTCCTCGACGACGTCGACCGCCGCGCGATCTACCTCTCCGAGGGCCTGGGCCACGCGTTCCTCGCCCTCGAGGACGACACGGTGGTCAACTACCTGTGCTCGGCCCCCTACGCCCCGGGACGCGAGCACGGCGTCCACCCGCTCGACCCGGCGATCGGCATCGAGTGGCCCACCACGGCCCGCGACGGCAGCCCCGTCGCCCCCCTGCTCTCCCCCAAGGACGAGGCCGCCCCCACCCTGGCCGAGGCCGCGGAGCAAGGCCTGCTGGCGACCTGGGACCAGGCCAGGGACTTCATCCAGACCCTCGTCTGATTCCGCCGAGCGGGCTACAACCCGGCGCGGGCCTTCAGGGGCTCCCACCACGACCGGTGGGTGCGGTACCACTCGACGGTGTCGGCGAGGCCCTGGGTGAAGGGCACCTGGGGGGCGTAGCCGAGCTCGTCGCTGATCTTGGTGATGTCCACGGAGTAGCGCAGGTCGTGGCCGAGGCGGTCGGTGACCCGCTTGACCCGGTCCCAGTCGGTGCCGGTGGCCTCGAGGAGGAGGCCGGTCAGGTCCTTGTTGGACAGCTCGGTGCCGCCGCCGATGTTGTAGATCTCGCCGGGACGGCCACCCTCGAGCACGAGGTGGATGCCGCGGCAGTGGTCGTCGACGTGCAGCCAGTCGCGGACGTTGGTGCCCTCGCCGTACAACGGCACGTCGGCGCCGTCGATCAGGTTGGTCACGAACAGCGGGATGACCTTCTCCGGGAACTGGTAGGGCCCGTAGTTGTTGGAGCAACGGGTGATGCAGACCGGGAGGCCGTGGGTGCGGTGGAAGGCGCGGGCGAACAGGTCGCTGGAGGCCTTGGAGGCGGAGTACGGCGAGTTGGGGAGCAGCGGCTGCTGCTCGTCCCAGCTGCCCTCGGGGATCGAGCCGTAGACCTCGTCGGTGGAGACGTGCACGAACTTCTCGATGCCGTGGGCGAGCGCGGAGTCGAGCAGGGTCTGGGTGCCGACCACGTTGGTCATCACGAACTCCGAGGCCCCGAGGATCGACCGGTCGACGTGGCTCTCGGCGGCGAAGTGCACGACGGCGTCGACCTCGGCCATCAGCCGGTCGACGGTGGCGCGGTCGAGGATGTCGCCCTCGACGACCCTCAGCCGGGGGTCGTCGGCGACCGGGGCGATGTTGGCCAGGTTGCCCGCGTAGGTGAGCTTGTCGAGGACGACGAGGCCGTCGGGCTCGGCGCCGCCCCAGGCGCCGGTGAGCAGCGACCGGACGTAGTGGCTGCCGATGAAACCGGCCCCGCCGGTGACCAGGAGTCTCATGGTTTGCCTTCCCCGCCCGGCCCGGTGGCCGTCCGTAGGACCGCAGGGTATCCGCGAGCAGGCGTCCGCTCACCCTGCAGGGACCTCAGTGTCGCCGCGATCCCGCTCACCATGGGCGTGCTGGCCAGGCCGGCGGTGTGCGGCCACGCCACCGAGCGCAGCCGGAGGTCGCGCACCTGGAAGCGGGCGTTCGCGGAGGTCCCCTGCACGATCGGGGGCCGCCTCCGGGTGATCCGGTGCAGGTCGCCGAGGACGGCTCCGATGGTGCTCGAGCGCTCGCTGGCCAGGACCTTCAGCGCCCGCCTGCCACCCGGTAGCACCGCGTCCAGCGTCGAGACGGCCATCCTCGCCGCGTCGTCGACGAACAGGTAGTCCCGCATGGTGTCCAGCGAGACGTAGATGCTCAGTGGCTGCCGGGTCAGCTGGGCGCGGCACAGCTGGGTGATCAGCCCCTGGGGCTTGCCGACGTCCTGTCCGGGCCCGTAGAGGTTCGAGAGGCGACCGACCAGCAGCCCCGTTCCGGTGCGTACGGCGAACGCGGTCGCGATCTCCTCGGCCCGCAGCTTGGCCAGCCCGTACGGCGAGATGGGGGCCGGCTCGGTGTGCTCGGTGAACGGGGCCCCGGTCGATCCGGCGTACACCCCACCGGCGGAGGAGGCGAGGAAGAGCCCGCGACCCGGTCCCGGAGCCGGGTCCCACCGGTCCAGGAAGGACTCGAGGACGGAGACCTCGGTGTCGAGGTCGGCCTGGCTGGTGGCGATGACGCCTGCCCCGGCGCACCAGTAGACCTCCCAGTCGGCCGCCGGGAGCTCGCCCGCGGCGCGCAGCAGCGCCTCGACCGAGGCCTCCCGGTCGCCCCAGGGCACGGCCGTCGACCGGACCTCTCGGCCCAGGGACTCGAGGCGTCGACAGACGGCGCTGCCGAGCAGCCCACCGGCACCCACCACCCACGCGACCCGCTGCGCGGGACCAGGCGCGCCCACCGGCTCAGCGCCCTCGAGGCGTGCGGGCGCGCACCGGGGGCAGGCGGGCCGGCCGCGGACGGCCGAGCGGACCGTCGGCCGGGTCCTGGGTGATCAGGTAGAGCGGCTTGCCCATGGCCATGTTCACCGCGACGCCGACGTACTCCGCGATCACGCCGAGGGAGAACAGGATCGCCCCGGTGGAGATCAGCATGACCACGATCAGCGAGGTCCAGCCCTCGGTGGGCGCTGGGTGCACCAGCTGGCGGTAGGCGACGAAGGCCGCGATCACCAGCCCCAGCAGGGCGAAGACCAGCCCGAGGACGCTGACCAGCCGCAGCCCACGGGTGCCGCCGGTCAGCACCATCCGCCAGAAGTGCGAGAGCAGGGTCCGCGTGGTGTAGCCGGAGCGCCGACCCTCCCCCTCGGCGCGCAGCTCGACCGGGGCGGTGGTCACCGCACCGGCCACCCAGCCGAGGGCCACGTCGAGGAAGACGCCTGCGCCGGCGTAGGCACCCACGCTGCGGCCGACCTCGCCGAGCACCAGCCGATAGCTGTTGAAGACGGTCGCGTCGGTGCCGCCGCTGAGGGCGGTCACCAGCCGCTTGGCGCCGCTGGAGGCGGCGTTGCGCCAGCCGCCGTGGGGCGCCTCGTTGGTGGGCCGGGCGTAGACGACGCTGACCTGCTCCTCGAGGGCGACGTCCAGCATCGCCCCGACGTACGACGGGTCGTGCTGCCCGTCCTCGTCCATGGTGACGATCCAGTCACCGCCCGAGGACGACATCCCCGCGAGCGTGGCGGCGTGCTGCCCGAAGTTGCGGCTGAGCCAGATCGGCCGGACGACGGAGTGCTCCGAGGCCAGCCGGCGCATCACCGAGGCCGAGTCGTCGGGCCCGCAGTCGTGGACGAGCAGCACCTCGGTCACCCGGAAGGGCACCCCGCCCGGGGTGGTGACGTGCTCGGTGAGCGGGAGCAGGTCGGCGACGACGGACGGCAGCTGGTGCTCGGCCTGGTAGATCGGGATGACGACCGACACGAGGTGCACGCCAGCGGGCGACGCGGGATCGGCTGGCACGCGCCCGACTATAGTCGCGAGCGTCCGGCCAGGAGGGTGATGCATGGACAGCGCTCCACGCGTCTCCGTCGTGGTTCCGGCCTTCCAGAACGCGAGCTACCTGCGCGCGACGCTGGAGTCGGTGCTCGCGCAGACCTTCCGCGACTTCGAGCTGCTGGTCGCCGACCACGGCTCCACCGACGGCACCTGGGCGATCATGCAGGAGTTCTCCGGTGACGAGCGCGTGCGGCTGCTGCGCACCCCCGCCGGCGGCGGCGCCGAGCGCAACTGGAACCGGGTGACCTCGGAGGCGCGCGGCGAGCTGGTCAAGCTGGTCTGCGGCGACGACCTCCTGGCCCCGGGCTCGCTGGCGGCGCAGGTCGCCACCTTCGACTCTCATCGCGACGCTCAGGACGGCGGCGTCGCGATGGTGGCCTCCGCCCGCGACATCGTCGACGCCGCGGGCCGCCCGGTCGTCCGGGAGCACGGCCTCGGCGGTCTCGAGGGGCGGGTGCCCGGTCGGGAGGCGATCCGCCGCTCCGTGGTCAAGGGCGCGAACATCTTCGGCGAGCCCTGCTGCGTGCTGCTCCGTCGTACGACGCTGGAGGCGGTGGGCGGCTGGCACGGCGACCCCGGCTTCATGATCGACCAGGCGACGTACTGCCGCGTCCTGGAGCACGGCGACCTCGCCGTCGCGCCCGGGTCGCTGGCCGGGTTCCGGATCAGCTCCACGCAGTGGAGCGTGTCCCTGGCCCGCGAGCAGTCCCGGATGGCCGCCGAGATGCACCGGCAGATCGCCGCGCGGGTGCCGGGCCTGCTCAGCCCGGGCGACCTGCGCCTCGGCAACGCCCGGGCCACGCTGCGCGCCTTCCAGCGGCGGCTGGTCTACCTCTACCTCGGCCGGCGGATGCTGGCGGCCCCCACCGAGGAGCCCTGACCTACTCGACCGGCAGGCCGAGGCCGCGGGCGATCAGCATCCGCTGGACCTCCGAGGTGCCCTCGCCGATCTCGAGGACCTTCGCGTCCCGGTAGAACCGGGCCACGGGGTACTCCTCCATGAAGCCGTAGCCACCGAAGACCTGCGTCGCGATCCGGGTCGCGGTCACCGCCGACTCGGTGCAGTAGAGCTTGGCCACCGCGGCCGCCTGCTTGAACTGCTGGTACGGCGCCCCGGCGTCCTTGAGCGCAGCAGCCCGGTAGGTCAGCCCACGACTGGCGTGCAGCATCACCTCGAGGTCGGCGATCTGGAACGCCACCCCCTGCTTGCGCCCGATGGGGCCACCGAAGGTCTGCCGCTCCCCGGCGTACTCCAGCGCCATGTCCAAGCAGGCCTGGATGCAGCCCACCGACAGCGCCGAGATCGCCACCCGTCCGTCGTCGAGCGTCGCGAGGAACTGCGCATAACCACGACCCTGCTCACCCAGGAGGTGATCGGCCGGGACGTGGGCGTCCTGGAACGACAACGGGTGCGTGTCCGAGGCGTGCCAACCCAGCTTGTCGTAGGCCTTCTCCGCGGTGAAGCCCGCCGTGCCGGAGGGAACCATGATCGTGGAGATCTCCGGGCGGCCGTCCGCACGCTCACCGGTGCGAGCGGTGACGGTCACCACGCTGGTGATCTCGGACCCGGAGTTGGTGATGAACTGCTTGCTGCCGTTGACGACCCACTCGCCGTCGCGCAGCTCGGCCCTGGTCCTGGTCGCGCCGGCGTCCGAGCCCGCGCCCGGCTCGGTGAGGCCGAACCCGGCGAGCTTGTCACCGGCCACCAGCTCCGGCAGCCAGGTGTCCTTCTGCTCCGTGGTGCCGTAGGTCAGGATCGGGTTGATCCCCAACCCGACGGCGGCCTGCAGGGTGATCCCCATCGACTGGTCAACCCGGCCGATCTCCTCGATCGCCACGCACAGGCTCGTGAAGTCACCATCCTCCCCCGCCCCGCCGTACTCCTCCGGAGCGGTGAGGCCGAACAACCCGAGCTGACCCATCTTGTGCACCACATCGGTCGGGAAGTGGTGGTCCCGGTCCCACTGCGCCGCATGCGGAGCGATCTCCTTCTCCGCGAAGTCGCGCACACTGCGACGAAAGTGCTCGTGGTCCTCGGACAGCTCGAAGTTCATGGAACCGACCCTACGACCCGAGCATCACGAGGGCGCAGGGTGCCGATCCCCCCTGTTAGGTTGAGCCGGTGATGGCACAGGACGATGCCGCGGCATCTTGGGACGATTACGCCACGGAGTACGCCCAGCTCGACCACTTCGTCGAGGACCTCCCCCCGACGCTGGAGATCGCGCTCGGGGAAGGCCCGGGCCGACTCCTCGACGTGGGCTGCGGTGAGGGCTTCCTCCTCGACCGCGTCAGTCGGCAGCACCCGGAGTGGTCCACGACCGGTCTCGAGATCTCCGAGGTGCGCGCGGACATCGCGCGCGGCAAGGGCCACCACGTCGTCACCGGCGAGATCTCGGAGGCGGTCGCCGGTGAGCAGTTCGACGTCGTGACCTGCTGCCACGTGATCGAGCACGTGCCGGACGACTGGAGCTTCGCCCAGGAGCTGGCAGCGCTCGTCCGCCCCGGCGGCTATCTCTACATCGAGACTCCCCTGAAGCTGTCCGGCGCGTGGTACTTCCGCCGGAACGAGAAGGCCGGCTGGGTGCTCGACCCGACGCACGTGCGCGAGTACCGCTCGGCCTTCGAGGCCAACGAGCCGTTGCTCAACACGGGCCTGACCATCCGCGACCTGCGCGCGGCCCCGGTCCTGCTCGCGCTGGCGTCGGCGGAGACGCTCGTACGTCGTGCGCTCGGCCGGCGTCCCCGGGCCGACTCCAACCGACCGACCGGCTGGCGGGCACGCCACATCGCCTGGCCCCGCTACCGCGTCCACCACGTCCTGCTCAAGAAGGACACCGGAGCAGCCGCCTAGCGCCTCGGCGGGGCGCCCTAGA
>JAOPYC010000103.1 GCA_025964795.1 Marmoricola sp.
CGTCCTCATCGAGAACGTCGACCACCACATCGACGAGGAGGAGCAGGACTGGTTCCCGAAGGTCCGCGAGGGCCTCGGTCGCAAGGCCCTCCAGGACCTCGGTGCCGAGATGATCGCGGCGAAGAAGCGGGCCCCGAAGAGCCCGGCCCAGCCGAGCGCGCTGAAGAAGACGATCGACGCCGTCATCGCCTGACGGGGTGGCCGGTGTGCACCGGCGCGTGGTGGCCGAAGGGCAGCTCCGACTCGTCGCCGAGGGCGGCGAGGACGCTGGGGAGCATCGCCTTCGCCGTACGCCGGTAGCCCGCGCTCGACGGGTGGAAGCGGTCCATCGCGAACATCTTGTCGGGCTCGTCGACGAAGAACTGGCCGACCACGTCGCGCAGCGAGACCGCGCGCTCACCCAGCCCGGTGACGACGTCCCGCTGCGCGACGGCGAGCTGGCGTGAGGCCAGGCCGGCCATCGCCCGCAACGGCTGGGGCAACGGGGTGAGGGTGCCGAGGTCGGGGCAGGTCCCCACCACGACGCGGGTGCCGGCCGGCTGGAGCGCGGTCACCACGGAGGCCAGGTGGTCGCACGAGGCCGAAGTCCTGACGCGGTGGGTGACGTCGTTGCCGCCGACCACGATCACGGCGACGTCGGCCACGTAGCCCGCCGGCAGGCTCGCCAGCTGGCTGCGGAGCATCGAGGTCTCGGACCCCACGATCGCGGCGCTGTGCAGCCGCACCGCGCGGTTCGTCCGGTCGGCCAGTCGCTTCGCCAGCTGGGCGCCCAGGGTGCGCTTCGGCTTGTCCGCGCCGAGACCGGCGGCGATCGAGTCGCCGAGCAGCAGCAGCTGGATCGGGTCACCGAGCTTGCGGCGGTAGGTCTTGTTCGCCCGGTGGGCATTCTCGCCGAGCGGCTTGCCGATGGCGCGTCGCGCGATCGCGGCCTGGCGCCGGATCACCTCACGCCCGCCGAGCGCGAGGACGGCCGCACCCCCGGCGATCGCGACACCGGGGGCGACGGCGCGGACCAGGTTCCGGGTGGTCAAGCCGCGAGCTCCCGCTGGTCGGGCGGCAGGACGGCGGCGTAGTGCACGTCCACCAGCTCGTCGACGACGGCGACCCAGGTGCGGCCGGCCACTTGTCGTCGCGCCTGCCAGGCCATCGACCACCGCATCACCGGGTCGGCGACGACGGACTCGACGGTGCTGCGCAGCGACGTACGGTCACGGGGGTCGTAGAGCAGGCCGGTGCGCTCGTGGTCGATCAGGTCGAGCGGGCCGCCGGATGCCGGTGCGACGACGGGTACGCCGCTGGCCTGGGCCTCCTGGACGGTCTGGCAGAAGGTCTCGTCCTCGCCGGGGTGCACGAAGACGTCCAGGGAGGCGAACGCCGTCGCCAGCTCGGCGCCGGCCAGCATCCCGGTGAAGGTCGCGTGGGGGAGGTGCTGCTCCAGCCAGGGACGCAGCGGTCCGTCGCCGATGACCACGAGCCGGGTGCCGGGGAGGTCGGCCAGCTCGACGAGGCGGCGTACCTGCTTCTCGGCGGCCAGGCGTCCGACGTACCCGATCACCACCTCGTCGCCTCCTTTCGCGAACCGCCGGTGCAGGTCGACGCTGCGGTGCTCGGGACCGAACAGGTCGAGGGAGACGCCGCGCCGCCAGAGGTGCAGGTTCGGTACGCCCAGGGCCTCCAGCTGCCGGTGCGAGGCCGAGGACGGCACCAGCGTGCGCGAGGAGCGGCGGTGGATCCGCGCCACCCACCGCTCCACCGGCAGCGCACGGACCCCGTAGCGTCGGGCGAAGGCGGCGACGTCGGTCTGGTAGATCGCGACCGTGGGGATGCCGAGCCGGCGCGCGGCCCGGAGGCCGCCGACCCCGACCATGATCGGGGAGGCCAGGTGGACCACGTCGGGGGAGAAGTCCGCGAGAGCCCGCTCGACGGCTGCGTCCGGCAGCCCGAGCGAGAACGAGCGGTAGCCCGGAAGCGGGACGGATCTGATGCGCACGACCTGCGCCTGGCCGTGGCGGGTCGGCCCGGGACCCGGCGCGATGATCAGGACCCGGTGGCCCCGCTGGAGCAGCCGGTCGGCCGTGTGCCGCACGGTGTTGGTGACGCCGTTGACGTGGGGGAGGAAGGACTCGGTCACGATGGCGACTCGCATGGTTCCACCGTGGGCGACCGGGATGAATGGTCGGTGACCTCCGCTCCGGCGCCGTGTGAACGGTGGTCGAGGAACGAGCGCCAGGGGGTGTCTCCCACCCTTGGGACGCACGCGATCCTGGCGCACGTCGTCACCGATCCCGAGCTGCTCCAGGACCCGCGACGGCGACCGACGCCGTTGGGTGCGGTGGGCCTGCCCGTCGACGAGTACCCCGCGGCCGAGTTCGCTGCCGCCCTCGAGCTGCACCCGCTGGCCGGGCGGCGCTGGATGGCCGACGCGGTCGACATCGCGCAGCGCCTGCCCGAGACCTGGGCCGCCCTGGCGGCGGGTCGCCTCGAGGTGTGGGTCGCTCGCAAGATCGCCGCCGGCACCCGGGACCTGAGCGAGGAGCGTGCGCAGTGGGTCGACGGCGTCATCGCCGAGCTGCTCGGGACACTGCCGGCCGGAAGGCTGCTGCAGGTCGTGGAGGGTCGCGTCGTCGAAGCCGACCAGGCCCTCGCGGACCGCAAGGCCGAGCAAGCAGCCGCTGCTCGCGTGGTCTGGATGAGCCGCGCCGACGAGCACGGCACCCGGACGCTGGTCGCGCGAGGCCCCGGCGCGGGCATCCGGCGCCTCTACGGGACGGTCGACCACCTGGCGCACCTGCTCGTGGAGCACGGCGACCCCGACCAGCGCGCCGTGACGATGGACCAGCTCCGGGCCGAGGCGGTCATCCACCCCCTCGCGGCGCTGAAGCTGCTCGTGGGGGCCGGGGAGTCGGACTGCCCGGGCGTGGTGGCCGACGTGATCCGCCGGGCGTCCGCGAGCAACGTCCGACCACAGGCGAGGGTCTACGTCCACGTCACCCCGGCCACTCTGCGCGGACGGGGCGCAGCGCGGGCCGAGGAGCTCGGAGCCCTCACCCGCGAGCGGCTGGTCGAGCTGCTGGGACACCACCAGGTCACCCTGCAGCCGGTCATCGACCTCAACGAGGGGATGGCGGCCGACTGCTACGAGGTCCCGACTGCGATCGACGATCGGCTGCAGCTCGGCAAGCCCGCCGACGTGTTCCCCTACGCGAGCTCGTTGAGCCGCAAGCTCGACCGTGACCACACGGTGCCCTACGACGAGGTCGGCCCACCGGGCCAGACGGCCGAGCCCAACCTGGGCAAGCTCGCCCGACATCACCACCGCATCAAGACCCACGCCGGCTGGACGGTCGAGCAGCAGGACGGTCGGTTCACCTGGGTCACGCCACACCGTCGGGTGTTCGTCACCGACCGGTACGGCACCCGCATGCTGCCGGTCCGGTCGCGGCGCGCGCACCTCGAGGTGATCTGGCCGTGGGCCGCCTGAGTAGCGTGGTGACCATGACTGACAACCCCACTGTTGCCCTGCTCGGAACCGGAACGATGGGCGCCGGGATGGCCCGCAACCTGGCCAAGGCCGGCCTGCCGCTACGGGTCTGGAACCGCAGCGACGAGAAGGCCCAGGAGCTGTCCGACCTCGCCGAGGTGTCCGGGTCCGTGCAGGAGGCCGTCGACGGCGCCGACATCGTGATCACCATGCTCTACGACGCGGACAGCGTCGTGGACACCATGGAGCAGGCCCGCGGCCACCTCGGTGCGGACACCATCTGGGTCCAGCAGAGCACCGTCGGCGTCGAGGGATCCGACCGCGTCGTGGCCTTCGCGAAGGACCTGGGCGTCACCCTCGTCGACGCCCCGGTGCTCGGCACCAGGAAGCCGGCCGAGGACGGCGCGCTCGTCGTGCTGGCGTCCGGGCCCGACGACGCCCAGGCGACGCTCACGCCCGTCTTCGAGGCCATCGGCGGCCGCACGATGTGGGTCGGTGAGGCCGGCGCCGGGTCACGGCTCAAGCTCGCGGCCAACGCCTGGGTGGCCACCGTGCTCGAGGGGATCGCCGACTCGTTGGCGCTGACCCGCGACCTCGGCCTGGATCCCGCGCTCTTCCTCGAGGCGGTGTCGGGCGGCGCGATGGACGCGCCGTACGTCCAGCTGAAGGGGAAGGCCATGTTGAGCGACAGCTACGACCCCGCCTTCGCGCTGTCCGGTGTCCTCAAGGACGTCGACCTGATCCTCGCGGCCGCCGAGGGCGCCGGCACCGACCTCGGCCCGATGCCGGGCATCCGCGCGCACCTCGCGCGCGCCGTGGACGCCGGGCACGGCGACCTCGACATGGCAGCGACCTACCTGGCGCACTGAGGTCAGTCGAGCAGGTCGAGTCCTGTCCGCTCGCGGAGCTCGTCCATCGTGGCGCCGTAGGCCTCGCGAAGCCGGACGCCCTCGTCGGTGATCTTGAAGACGCCGTGGTCGGTGTAGACCCGGCTCACGCAGGCCAATCCGGTCAGCGGGTAGGTGCAGTCCTCGACCAGCTTGGACGAGCCGTCCTTGGCGAACAGCGTCATCATCACCAGCACGTCCTTGGCGCCGATCGCGAGGTCCATCGCACCACCGACGGCGGGGATGGCGTCGGGCGCGCCGGTGTGCCAGTTGGCGAGGTCGCCGCGCACGGAGACCTGGAAGGCGCCGAGCACGCACACGTCGAGGTGTCCGCCGCGCATCATCGCGAACGAGTCCGCGTGGTGGAAGTACGACGCCCCGGGCGTCTCCACGACCGGGATCTTGCCGGCGTTGATCAGGTCCTCGTCGATCTCGTCACCGACGGCGGCGCGGCCCATGCCGAGCATGCCGTTCTCGGTGTGCAGCACGACACCGCGCTCGAGGTCGAGGTGGTCCGCGACCAGGGTGGGCTGGCCGATGCCCAGGTTCACGAACGCCCCCTGGGGGATGTCGTCGGCGATCAGCTTGGCGATCTGGTCCTTGGACAGGGCGTCGCTCACAGCAGCACCACCTTGTCGACGAAGATGCTCGGCGTGACCACGTTCTCCGGGTCCAGCGCGCCGGTCTCCACCACGTCGACGACCTGGGCGATGGTGGTGGTGGCCGCGGTGGCCATCACTGGGCCGAAGTTGCGGGCGGTCTTGCGGTAGACGAGGTTGCCCATCCGGTCGGCGGTGTGGGCCTTGATCAGCGCGTAGTCGCCGCGGATCGGGTACTCCAGCACGTAGTCGCGTCCCTCGATGGTCCGTTCCTCCTTGCCCTCGGCCAGCGGGGTGCCGACGCCGGTGGGGCTGAAGAAGGCGCCGATGCCGGCTCCCGCCGCACGCATCCGCTCGGCGAGGTTGCCCTGCGGCACCACCTCGAGCTCGATCCGGCCGGAGCGGTAGAGGTCGTCGAAGACCCACGAGTCGCTCTGCCGGGGGAACGAGCAGATGATCTTGCGGACGTGGCCGGTCTTCAGCAGGGCGGCCAAGCCCGTGTCGCCGTTGCCCGCGTTGTTGTTCACGACGGTGAGGTCGGTGGCGCCGTGGCGCCGCAGCGCGTCGATCAGCTCGATCGGCTGCCCGGCCGCACCGAAGCCGCCGATCAGCACCGTGGCGCCGTCGGGTACGTCGGCGACCGCCTCGTCCGCGGCGCCGTCCGCTTCGAGCACGTCGGTCACGAAACGTTCTCCAGCACCACGGCCAGCCCCTGGCCGACCCCGATGCAGATCGCGGCGACGCCCCAGCGGTGGCCGCCCTCACGCAGGACCTTGGCCAGCGTGGCGAGGATCCGGCCGCCGGAGGCACCGAGCGGGTGGCCGATGGCGATCGCGCCGCCGCGGGTGTTGACGATCTCCGGATCGACCTTCCAGGCGTCCAGGCAGACCAGCGACTGCACGGCGAAGGCCTCGTTGAGCTCGACCGCACCGATGTCGGACCAGCCGATCCCGGCCCTGGCCAGAGCCTTCTCGGCGGCCTCGACCGGGGCGTAGCCGAAGCTCTGCGGCTCCAGCGCGTGGGCGGCGCGACCGGCGATGCGGGCGACGGGATCACCGAGGAAGGACGCCGTCGCGGAGCCCAGGAGCACCGCCGAGGCGCCGTCGCTGAGTGGGGAGGCGTTGCCGGCGGTGATGGTCCCGTCCTTGCGGAAGGACGGCTTGAGCTTCGCCAGCGACTCCGCGCTCGACCCGGGCCGGATCGACTCGTCGCGGGTGAGGTCGGCACCGGGCACGCCGACCACCAGGTCGTCGTAGAAGCCGTCGGTCCAGGCCTGGTCGGCGAGGGTGTGCGAGCGCGCGGCGAACGCGTCCTGCCGCTCGCGGGAGACGCCGTACTTCTCCTGGAGCTGCTCGTTGGCCTCACCGAGCGACACCGTCCACTCCGAGGGCATCTCCGGGTTCACCAGTCGCCAGCCGAGGGTGGTGGAGACGGCCTCGAGGTTGCCGGCAGGGAACCCGCGGCTCGGCTTCGGCAGCACCCACGGCGCCCGCGTCATCGACTCGACGCCGCCGGTGAGCACCACCTCGGCGTCCCCGGTCTCGATCATCCGCGACCCGGCCATGGCGGCGTCCAGCGAGGACCCGCACAGCCGGTTGACGGTGGAGCCGGGCACCGAGACCGGGAAGCCGGAGAGCAGGGTCGCCATCCGGGCCACGTTGCGGTTCTCCTCGCCGGCGCCGTTGGCGTTGCCGAGGATGACCTCGTCGACGGCGGCGGGGTCGAGCCCCGGGTTGCGGTCACGGATCGCGGTCAGCACCGTGGCCGCCAGGTCATCAGGACGTACGCCGGCCAGGCCGCCGTTGAACTTGCCGAACGGGGTGCGGACGGCGTCGTACACGAACGCGCTCATGCTTCTCCTTGGGTCTCGACAGGCTCGTCCGGCTGCTCGAGCACGCGTTGGGCGATCCGGAACGCCGTGTTGGCATCGGGGACGCCGCAGTAGATCGCGCTCTGGAGGATGAGCTCCTTGATCTCGTCTACGGTCAGGCCGTTGGTGCGAGCAGCGCGCACGTGCATCGCGAGCTCCTCGTGGTGGCCGCGGGCGATCAGGGCGGTGAGGGTGATCATCGATCGGCTGCGGCGGTCTAGCCCGGGGCGGGTCCAGATGCGGCCCCAGGCGTACTCGGTGATGAGCTCCTGGAACTCGGCCGTGAAGTCGGTCGCACCCGCCAGGGCCCGGTCGACGTGGGCGTCGCCGAGGACCTCGCGGCGGACGACCATCCCCGCGTCGTACGCCGAGCCGGGTGGCTCCGGCGCGGGCTCGCCGAGCACGTGCTGGCGGATCAGCCGAGCGACCTGGTCGGGCGCCTCGGCGGGAGCCAGATGGGCCACGCCGTCGAGCTCGACCAGCCGTCCGTCCTTGACGCCGTCGGCGATCTGGCGCAGGCCCTCGGTCGGGGTCACCGCGTCCTCGGCTCCGGCCACGGCGAGCACCGGGCTGAGGATCTCACCGAGCCGGTCGCGCACGTCGAACGACGCCAGCGCCTCGCAGACCTGCATGTAGCCGGTGTCGTCGGCGTCCTGCAACGCGTGCAGCAGCGCCGAGCCGACGCTGGGCGAACGGTCGAGGAAGCCCGGCGCGAACCAGCGCTCGGCGGAGCCGGAGACCATCACCGACGTTCCGGACAGGCTCACTTGGGCCATCCGGCCGGTCCACATCGCGGCCTCGCCGATCCTGGCGCCCGTGCAGAGCAGCACCGCGCTGGAGACCCGGTCGGGATGGTCGAGCAGCAGCTGCAGCCCGACCGCGCCGCCGACGGAGTCGCCCGCGTAGGCGAACGACCCGCCGTAGGCGTCGCGCTGCTCCAGGATCGGGTCGAGCACCTTGAGGACACCGCTGGCCAGCTCGGCCATCGTGAAGGACTCCTCGGGCACCGAGGTGTTGTAGCCGTGGCCCGGCAGGTCCCACGCGACGACGTCGAACACGTCCGTGAGGCCGCCGGCGCAGGCACTCCAGAGGGTGGTCGCAGAGGTGCCGAGGGACGGGCCGAGCACCAGCAGGGGGAGGTCGGCGCGGTTGGCCGACCCTGTCAGCCGGACGGCCGTGATGATCGGGACGCTCACGAGTGCTCCTGGCCGGCGCGGGCCCGGGCGAGGATCTGGTCGATCACCGCTCCGGTCGCACCGAGGTAGTGGCTCGGGTCGAAGTCGGTGGCCTGGGTGTCGAAGAGGCCGCCGATGCTGCGCTGCTCGGCCAGCAGAGCGGACGTCCGGTTCTTCACCACGGAGGCCATCCTGCCGGTGTCCACGTGCAGCCCGTCCAGCAGTTCCGAGGTCTGCGAGCCGGCGGTCACCGTGTGCCGGGACAGCTCGGCGAGCGCCGACCACTCGGTGTGCCAGCTCCCGTCCGGGCGCTCGTCGACGGCCGCTGCTGCGGCGAGGTGGAGCTGTGCCGCCAGTCCCGGGCCGGTGAGGGCCGCGCGCCGGATCAGCACGGACAGCACCGGGTTCGCCTTCTGCGGCATGGTCGAGGACCCGCCGCGGCCCTCCACGGTGTCCTCGGCGAGCTCCCCGAGCTCGGGCCGGTTGAGCAGGAGCACGTCGTTGGCGATCCGGCCCCAGGCGTCGGTGGCCTGGACGAGCGTGTCGGCGTACCTCGTGAACGGGGCGCGGCTGGTGTGCCACGAGGGCACGGAGGCCAGGCCGAGGATGCGGGCCGCGTCGGAGACGACGGAGTCGAGGGCGGCCGTGGACCCGGACAGTGCGAGCAGCTCGGCCGTCGCGGCCAGGGTCCCTGCGGCCCCGCCGAGCTGCACGGGCATCCGGCGGGAGACGCGGCGCAGGTCGTCGCGGGCGTCCAGCACGCCCTGCAGCCACTGGGCGGCCTTGAGCCCGAAGGTGATGGGTACGGCGTGCTGGGTGAGCGTGCGGCCGGCCATCAGGTCGTCGCGGTGACGGTCCGCCAGGGACCCCAGCGCGGCGACCTGCCGGTCGAGGTCGGAGACCACCCGGCGGGCCGTGTCGCGGGCGCACAGCACGAGCGCCGTGTCGAGCACGTCCTGGCTGGTCAGCCCGCGGTGGACCCAGGTCGCCGCGACGGGATTGCGCGGCTCGAGGCGTTCGCGGAGCAGGCCCAGCGCCGGGATGACCGGGTTGCCGGAGGCCTCGCCCTGCAGGGCCAGCGCGTGCACGTCGCGCGGTGTGAGCAGGCCGGTGAGCTCCTGGCGGGCCCCAGCCGGCGCGATACCGGCCGTGACCAGCGCCTGCAGCCAGGCGGTCTCGACCCGGAGGAGCGCCGCCAGCACGGTGGCGTCGGAGAACAGCCGGTCGGCGCGCTCGTCCCCGGGCCACAGCAGGCCGGGCATCACGCCCCCGGGAACTGCAGGAAGACGGTCTCGTCGTCGCCCTGCAGGCGGACGTCGAAGCGGTAGCCCTGCTCGTCCGCGGTGGCGACGAGGGTGCGCCGCCGGTCCTCGGGCAGCGACTGCAGCAGGGCGTCCTGCGCGAGCGCGGCCTCGTCGAGCGGCGGGTAGGCGCGGGTGAAGAGCCGGTTGAGCAGGCCACGGGCGAAGACGGTCATGGCGAAGAAGGGTGCCGCGCCGGGCTCGGTGGCGCCGGGCAGGACCGTGGTGAACGAGTAGTGCCCGTTGCCGTCGACGGCCGCGCGGCCCCAGCCGGTGAACGTCCAGCCGTCGCGCTCGAGTGAGCCCTCGGCCCGGGCGACGGTGCCGTCCCGGTCGGCTTGCCAGATCTCCAGGAGGGCGTCGGGGACCGGGTTCCCGGCCCCGTCGTACACCGTGCCGTGGAGGCGGATCGCGTCGGGGTCGGAGACGGGGACGAGCTCGCTGTCGCCGGGGTAGGGGAGCGCGTAGCCGTAGAACGGCCCGATCGTCTGGCCGGGTGTCGGGGGGAGCGTCATGCCTGGACCTCCTCTTCCTCCATCGGCGTGCGGTGCGTGCCGGTGAGCACGATGTCCCAGTGGTAGCCCGTGGCCCACTCGTGCTGGGTCACGTCGTGGTCGTACGTCGCGACGAGGCGCTCACGGGCCTTCGGGTCGACGATCGCCTGGTAGATCGGGTCCAGGGCGAACAGCGGGTCACCGGGGAAGTACATCTGGGTGATCATCCGCTGGGTGAACTCGGTGCCGAACAGGGAGAAGTGGATGTGCGCCGGACGCCAGGCGTTGTAGTGGTTCTTCCACGGGTAGGGACCGGGCTTGATCGTGGAGAAGGTGTAGTGGCCGTCCCCGTCGGTCAGCGTGCGGCCCACGCCGGTGAAGTTCGGGTCGATCGGAGCCGGGTGCTGGTCCCGCTTGTGGATGTAGCGGCCCGCGGCGTTGGCCTGCCAGATCTCGACCAGCTGGTGGCGCACCGGGCGTCCGTCACCGTCGAGGACCCGTCCGGTGACCACGATCCGCTCACCGACGGGCTCCCCGGTGTGATGGATGGTGAGATCGGACTCCGGGGCCCCGACGTCGCGGTGCCCGAAGACCGGCGCGAAGAGCTCGATGGTCTCCGGGTCGGCGTGGTGCAGGTCCTTGGTCGGGTGTCGCAGCAGGCTGCTCCGGTAGGGCGCGTAGTCCAGCCGGGGCTGGGTCTCGTCGCGGCCGGCGCGCTCGTAGTCGGCGCTGGTCCCCGCGATCTCGCCGCTGATGTCGGCCTGGGTGGAGAGGGCGGAGTCGGAATCCGCCGCCGGCGCGTTCTGCGCGAGCTCGTCTGTCTCGGTCACGCTCAGAACCTACGACCTCTGGAGCGCCGCTCGCTGCACCTTCTTCCACTGAGTGGAAGGTAGTGGTGTCGGTGCGGCACGGTCGCTGTGACGGTGGAGGGACTGCCGACCTCGCCAAGGAGTGCTTTCCATGTCCTCATCCACCAGCCAGCAGACGACTCGGGCTGCAGCATCACTGGGCTACTGGCCGGTGCTGCTGTGCTGGATAGCGGTCGCCCTCGACGGGTTCGACCTCGTGGTGCTGGGCGCCGTCATCCCGACGATCTCGAAGAGCGGGGACCTCGGGTTCACCGACTCCTCGCTGACGATGGCCTCCACCGTCGGCCTGATCGGGGTGGGCATCGGCGCCGTTGCGGTCGGCCCGCTCACCGACCGCTTCGGGCGGCGGATGACCCTGATCAGCAGCATCGCGCTGTTCTCCGTGCTGACCGTCGCGCTGGCCGTTGCGCAGGACGTCACCCAGTTCACGGTTCTGCGCTTCCTGGCGGGGCTGGGACTGGGCGCCTGTCTCCCCACGGCGCTCGCGTTCATGACCGAGAACGCGCGGCAGGGCCGGGGCGGGTCCGCCGTGACCCGGATGATGACCGGCTACCACGTGGGCGCCGTACTCACCGCGCTGCTGGCCCTGTGGCTGATCGACGCCTACGGCTGGGAGTCCATGTTCGTGGTGGGCGGTGTCGTCGGCCTGCTCACCCTGCCGGTGATGTGGCTCAAGCTGCCCGAGTCCGAGACCTACCTGCGGGCAGTCAAGTACCGCGCCCAGGGCAGCACGACGACGTACGTCCGCAGCGCCGACGTCGTGAAGGGCGGCTACCTCAAGGTCAGCATCGGGCTGTGGGTCGCCTCGTTCATGGGCCTGCTGCTCGTCTACGGGCTGAACACCTGGCTGCCGAAGATCATGGGGGAGGCCGGCTACTCCATCAAGGCCGGCACCGGGCTGCTCCTCGTGCTCAACATCGGCGCGGTCATCGGCCTGCTCGTCGCCGGCGGCATCTCCGACTCGCGCGGCAACAAGCCGACCGTGCTGCTCTGGTTCGGGCTCGCCGCGGGCTTCCTGGCCCTGCTCTCGATCAAGCTGCAGAGCGAGCTCCTGGTGTACGCCGCCGTGCTGCTCGCAGGCATCTTCGTGTTCAGCGCGCAGGTGCTCGTCTACGCGTTCGTCGGCCACCTCTACCCGCCGGAGATCCGGGGCACGGCGCTGGGGATGGCGGCGGGCATCGGCCGGATCGGCGCCATCGTCGGGCCCTTCCTCGGCGGAGCGCTGGTCACCGCGGGGATCGCCTACCCGTGGGGGTTCTACGCGTTCGCGATCGCTGCTGTCATCGCCGTGCTCGCACTGGCCACCGTGCCGGCCCACGTGCGCGAGTAGCCAACTTCTCGGGGCCAGGTCGGGGCTGCGCCGGCAGCGGGCGGCCTGGGCATGGCCGAGCCGGAGGCAGGCCTCGAGGTCCTGGCACCGGCCGCGCCTTGGGTGCACACCACGATCGACGTACCGGCTTGCACCCGCTCGCGCATAACGGAAGCGGGTCCTCGAGCCCGCTCGCGAGGTTGAGCGCCTTGCCCGCCGACGTGCCGCCCAGGGTGCGCGCCTGTCCGTCGGCGAAGACCGTGTGCGGCCAACCTGGTTCTCCTTCGCTGGGGCGCCAGATTAGTTGGTCTGGCGGCGGGTTTCGGTGAGTGGAACAGTGGGGCCATGGCGGGGAACGTGTCGAAGGCGGGGGCGACGGTCACCAGTCGGTCGCTCGCGCTGATCGGGGCGTTCGACGCGCGGCACCGGCGGCTGTCGTTGAGCCAGCTGGCGGAGCGGGCGGAGCTGCCGGTGCCCACGGCGCACCGGCTGGTCGGCGAGCTGGTCGCGTGGGGCGCGTTGAGCCGCACCAGCTCGGGGGAGTACGTCGTGGGGCGCCGGCTGTGGGACGTCGGGCTGCTCGCGCCGGTGAACACCGGGCTGCGCCAGCTGGCGTCGCCCTACCTCCACGACCTGTACGGCGCGACGTTGGCGACCGTGCACCTCGCCGTGCGCGAGGGGGACCAGGTGCTCTACCTCGACCGGCTCTCGGGCCACGCGTCCGTGCCGGTGGTCTCCACGATCGGGTCCCGGCTGCCGATGCACGCGACCGGGGTGGGGAAGGTGCTCCTGGCCCACGCGCCGCCCGCCGTCCAGGCCGACGTGCTCGCGCACCTGACCCGCGTCACGCCGTACACGATCGCCCAGCCGGGGATCCTGCGCCGTCAGCTGGCCCGGGTACTGCGGGACGACTACGCGACGACGGTCGAGGAGATGAGCCTCGGCGCCTGCTCGGTGGCCGTGCCGATCCGCAGGAGGGCCGAGGTGGTCGCCTCGCTCGGCATCGTGGTGCCCAGCCTGAAGAAGGACCGGGCCAAGCTGGTGGCGGCGATGCAGGTGGCCGCTCGCGGCATCGGCCGGGCGCTGGTCGACCCGTCCACGTCGGTGGACCGCTTCCACTGACCGGAAACCGGTGGTGGCGGCGCGACCACCCCCGACCCATGCTCGAGCCATGCCTCCTGCTCCCACGCGCACGACCGTCGGCATCGTCGGGGGCGGCCCGGCCGGCCTGATGCTGTCCCACCTGCTCGCCCGGGACGGGATCGAGTCCGTCGTGGTCGACCTGCGCACGCGCCACGAGATCGAGGAGACGCACCGCGCCGGCATCCTCGAGCAGGACAGCATCCGGCTGCTCGTCGACACCGGCGTCTCCGACCGCGTGCTCACCGACGGCTACCGGCACGAAGGCATCGAGCTGGCCTTCGGAGGCGCGGGCCACCGCATCGACTTCGAGGGCCTCGTCGACGCCTCGGTCCAGCTCTACCCGCAGACCGACGTGTTCATCGACCTGGCGAACGCCCGGGAGCGCGACGGGGGAGACGTGCGCTTCGGGGTCACGGACGTGTCGGTCGTCGACGTCACCGGCGACAGCCCCGGCCTGCTGTTCACCGACGCCGGAGGGGTGGCCCACGAGGTGCGCTGCGACTACCTGGTGGGGTCGGACGGCTCCCGCAGCATCTGCCGCCAGGCGTTCCCCGAGGCCCAGCGCCGGCAGTACTTCCGGGAGTACCCGTTCGCCTGGTTCGGCATCCTGTGCGAGGCGCCCCCGAGCGCCCCCGAGCTGATCTACAACCACTCCGACCGCGGCTTCGCGCTGATCAGCCAGCGCACGGACACCCTGCAGCGGATGTACTTCCAGTGCGCCGTCGACGAGGACGTGGACGCCTGGTCCGACGACCGCATCTGGGAGGAGCTCCAGTCCCGAGTCGGCGCCAACGGCTACACGCTGAAGGAGGGGCCGATCACCTCCAAGACGGTGCTGCCCTTCCGCAGCTTCGTCCAGGAGCCGATGCGGCACGGCAACCTGCTGCTGGCCGGGGACGCCGCGCACACCGTCCCGCCGACCGGGGCCAAGGGGCTCAACCTCGCGCTGGCGGACGTCCGCGTGCTCGCGGAGGAGCTCGAGCGCGCGATCACCAAGGACGACGGCGCGCTGCTGGACGACTACACGACCCGAGCACTCGGCCGCGTCTGGAAGGCCCAGCACTTCTCCTACTGGATGACCACGATGCTGCACCTGGCCCCCGACGCCAGCCCCTTCGACGTACGACGGCAGATCGGCGAGCTCTCGATGGTGGTCTCCTCGACTGCCGGATCGACCTACCTGGCCGAGGCCTACACGGGCTGGCCCGTCCCTTGACCCAGCCTGTGGGTACCACGCGACGCGCGCTGGGTGTGCCTCGCCGGTCACGCCGGCCCCCGGCTATAACGCACAAATCGGGCTAAGGCGCTAGACCCGGCGGTACCGGTCCAGACCGGCCCATGATTTTGATGGCCATCCTGGGTCAAAATCCATGGTCATTTCGAACTATTTCCGCGTGTTGGTAGTGCCGACAAAACGGACAGGGCGTCCTATGGGAGAGGAGATCAAGGGAGATTTGATGATTGCGACAGAAGCGGCCCTCTACGGGTCATCGAACGCCAGTGGGTCTGGCGTCACCGTCCTGCTCGTCTGCGGCTGCGGCCAGGAGATCGGCGAGACCAAGCGGGGACACTGCCCCCGGTGCGGTTGCTGCCTGAACTGAAAGCCCCGCCGATAGGGTGACCTCCGACGACCCGTCAGGAGGGACCCGTGGCCCGGCAGCCGGACGGCGCAGGCACCGCTGCTGCGGTGTGGACGCTCCCCAACATCATCAGCATGGTGAGGTTGGCCGGCGTACCCCTCTTCCTGTGGCTCGTGATCGGCCCCGAGGCCGACGTCTGGGCCCTCGTCGTCCTGATGCTCGCCGGCTTCTCGGACTGGCTCGACGGCTTCCTCGCCCGTCGTCTCGACCAGATGTCCAAGCTGGGGGAGATCCTCGACCCCGTCGCCGACCGCCTCTACATCCTGGCCGCGGTCGTCGGCCTGCTCTACCGCGACATCATCCCGTGGTGGGTGGCCCTGATCATCCCGCTGCGTGATGCCCTGCTGTGGATCCTCGTTCCGTTCCTGCGCACGCGCGGCTACTCCGCGCTGCCGGTCCACTACCTCGGCAAGGCCGCCACGGCAGCTCTTCTCTACTCGTTCCCGATGCTGTTCCTCGGCGACGGAGACGGCCCGATCCCCACGCTGGCAGAGGTCTTCGGCTGGGCGTTCGCCATCTGGGGCATCGGCCTCTACTGGTGGGCCGGGCTGCTCTACGCCTGGCAGGTCCGCAGGCTGATGGCCGACCGGGACCGCCGCGCCCCGAGCCTCTCGGACACGTGACATGGCACCACCACCCGACTCCCAACGGCTGCCCGAACGGCTGCCGCCCCAGGCGACGATGGGGTTGCTGGAGTACCTCTCGACGCACACCCTCGACGAGGACTACTCCTTCGTCTCCGAGCGCAAGGCCGGCCGGCCGGCCTCGGAGCCCCGCCGCCGGATCGGTGTCGTCGGCGCCGTGGTGATGGCCGTGTTCGCGGCCCTCGTGGTCACCGCGGCCGTGCAGACCTCGCGCAACTCCGTCAGCGACGAGCGCGAGCGGCGGGAGCTGGTCGGGCAGGTCAGCGAGGCCCGCCAGCAGCTGGACAGCGAGCGCGCCCGGCTGGTCGCGCTGCGCGTCGAGTCGGCCACGCTGGAGTCCCGGCAGCTGCGCAGCGACACCTCTGCCCAGGGGCTGCTGAGCACGATCAAGCTGCTCGGCATCAAGGCCGGCACCGTCCCGGTGCGAGGGCCCGGGGTGCGGATGGTGGCCGACAACGCCCCGGGGGCGGCCAGCGCGCGCAACGAGGTGCTGGACACCGACCTGCAGAAGCTGGTCAACGGGCTCTGGGAGGCAGGCGCCGAGGCGATCGCCGTGAACGGCCAGCGACTGACCAACCTGAGCACGATCCGGCTGGCCGGTGGGGCGATCACGGTCAACGCGCGGTCCTTGAGCCGCCCGTACGTCGTCACCGCGATCGGCAACCGGGACACGCTGCCGGCGCGTTTCGCAGAAACCTCGAGCGGTCAGGCATGGTTGGACCTGCAGCGCGAGGTCGGCCTGCGGCTGAGCATCACCCCGGTGTCCCTGCTGCGACTTCCCGGCACCGAGGTGTCACTTCGCTACGTCGACGAGAAGCAGTAGGAGGAGCGGCATGATCGCGGTCATCGGGTTGGTCGTCGGGGTCGTCCTCGGCCTGTTCCTGACCCCCGACGTGCCCCTCTCCATGGAGCCCTACCTGCCCATCGCCGTGGTCGCCGCGCTCGACGCCGTCTTCGGGGCCTTCCGGGCCTTCCTCGACGGGATCTTCGACGACAAGGTCTTCGTCATCTCGTTCATCAGTAACGTGCTGATCGCCGCCGTGATCGTGTTCCTCGGCGACAAGCTCGGCGTCGGCGCCCAGCTGTCCACCGGTGTGGTGGTCGTCCTCGGCATCCGGATCTTCTCGAACGCGGCCGCCATCCGACGCCACCTCTTCCATGCCTGACACGCCGCCGTCGGGCCTGGACCGGTTGCGTCGCGCCTTCCTGTCGCCCTCGCGTGGACAGGCCGTCGTCGCCGTGCTGGTCGGGCTGCTCGCCTTCGCGGCCGTGACCCAGGCGCGCCTGACGGGCAAGGACGACACCTACGCCGGCCTGCGCCAGGCCGAGCTGATCCAGGCGCTCAACGGGCTGCAGTCGGCCTCGCGCAAGGCCGAGCGGGACATCTCCGACCTCGAGACGACCCGGGACAGCCTGCGCAACAGCTCCCAGCGTCGTACGACGGCCCTCGAGCAGGCGCGCAAGGAGGTGCGCACGCTGAGCGTGCTCGCCGGCACCGTCCCGGCCACCGGGCCGGGCGTGCGGGTCACCGTCCAGGACCCCAAGGGCGACCTGAGCCTGAACCACCTGCTCGACGGGATCGAGGAGCTGCGCAACGCCGGCGTCGAGGCGATCGAGATCAACGACCGGGTCCGGGTGATCGCCCAGACGTCGTTCGAGGACGGCCCGGGGGGCGTCCGTGTCGACGGCGTCGCCCTCAAGCCGCCCTACGTGATCGACGCGATCGGCAACGCCGACACCCTCGCGGGCGCGCTCCAGTTCCAGGGTGGCTTCAGCGACGACGTGAAGATGGAGTCGGGCTCGGTGACGGTCAAGAAGTCGGACAAGATCACCATCAAGGTCACCCGGACGCCCGCCAAGCCCCGCTACGCCGAAGCAGTCCCCGGGCAGTAACCTGCCTTGGTGGCGCCTGCCGGACCTCGGCCGGCGCGACTCCCGCCACCTCGAGGAGCAGCGTGATTCCCGAAGACCTGAAGTACACCTCCGAGCACGAGTGGTTGCGCGAGCCCGGTCAGGCCGAGGGCTCGGTCCGGGTCGGCATCACCGACTTCGCGCAGGACGCCCTGGGCGACATCGTGTTCGTGCAGCTGCCCGACGTGGGCGAGACCGTCACCTCCGGTGCCGTGGTCGGCGAGCTGGAGTCGACCAAGTCGGTCAGCGAGGTCTACGCCCCCCTGGGTGGGGAGATAGTGGCCCGCAACGAGGCTCTCGACGCCACCCCCGAGCTGGTGAACACCGACCCCTACGGCGACGGCTGGCTCTTCGAGATCGTGGCGGACAACAGCGGATCGGCCGATCTTCTGGACTCGGCGGCCTACCAGGCCACCCTCGAGGCCTGAGTCGGCGCAAAACTCCGTTCGGGTCGTTCGAACCGTTGCCGTGCGCTGGTAGGTTGACGCCAGAACCCTGACCCTTCACTGAGGCTTCAGGGTTTCGACCGGAACGGCCAACCAGAAACCGCTCATCAGGACGGGGAGATCGACGACATGCCCTTTTGCTCGCAGTGCGGCAGCCAGAACTCCGAGACCTCCAAGTTCTGCTCGCAGTGCGGCAGCCCGCTGACCCCAGCCGCCAGTGAGTCGACGCCCACCGACGCCACCGCCACGATCACCTTCGGTGCCCCGGCGAAGGCCGAGGCCGACGACCGGGCGCTGAACGCCGCCGACGCCGCCGCCGTGGACGCCCTGCCGGCCCGAAGCGCCCTGCTCGTCGTTCAGCGCGGCCCGGGAGCGGGCAGCCGCTACCTGCTCGACACCGACCTCTCCACGGTGGGTCGCCACCCCGAGAGCGACATCTTCCTCGACGACATCACCGTCTCCCGCAGGCACGTGGAGTTCCGGCGCGAGGCCCCCGATGCGGGAGGCTCGTTCCGGGTCCACGACGTCGGCAGCCTCAACGGCACATACCTCAACGGCGACCGCGTCGACGACGCCGAGCTGCAGAACGGGGACGAGGTCCGCATCGGCAAGTTCCGGCTGATCTTCTTCGCCAGTGACGTGAAGGACAGCTGAGCGTGCGCCAGGCGACCCAGAAGGTCGGTCGCATCACGATCGGGCAGGCTGTCGCCGACCTGAAGGCGGAGTTCCCGGACGTCGACATCAAGGAGTCGAAGATCCGGCACCTCGAGAACGAGGGCCTGGTCGAGCCGGAGCGCACCCCGTCGGGCTACCGGAAGTACTCCGTGGAGGACATGGAGAAGCTGCGCTACATCATCCGGGCGCAGCGCGAGCACTACCTGCCGCTGCGGGTCATCAAGGAGCACCTCGAGGCGCTCGACCGGGGGCTGGAGCCGCCGCCACTCAGCGGGTCGCCGAGCATCCCCGGCGGGCTGATGACCAACCCGGCGCCCGGTGTGGAGTCGCTGCTGTCCGGTCACTCCGACGTCCGCATCTCCCGACGTGAGCTCGTCAAGACCGCCGAGATCACCGAGGAGACCCTCGACGCCCTGGAGAACTACGGGCTGGTGAAGCCCCGTCCGGGCTCGAAGCACTACGACGCCGACGCCCTGGTCATCGCCAAGGTGGCCGGTGAGCTGGCGGCCTACGGCATCGAGCCGCGGCACCTGCGCTCGTTCAAGACCGCGGCCGACCGCGAGGTGGGGCTGATGGAGCAGGTCGTCTCGCCGATCCGGCGCAGCCGTGAGGACGGCGCCGAGGGCCGGGCCGCCCAGACGATGGACGAGATGGCCGTGCTCTCGGTGCGGCTGCACGCCGTGCTGGTGAAGTCGGGCCTGCGGTCCCTGCGCTGACCTGACCGGCTGCGCAGTAGGGTGAAGCCGTGCGCGAGGTCGAGGTCGTCGGAGTCCGGGTGGAGATGCCGTCCAACCAGCCCATCGTGCTCCTGAGGGAGCTGATGGGCGAGCGGTACCTGCCCATCTGGATCGGCGCCGTGGAGGCGACCGCGATCGCGTTCGCCCAGCAGGGCGTCGTCCCGCCGCGCCCGCTGACCCACGACCTGCTGCGTGACGTCCTGGAGGCGACCGGCAACGAGGTCGCGGAGATCCGGATCACCGAGATGCGCGACAACGTCTTCTACGCCTCCCTGGTGCTGGCCTCCGGCGTCGAGGTCAGCGCCCGGCCCTCCGACTCGATCGCCCAGGCGCTGCGCACCGGGTCCAAGATCGTCTGCTCCGAGGAGCTGCTCGACGACGCGGGCATCCTGGTCCCCGACGAGCAGGAGGACGAGGTGGAGAAGTTCCGCGAGTTCCTCGACCACGTCTCGCCCGAGGACTTCGACAAGGGCCAGGGTCTGCCGCCCGCCTGAGTCACGCTCAAGGCTCAAGTTCTACTTGAAGGTTAAGCCGACACGCCGCGGCGGTCTTTGACCAACCCTCAAGCGGGGGTTTACCTTCGCAATGTCTTCGCTGTAACTCCAAGGCTGCGATTCTCCTGATTCACCTCAGGCAGGAACCCCCAGCCGCCCTTCCCGGGGGTTACGCTCAGTGGAGCTGACTTCGGAGGTAACAGTGGGCACGAAGAACGATCCCCTTGCAGACAAGGTCGCGCTCGACGCGGCGCTGCACGCCGAGGAGCAGGGCCTGCTCTTCGACGACGACGTCTCGACGTTGCCCCAGGACCTGGGCTACCGCGGGCCGACGGCCTGCAGCGCGGCCGGCATCACCTACCGCCAGCTCGACTACTGGGCCCGCACCGGCCTGGTGGAGCCGACCGTGCGGGGGGCGACCGGCTCCGGCACCCAGCGGCTCTACGGGTTCCGCGACATCTTGCTGCTCAAGGTGATCAAGCGGCTGCTCGACGCCGGCATCACGCTGCAGCAGATCCGCACCGCGGAGGCGCACCACCGGGCCCGCGGCACCGACGACCTGACCCGGGTCACCTTGATGAGCGACGGCGCCACGGTCTACGAGTGCACCAGCAACGACGAGGTCATCGACCTGCTCCAGGGCGGGCAGGGCGTCTTCGGGATCGCCATCGGGGGAGTGTGGCGAGAGATCGAGGGGTCCCTCGCCGACCTGCCGTCCGAGCGCACCGCCGAGGCCGAGGCCGAGCTGGCCAGCGACGAGCTGGCCGCGCGGCGCAAGGCCCGGATGACCGGCTGAGCGGTCCGCTCCTCCGAGGCTGGTAGATTTGTCCCTGCTGACAAACCCGCACGGGAGAGTTCCCGGTCCGGCTCACCGAGTCGACCGGGACGCCGAAGGGGCAACTCCTCCCATCAACCTCTCAGGCTTCAGGACCGTGCAGGCTGGCACTCAGGAGCGACGACGGCGTCGTGACTGACGGGAGGCGTCCTCACCGATGACCGGTAGACCGCCTCACGACCTGGAGTGACATGTCAGAGCACACCCTGGCCGACGCCCTCGCCTCCCGCCCGTTCAGCGAGCGGCACATCGGGCCCGATGACCACCAGGTCACCGAGATGCTCAAGAAGCTCGGGGTCAGCAGCCTCGAGGCGCTGATGGACGACGCCGTGCCGGGACGGATCCGGTCCTCCGGGCTCGACCTCCCCGCCGCCGCCTCCGAGCGCGCGACCGCCGCCGAGCTGCGTGAGATCGCCGCGATGAACAACCCGTTGGTGCCGATGATCGGTCTCGGCTACCACGGGACGGTCACTCCTCCCGTCGTACGACGCAACGTGCTCGAGGACCCCTCCTGGTACACCGCCTACACGCCCTACCAGCCGGAGATCAGCCAGGGCCGGCTCGAGGCGCTGATCAACTTCCAGACGATGGTGGCCGACCTGACCGGGCTCACCACCTCCAACGCCTCCCTCCTCGACGAGGGCACGGCCGCCGCCGAGGCGATGACGCTGGTGCGGCGCGCGAACAAGAAGGCCACCGGGCCGTTCGTGGTCGACGCCGACGCGCTGCCGCAGACCATCGAGGTGGTCCGCACCCGCGCCGACGCCATGGGCATCGAGGTGGTCGTGGCCGACCTCGCCGCGGGACTGCCCGAGGGCGAGCTGTGCGGGGTGCTGGTGCAGTACCCCGGCGCCTCCGGCCGGGTCCTCGACGCGCGCACGGTGATCCAGGACGCCCATGACCGCGGGGCGCTCGCCGTCGTCGCGGCCGACCTGCTCGCGCTGACCCTGCTCGAGTCGCCGGGCACCCTCGGCGCCGACGTGGCCGTCGGCTCCTCCCAGCGCTTCGGGGTGCCGCTGTTCTACGGCGGGCCGCACGCCGGCTTCATGTCCGTCCGGGAAGGCCTCGAGCGGCACCTGCCCGGCCGGCTGGTCGGCGTCTCGGTCGACGCGACCGGGCGCCCGGCGTACCGCCTCTCGCTGCAGACCCGTGAGCAGCACATCCGTCGGGACCGGGCGACCTCCAACATCTGCACGGCGCAGGTGCTGCTGGCGGTGGTCGCGTCGATGTACGCCGTCCACCACGGCCCGGAGGGTCTGACCCGGATCGCCTCGTCGGTGCACGCCCAGGCCGTGGCGCTGGCCGAGCGGCTGCGGGGCGGTGGAGTCGAGGTCGTCCACGACGACTTCTTCGACACCGTGCTCGCCCGGGTGCCCGGTCGCGCGGCCGAGATCGTCGAGGCGGCCCGCACCGCCGGGGTGCACGTGCGCCACGTCGACGACGACCACGTCGGGCTGAGCACCTCCGAGGTGACCGACGCGGATGTGCTGGACGCGGTGCTGGGGGCGTTCGGGGTCTCGACCAGTGGTGGCTCGATCGCCGAGGACACCGTCGGCACCGCGATCCCCACCACCCTGCGCCGTACGACGGACTTCCTCACCCACGACGTCTTCAACACCCACCGCTCCGAGACCTCGATGCTGCGCTACCTGCGGCGGCTCTCGGCACGCGACTACGCGCTCGACCGCGGGATGATCCCGCTCGGCTCGTGCACGATGAAGCTGAACGCGACCACCGAGATGGAGCCGGTGAGCCTGCCCGGGTTCGCCGACCTGCACCCGTTCGCGCCGGCCGAGGACGCCCAGGGTTACCGCCGGCTGATCGACCAGCTGGAGTCGTGGCTGGCAACGGTCACCGGCTACGACCGGGTCTCCATCCAGCCCAATGCGGGCTCGCAGGGCGAGTTCGCGGGGCTGCTCGCGATCCGCGGCTACCACGAGGCGAACGGCCAGGGCGAGCGGCGCGTGTGCCTGATCCCGTCGTCGGCGCACGGCACCAACGCGGCCTCGGCGGTGATGGCCGGGATGAAGGTCGTCGTCGTGAAGTCCGCGGCGGACGGGTCCGTCGACATGGACGACCTGCGGGCGCACTGCGAGGAGCACCGCGACGACCTCGCGGCGATCATGGTCACCTACCCGTCGACCCACGGCGCCTACGAGGACACGATCGTGGACCTGTGCGAGGTGGTCCACGACGCCGGTGGCCAGGTCTACGTCGACGGGGCCAACCTGAACGCGCTGCTCGGCTACGCCAACCCCGGAGAGTTCGGCGGCGACGTGTCCCACCTGAACCTGCACAAGACCTTCTGCATCCCGCACGGCGGCGGTGGCCCGGGCGTCGGCCCGATCGGCGTGCGCGAGCACCTGGCGCCCTACCTCCCGTCGCACGCCATGCACCCGGAGGCGGAGAAGCGCACCGGCATCGGACCGATCAGCGCCGCGCCGTACGGCTCGGCGGGGATCCTGCCGATCTCGTGGGCCTACGTGCGGATGATGGGTGCCGAGGGGCTGACCGACGCGACCGCGGTGGCGGTGCTCTCGGCCAACTACATCGCCGAGCGCCTCTCCGAGCACTTCCCGGTGCTCTACCGCGGGCACAACGACCGGGTCGCCCACGAGTGCATCCTCGACCTGCGCGGGATCACCAAGGCCTCGGGGGTGAGCGTCGACGACGTCGCCAAGCGGCTGATCGACTACGGCTTCCACGCGCCCACGATGAGCTTCCCGGTGGCCGGCACCCTGATGGTCGAGCCGACCGAGAGCGAGGACTTGGGGGAGATCGACCGGTTCTGCGACGCGATGATCGCGATCCGCGGCGAGATCGCCCGGGTCGAGGCAGGGGAGTGGACCCCGGAGAGCTCACCGCTGCGCGGGGCCCCGCACACGGCGGCCTCGGTGCTGGTCGGTGAGCAGGACCGCGCCTACTCGACCGAGGTGGCGGTGTTCCCGGCCGGTCCCGACCCGGACAAGTACTGGCCGCCGGTGGGCCGGATCGACCAGGCCTACGGCGACCGCAACCTGTTCTGCGCCTGCCCGCCCCCCGAGGCCTTCGCCTGAGCATGCGCGACACCCACTACCAGGCGGTCCTCGACCGCTACCAGGCCGAGCGCCGCCTGCCCTCGGTGGTCGCCGGTGTCCTGTCGGGGCGCGACCTCGTCTGGACCGGGACGGCCGGGGCGCAGACGGACACCGACACGCAGTACCGGATCGGGTCGATCACCAAGACGATGACGGCCGTGCTGGTGATGCAGTGCCGCGACGACGGACTGCTCTCCCTCGACGACGCGATCGGGCGGTTCCTGCCGGAGACCGGCTACGCGTCGGCCACGGTGCGCTCGCTGCTCGCGCACGTCTCCGGGATGCAGAGCGAGCCGGCGGGGCCCTGGTGGGAGCGGTCTCCCGGGGTCTCGGTCGACGAGTTGCTCGCGGCCAACGACGGGTCCGGGGCCGTGTTCGGCCCGGGGGAGCACTACCACTACAGCAACCTCGCGTTCGGGCTGCTCGGCGAGGCCGTGGCCCGGCTGCGCGGTGCATCGTGGTTCTCGCTGGTGCAGGAGCGGGTGCTCGACCCGTTGGGGATGGCGCGGACGTCGTACCTCCCGCAGGCGCCGTACGCCCCGGGGCTGAGCGTGCACCACCTCGCCTCGACCCTCACCGAGGAGCCGCTGCACGACACCGGCGCCATGGCGCCCGCAGGCCAGGTCTGGAGCACGCTGTCCGACCTCGCCCTGTTCGCGGGCTTCGTCGGCGAGGGCGACCCCGACGTGCTGGCCCCGCGGACCCTGGCCGAGATGCGGCAGCCGGTGCCGCCGGCGATCGACTACGGGCTCGGCGTACGCCTGGTGCCGTACGCCGCCGGCGTGCTCGCCGGCCACACCGGCTCGATGCCCGGCTTCCAGTCGACCGCCTTCGCCGACCCGCTCAACCACGTCGGCGTGGTGGCCCTGACCAATGCCACCACCGGCTTCTCCGGCTCGGAGCTGGCCCTGGCGTTCCTGGGTGACCACACGCCTGCGGCGATGAAGCCGTGGCGTCCCGCGGAGTCGGTGCCGGGGTGGGCACGGGAGCTGCTGGGCTACTGGCACTGGGGAAACTCGGCCTACGAGGTGCGCTGGAACGACGACCGCCTCGAGTGGCGCGACCTGGCCCGCGGCGCCCTGGCCGAGCAGTTCGGCCTGTCCGGCGACCGCATCCTCGGCCTGGCCGGCTACCACCACGGCGAGACCCTCCACGTCGTACGACGCGAGGACGGGACGGTCGACCACCTCGAGTGCGCGACGTTCGTCTACACCCGCGAGCCGTACGCGACACTGGCCCGCTGACTCAGCCGGGTGGGGTCGGGGGCTGGCCGAGGACGCTGAAGTCGACGCCGTCCTCGGGCAGCCCGGTGACGGGCTCGACGATGTTCTCGAAGCCGTTGGTGGCGCCCGCGAAGGCCTCGAGGTTCGCGGGGGCGTAGCCACCCTGCTGGAAGTGGGTGACGGCGCTGCTCGCCACCCGGACGGACAGGGCGCGCTCGTTGGTGAGCAGCCGCAGCCCACCGCTGAACGCTCCCGCGCTCTTCTTCCCCCCGAGCTTCAGCTTGGCCCCGAGGAAGGCGTTGTCGACCTTGAACATCGCGCTCAGCGGGTTGTGCCGGACCGGGTCGGAGCCGCTGTCGACGTAGTGGTCCAGCAGCGGTACGTCGAAGACCAGGCCGGCCCCGTGGGCCTCGCGTACCATCCACAGCAGCGCGGTGTCCGACAACCCGGTCTGCGGGTAGCCGCCGCCGATGTCGGAGTGCGCCCCCTCGAACCACACCTGCTTGACCCGGGAGTCCTCGGTGGGGGCGTCGGCCACGTTCTCCGGGGCCTCCCAGAACGTGGGCGCGAACTTCAGCCGGGTCTCGTCGACCGCCAGCGCGTGCCGGGCGCGCAGGATCTGGGCGCTCAGCTGGACGTCGTGGAAGCCGGGTGCGTGCCGCATGAAGCCGGGTACGCCGAGGGCGCCCACCGTGTCGAACACCCCGAGGAAGTCCACCGCGGCAGGGTGGCAGTGGTCGTGCCTGAACTCCTCGACGCTCTCGCCGAAGGCACCACCGACCGGGGCGGTCCGTTGGTAGTGGTGCACGGCCGCAGGCAGTCGCTCCTCGACCAGCGCCTCCTTGGTGAGCAGGCCCACGCGCCCGACCATGCCGGCCACCGAGCGCGCCGTGTAGGCACCGCGGCTGAAGCCGAAGATGAAGATCTCGTCGCCGGGCTCGTAGTTCTGGGCGAGGAACCGGTAGCCGGCGATCACGTTGTGGAACAGGCCGAACCCGAACGCGCCGCCCAGGAGCCGGTCAGCCGCATAGCTCCCGGCGCCGACGCCGCTGACGTAGTAGACGAGCTGGTAGGCGCCGCCGGCCGCCCTGGGATCGCTCTGCACCGTGCGCGCGATCTTCTCGACGTTGGTGATGGTTTCGTTGTCGGGCTTGTTCCAAGTGCCGTCGCAGCAGACCACTAGTCGCTTCATGCGTTCGATGCTCGCAAAATCAGGGCGGTTGCGCATCACCTGTCTGGGCCAGTTTCGTCGGGCGCCGAGGCTGACGCCGTAGGCTGACCCGAGGACCGAGGAGGTCGTCATGAACACCAGGCTCGTCGCGCTCGTGCTGATCGTGGCGCTCGTCGCCACCGGCGTCGGCGCCGGTCTCTCGGTCCTGCTCAGCCGCTAGCCGCAGCCTCCTGGAGCCTGTGGTCGCCGGATGACACCTACGCTGGTCTACCTCCACGGCATCGGCGCCGAGCACGACGACGCGTGGCGCGAGGTGCTCAGCGACGCGCTGGTGCAGGTGGGCTACCCGGGCCTCGCGGACGGCGTCGACTGCCGGGCGCCGAAGTACCCGAACACGTTGCGCTATCCCGGAGACGAGCAGCACCCGCTGCCGCCACAGACGCGGCCGCACCTGTCGCGGGGTGAGCGAGACGACCTGCGGTGGCGGGTGGAGCGGTCCACTGCGGACCTCGAGCGGGCGCTCGGCGTCCACGCCGCCGGATGGGGGATGCCGCTGGCCGCCGAGACCGTCCCCGCGGTGATGAAGGCGATCCCGCAGGCCCGCCGCTACCTCGACGACGAGGCCACCCGTGCGAACACGCTGCACCGCGTGCTGGCCGCCCTCCCGGCGTCCGGACCGGTCGTGCTGCTGGCGCACAGCCTCGGCACCGTGATCGCCGCCGACCTGCTGACACGGCTGCCCGCGGGGATCGAGGTGGTCGGCGTGATCACCGTCGGCTCTCCCGCGGGCATCATCGGCGTGCACCGGGGCAGCGATCGGCTGGAGGTGCTCCGCGAGCCGCTGCCCCAGGTGGCCTGGTGGCTGAACGTGTGGGGCGGTGCCGACCCGGTGACCGGCCTGCGTGGCATCTCGCACCGGTTCCCGTGGGTGCTCGACATCGTGCTGCCCGGGGCGCGCCATCCGATGGAGAACTACCTGGGCTCGGCCACGGTGGCGACGGCGGTCGGGCGCGCGCTGTTCGGGAGCCTGGACCGGCGGTTGTCCGTCCCGGAGTCCCTCCCCGAGCCCGAGACCGACGACGTGGAGCTGAACGCCTACCTGCTGCTGACCTACGCACACTTCGTGGCCGAGCACCTCCCGCGCCAGCAGCAGACCCGGTTCCGCGGTGCCCTCGACGTCGTCCGGGCCGACCTCAGCGCACGGTTCGAGCTGACCGACCCGGGTGACCCGCCCGACCCGGCCCGGTTGCGCACGTTGTCGAAGTCGACCGCCCTGATGCCGTTGCTCAGCGTGGCGATGACCAACCCGGTCGCGCCCTACGACAGCGCGATCGGCGCCGCCGCCCGCCGCGACGCCCTGCACGACCTCGCCGTGTGGATCGGGCTCTACAGCGGCTACGGCCGCACCCTCCAGCGGGCGCTCACCCAGGCGTCGATGGCGATCTCACCGTCCTGGGTCGACCGGCTGTGGCTGCGCCCGCGCCGGCCGCGGTCGCCGGACCGGCTCGACCCCGTCGAGCTGACCTCGATCCGCCTCGTGGCGGCCGAGCTCGCTCGTCGGCGCGAGGGTCTCGACCCCGATCCGCGGGTCTACGCAGCCCTCACCCACGCCGAGAGCGAGCTGCTGCGGGACCGGGCCCGGCTCGCGCCGTACTCCGATCCCGGCGGTGTCACCATGCGCCGGCTCGACCGACAGGTGCGCACCCTGGCGCGGGCGCTGAGGACGTTGCAGCGGAGGGGTCTCGCGCCGAGCGACGTGTGAGACGCTGGCGCGATGGCTGCCGACGAGGTCCCGATCGGCGACTGGTTGGACGCCGGCACGAGCGACCCCGGAGCGATCGCCGAGCGCTACGACGACTGGGCGATGGCGTACGACGACGACCTGGCCGCGTGGGGCTACCGGGCGCCCACGGTGGTGACGGACACCGTGCTCGCCCGTCATCCCGACGCGACCTCGGTGCTCGACGTCGGCTGCGGCACGGGCCTCGTCGGTCGACTTCTGCGCGACCGCGGCTTCTCCGGGGTGATCCGTGGACTCGACATCTCCCAGGCGTCCCTCGAGCGCGCCCGGGACGGCGGCGCCTACGGCGCCGTCGAGCAGGCCGACCTCCAGCAGCGACTTCCGCTCGAGGACGACAGCGTCGACGCCGTGGTCTGCGTCGGCGTGATGACCTACCTCCCCGAGGTCGAGGCGGTGTGGCGCGAGCTCGCGCGGGTGGCCCGGCCCGGGGGAGTGGTGGTGGTGACCCAGCGCGACGACCTGTGGGACGACCGCGCGTGCCAGGCCGTGGTGGACCGGCTGGCGAGGGCGGGCGTGTGGACGGCCGAGGACGTCACCGGGCCAGCGCCGTACCTGCCGGAGGGGTACGGCGGTGGACCCGCGGTCGCCTGCTACTACCTGACCGCGCGGGTCGAACGGGGCCGCGCCCACGTCATCGCCTGACGCTCGACCGGTCAGACGCTCGGATCCGGTAGCGCAGGTGCAGCACCCGGTCGCCCTGGAGGACGACGTAGGGATCCTCCAGCAGGTGCTGCGACTCGACCGGGCCGAAGTACTTCTTGCCCCGGCCGAAGACGACCGGCACGACGTCCATCGCCACCTCGTCCACGAGGCCGAGCGCGAGCGCCTGAGCACCGACGTCGCCGGCACAGAGCGCCACCACGCGGTCCCCGGCGCGCGCCCGGGCCTCGGTCACGGCGTCGGCGACGTCGGTGAAGAACGGCACGTCGGCCTCGGGGTGCCAGCCCTCCGGCTTGGGCCGGTGGGACACCACGAGCAGGTGGTCACCGGCCGGCGGCGACGCCTCCCACCCGTTGGTCAGGTCGAAGAGGTGCCGCCCCTGGACGGTGGCGCCGATGCTGCCCCAGAACGAGGTGACATAGGGGTGCGAGCGCGGCCCGAGCCGGAAGGGGACGTGCGTCTCCTCGGCCGCCTCGCCGACGATGGGCAGGTCGCCGTTGAAGTACCACTCGAAGAGCGGCCCCACGTCATCGTTCTCGTCGGCGATGAAGCCGTCAACGGACACCACTGCGTGCATCACCACGGTTGCCATGACGAAACAGACCTGGTCGCGTGCGCAGACTCATCGCAGGGTTTGCTCGATCCTCGTCGCGCCACACCACTGGTGCGAGGACGAGAACCCGGAGTGGAGGTCTTCGAGGAGACGCTGTCTCACGAGGTGGGCCAGGATCTCAACTGAGGCCGTGCGCCCCCACCGATCCGACGACATTGGGATACGGTCCAGCTGCCGGTGCGCTGTGACCGACACCACACCCTGTCTCGGAGGCAACGCATGCCATCTCGCCCGGCTCGTCTGGCGCTCGTCCTGACCACCAGTGCCCTGTTCGCTGGTCTCCTCGTTGCCCCGGCGACCGACAGCGCGGTCGCCGCCACCAGCAGCCGCGCCCCGCTCGACATCCTCGTGCTGGGCGACTCCTACTCCGCGGGGAACGGTGCCACCGACGACTCGGGCGCGGTGCAGACCTACGGCCCCGACGGGTGCCGTCGGAGCAGGGTCAACTGGAGCGAGAAGTACGCCGCGGCCCTGCGTGCGAGCGGCCAACCCGTGCGGCTGGTCAACCATGCCTGCAGCGGCGGGGTGACCGCGGACATCACCTCGCCCCGGGTGATGGACACCGCGAGCAAGGTCGAGACCGCCCCCGCGGGGGTGACCACCACCGCGCAGGCGGATGCCAGCCTCGCGCGCCGCGACCCCTGCAACACGCACGCCTTCCCCGACGAGGAGTTCTGGACCTATCACGCCACGAGCGTGAACCTGGGTGTCGTCTCCTACGACTGCACCCGCAACCTGCGCCCGCAGGCGCGGTTCGTGAACAGCAACGTCGACCTCGTGCTGTTCACTATGGGTGGCAACGACGCCGGGTTCAGCTCGATCGTGCAGGACTGCTTCGTCGTCGGGGTCCGCACCTCCAGCGGCTGCAAGGGCCGGGTCGACACCGCTCGGGCGCTGCTGCCGCAGATCCAGCAGCGCCTGCGCACCGACATCGCCGCGATCCGAGCCCACGGGCTGCGCGAGGACGCGAAGCTGGTGCAGCTGGGCTATCCGTGGCTGCAGACCGACAACGACTTCACGCTGAGCGACCCGCCGGGGTACGCCGCCGGTGACGAGGTCCGGTCCCTCGTCTCAGCAGGAGACGCCGCCATCGCCGCCATCGTCCCCGGGGTCAACGCCGGCCACCCGGGACAGCTCAGCTTCCTCGCGGGCGTGCCGGAGAAGTTCGCCGGCCACGAGCCCGACGCCGCCACACCCATGGGCAACGCTGACCGCTGGGTCAACCAGGTCGGCGACGGCGACGCCATCGAGGTCTGGTACCACCCGAACAGGCTGGGGCAGACCGCCTACGCCCAGATGTTGCAGGCTCGTGGCACGTTCGGCGCCCCGACGAGCCCTCCGGTCGTGACCCACCCCGGTGTGCGAGCGACGCTGCGGGCCCGGCTCAACCGGCACCGGGTGCACGCCGGTCACCGGGTCCGCCTCAGGATCGCCGTCACCCTGTCGAACCGCGCGCGACCGCGCGGACGGGTGATCGTGCGCGACGTGGCCACCCACCGGCGACTGGCAGCGGCCACGCTGCATCGGAGCAACCACGGGAAGGTGCGGCTCAGGTTCCGGCTCCGCCACACCGGCACCACGACCATCGACGTGCTCTACCGCGACCCGGTCGCCCCGGCCGTGCACACGACCCGGAGCATCCGCGTCGTCCGCTAGCGATCCCGGAGCCTGCCTTCACGTTGATCGAGGTCTTGTCGTCGATCGCGTACGCCGCCCGGTATGCAGACCGCGCCGGAACCGGCCATCGTTTGCCCACAAGGTCGACCACCGCGGCGTGGATGCTGTGGTTCTGTCCACCGCCTCGATGCGCATCGCCGTCCGGACCGCATGTCAGCCGCAGCAATGCTCTCAGCTTCGGTGTCTGCGTTACCTACGCGGACGCAAGAAAGTCGGACGACGCGTCAGAGGGAAGGAGGCGGCGGGTCGGAGACGACTCGCCGCTCGCTGACCGTCTGGCTGCCGTCAGCGTGGGTGGTCACCCGCGCCGCCGTCGTGCGCCGGCGCATGTTCAGCTGCACCCCGGTCAGCACCAGGACCAGGACTCCGCCGAGCACCAGGATCCAGCCGAGCATCTGGACGTCGATTCCCGAGACCGAGGCGTTCACGGCGAGGGCCAGGACCAGCCCGATCACCAACAGTGCAATTCCGAGTCCGTAGCCCATCAGGTGCCTCCTGGTCCGGGTCGTCAGGGTGACGACCAGTGACTCAGGGTAGGACTCGAACCGCGCGAAACGGGTCTGATCCGGCAACCCGGGCCAGGTGGCGCAGGCGCGCTACCTTGTCTTCTGTGCCCCGACTCCACTCACTCGAGCTGGTGGCGGATGTTGGTGGGGAAGCAGCGATCCGGGCAGACTGGCAGGCACTGCACGACGCCGGCCTCCGCTCGATGCTCGACCATGCAGGAGCCACCAACACCCCGCACCTGACCGTGATCGCCCTCGCCTCGATCACCGCAGTCGAGGAGACACGTGCGGTCGCCCTGCTGGGGGAGCTGCTTCCCGTCACCGTGGTGACGTCGGGTGTCGCTGTGTTCGGCGGTCCGCTGGTCACGCTGGTGCGCACCGTCGACGTGGTCGACGAGGTCACCCGCGCGGTGCTCGACCTGCGTGCCGCCACCGTCGGCCACCAGCACCCCGGTTGGCTGCCGCACCTGACCTTGGCTCGCCGGCTGCCGCGGACCGACCTCGCGCAGGCCCTGGAGGTCATCGGTCACACCTCCATCGAGGTGTCGCTCGACGTCCTTCGCCGCTGGGACCCGGAGCTGCGCGAGGTGCGGACCTTGGCCGCTGCCGGCTAGCTGGTGCTCGGGAACGACGTCAGCGGACCTCGGCGCCGAGGGCGAGCTCGAAGCCGGCGCCGTTGCGGGCCAACCCCATCAGCAGGAGTCCGGCCGACTCGAGGAGCGAGGCGGCCTGCAGTCCTCCGGCGTCGAGGGCCCGCAGCTCCAGGCTGCCCAGGAGCTCTCCGAGGGTGGCCTTCGCCTCCGCACTGTCGCCCGCCATGAAGGCGTCGAGAGGTGTGCCCTTGGCCAGGACGTGACCGAAGATCGTGTTCAGCGCCTTGATCACATGGGCGCCCTGGGGGGCGACGGCGGCGATCTCCTGAGCGGCGGAGCTGAGGGTCACCAGCGCGTCGGCGTCGGCGTTGAAGGGGTTGGAGATGTCGACGAGGATCTTGCCGGCCAACGCGTCGCCGAAGCTCGAGACCGCGTCGACCACGCCGCCGTACAGGACGGCCACGATGACGATCTCGCCCGCCGGGCGGGCGCCGTACGTCCCCACGGTGGCTCCGGCGCCGATCTTGTCGGCCAGCGCCTGCGCCGTGCCGGCGTTGCGGCTCAGGAGCTCGACGGTGTGGCCGTGCTCGACCGCCCGCGTGCCGATGGCGGTGGCCATGTTGCCCGAGCCGATGATGCTGATGGTGGTCATGGTGGTGCCCTTCTGTTGGTGGACGGTGCCGAGCTGCGGCACCGGGTCGCTGAGACGTCGGCATAACCGGAGGGGTCCCTCATTCTATTCCGGAGGGGCGCCTCGACTTGCTCGACGGAGCCGGTAGGCTGTGCGGGTGAGCCCGGGCGACGTCGAGCAGGTGCGGAGACCCCTGCGTCGCGACGCCCGCGAGAGTCGCGACAAGCTCGTCGCGGCGGCGCGGGCCGAGTTCGCCGCCCGGGGCGTGGACGCGTCGCTGGAGAGGATCGCCCGCGGCGCGGGAGTCTCCATCGGGACGCTGTACCGCCACTTCCCCACGCGCCTGGACCTGCTCATGGCCGCTCTGCGGCCGCAGCTCCAGGAGTTCGTCGACGGGGCCACCTCGGCCGTGGAGATGGAGGATCCGTGGGAGGGGTTCGTCGCCTACCTGGAGAACCTGTTCGCGGTGCAGGCGGGCGATCGGGGCTTCAACGACTTCCTCTCGCGGCGCTTTCCCGGCAACGACGAGACCGAGCAGATCCACGACGTGATGTGCCAGCAGATCGAGACGGTGCTCGCCCGGGCCCAGGAGGCCGGCCGGGCTCGCTCGGACATCACCCAGGCCGACATCGTCAACCTCATCTGGTCCAACGGTCGGATCATCGACGCCACCAGCGCCCAGGCGCCCACCGCGTGGCGACGCCAGCTTCACCTGATGCTCGACGCCTACCGGGCCGAGCGCGCTCATCCGATCCCCGAGCCACCCATGACCGACACGCAGCTCTACGACGCCATGGTCGAGCTCAGCGAGGCGAAGTAGGACCTGGCACTGGCTCTCACACGGAGGCGCTCACGGGGCCCGAAGACCTCCAAGTCGTCGCTGGTGTCGTCGTACAGCAACTGGGAGAAGTCGCCGCGCAGGACGTCGATCTCCGAGATGCAGCAGTCACCGTCGTGCTCGACCGCGCGGAAGGTCTCCAGCACCGTCCCGTGCGCGTCCACGGCCGCCGACGTTCATGGTCATCGCTCGGTGGGCTACGACTTCGCGATCACCACCCACCGGGCCGTACGACGAACACCACCTCGTCCGGCTCCACGGCGCGGTTGGCCAGCACCCGCACCTCGACGTACCCCGACTCGACCCCCATGGCGTCGTGCTCGCGGTGGAAGACATCACGCACGGAGACCAGCCCCTCCGACTCGATCGTGTAGTCACCCAGCGCGACCAGCCCCGGCTCGTCGGCGGAGGGCGCGACGGAGACGGACGTCGGCCCGTCGACCGGGCTGAGGGTGGCCACGGCGATGCAGTCGGTCGTCGCGATGGAGGTAGCGCCCGCGAAGGACGTCGGCGCGGTGTAGTCCTCCCGTCCCACGAGCAGCACGATCGAGTGCGGTGGTCGGATGGAGGGGCTCACCCGGTGATCGTCTCGCACCACCCCCGACGGGTTCGAGCAGGCATGGCTAGGTTCGGGTCCATGGCTCAGGACAACCGCGTCGGGTACGACGGCTCAACCGCACGGGTCACGAAGGTGCTCGTGGCCGACCTGCTGGCCGCGGGCGAGCGGATGCCGGTCTACGTCCACGTGATCGACCATCCCGACGCGCGCCTGCTCGTGGACACCGGACTGACCCAGCTGCACCCGGCGGTGGCCGACATGGATCCACGCCTGACCCCGCTGAGCAGTCGGGCGGACTTCGACGTCGACAGCATCGACGTCGTGGTGAACACGCACCTGCACTTCGACCACTGCGGTGGGAACCACCTCTTCGCCGGCAAGCCGACCTACGTCCAGCGCCAGGAGCTCGACGACGCACGGACCAAGGACGACTACACGATCCGTGAGTGGGTCGAGGCACCTGGAGTGGAGTACGTGCCCGTCGACGGCGAGCTCGAGCTGCTCCCAGGGGTCCGGCTCGTTCCGGCGCCGGGTCACACCCGGGGCTCGCAGGTCGTGGTCGTCAAGACGGGGGAGCGCCCGGTCGTCATCGCCGGCGACACGGCGGTCCTCTTCGCCGAGCTCGACGAGCCGAGCACCGAAGGTCAGCGGCTGATCCGCGCCCTCGACCCCGAGGCCGTCTGGCTCTCCCACGAGCACGAGCCGTGGCGGCCGACTGGGGAGCAGTGGCGCTAGGCCGTGACTCGGCGATGGAGGAAGACTGTGCTGAAGACCGGATGGGCGGGGTCGAAGGCGTCGAAGGCAATCTGCTCGCCGCTCGGTGACCAGGAAGGAACCTCCTGGATGCCAGCTGCCGTTGTCAGGGCCGGCCGACCGGTGCCACCAGGTCGGCCGGGCCAGGGTGAGTCTGCGTTCGTGTCGCCCTCGGGCATCTGCGACCCAAAGGTGGGTGGTGCCCAGCGCCGGGTCGAACCGCCCAAACTGATGGGACCGTCGTGAGGTCGTTCCCCCGATGGGCGTGCCTGGGCGGCCGCATCCCCAGCACCCCCGACAACTAGTACCACGGAGTCTCATGGCCCGATCGCGGCGCATGGTGGCACCTTGGGCCGCATCACGACCAGTTGTCTAGGCGGACTCTGGGAACTCAAGCTTCCAGGTGCCAAGGTCCTCGGTAGAAACGGTCACACCCTTCTCGTTGACCTTCTCGGCTGTTCGTCGCTGGAGTGCTTCGGCGAGCCCCTGGT